>CAYYHA010000245.1:0-6323 GCA_964471535.1 uncultured Myxococcia bacterium | reverse complement strand
GGTAGCTCGTCGGGCTCATAACCCGAAGGTCGGAGGTTCAAATCCTCCCCCCGCAACACCCGAGAGGCCGGAGCCCCCCCGGGGCCCGGCCTCTCGTGCCTGTTGGCTAGGCGGACCCAAGGTGCCCTGAGGGCGGCTGCCCGCCGCGGGGCACCAACCAGCCGCTCCCGCCGGTCAGGAGCCGCCGGTTGATCACCTTCGCCCGGCGGTAGGCGGTGAACGCGGCGATGAGGTGGCAGATCCAGCCCAGAAGACCTCCGCTGCCGATCCAGAAGCCAGGGGTCACGATGAGCCAGAAGATGCCGCGGAGGAACTCCCCATTGTAGATCTGCCCCACACCGGGGACGACGAGGGAGAGCACGGCAGCGAGACCGGGGTTCTTGAGTTCGGGGGGCATCGGCATGGCTACGCGCGACGGCGCTTGCCATTTCACCCTGACGGCTGCGCCCCCCGGCCTCCCTGCGGCCATCGGGTGGCACCGCCCCCCCAGCGTGCCGTCCGCCGCCTGCGGGCGCGAAGCGGAAAGACCCTTTCCCCGAACGCCTCCCCTGTGGCACAGCTTCGCCATGGCCGAGATCGTCGCCCTCTACCTCAAGCCCGCGCGCCGGGCCCCCATGCAGCCGGTGCCCGAGCTGCGGCTCGTCGCCGGGCGCGGCATCGAGGGCAACGCGAACCAGGGCGGGAAGCGGCAGGTGACGGTCCTTGCCGAGGAGGCGTGGCGGGCGGCGACCCGAGGCGCCGGAGCATCGAACCTGGATCCCGCCCTGCGGCGCGCCAACGTGCTCATCCGTGGCCTCGACCTGGCGGAGACGGTGGGACGCCTCCTCGAACTGGGTCCCTGCCGGCTCCTCGTCCGAGGCGAGACGACGCCGTGCCACCGCATGGAGGAGGTCCACCCCGGGCTCGAGGCGGCCCTGCGCCCCGAGTGGCGCGGCGGCGTCTTTGGTGAGGTCCTCGAAGGCGGTCTGATCCGGGTCGGGGACCCGGTGGTCTGGGCCGGGTGAGCGCGCCGAGCGCCTGGCCCCGTGCCCGCTCTGCCGTCGTCCTCCACCCCGGCGGGCGGTGGCCCGCGAAACGGCTGTGGACCCAGGCGGCGGAGCTGCCTACAGTGGCGCAGGTGAACGCGTCCGGGAGGAAGGGTGGCAGGCGGTGCCCACGACGCACCCGCGCGGCCTGCGCCCCCATCACCGCCGCCGCCTGCGGTCGGGCCGCCGGCGACCCGCCATCGGGTGGCGCCACGGCGCGCCCTTGAGCTCTGGGGAAGGAAGGAGGGCGCACGATGGACGCACTGCTCCGGCCGGAACCCTGGATCGCCTTCGCCACGCTCACGGCCCTCGAGATCGTCCTGGGCATCGACAACATCGTCTTCATCGCCATCCTCAGCGGGCGGCTCCCCCGCTCGCAGCAGGCCCGCGCCTACCGCCTGGGCCTCGGCGCGGCGATGCTGAGCCGCATCGCGCTGCTCCTCGCCCTCTCCTGGGTCATGGGGCTCACCGACCCCTTGTTCGAGGTCCTCGGGCGGGCGGTCTCGGGCCACGACCTCATTCTCGTCGGCGGCGGGCTCTTTCTCATGGCGAAGAGCGCCATCGAGATCTTCGACAAAGTCGAGGGCGGCCCGGAGGATCCACCGCCCCGCGGGGGCCCTGGAGGGCTCGCCGCGGTCGTCGGGCAGATCATGGCGCTGGACGTGGTGTTCAGCCTCGACTCGGTGATCACCGCCGTGGGCATGGTCGAGGAGCTCTGGGTCATGATTGCCGCCATCGTCGCCGCGGTCCTGATCATGCTCCTCTTCGCGCAGCGGATCGGCGACTTCGTCAACCGGCACCCGTCGATGAAGCTCCTCGCCCTCTCCTTCCTCCTGATGATCGGGGTGCTCCTCGTCGCAGAGGGCCTCGGTGCGCACCTCAACCGGGGCTATGTCTACTTCGCGATGGGCTATGCGGTGTGCGTCGAGCTGTTGAAGCTGCGCTGGCAGAAGCGGCAGGCCGCGGGACCCGGCACCGGGGCGGAGGGCACGCCGGAATCGACACCCCGCTGAAGGCCGCCCCACGCCCGCCGCCTCCGCTGCGGCCGCGGGCAGCCCCCGCCTCCCCCCGGCGAGGGGTCCATCGGTAAGGCCACAGATGGGTACCCGCCGCCGAGGCGCCGTGCGAGAATCGAACCATGGCTCTGCGTCGGCTTCGTCCTCTGCTCCCCGTCCTGCTCCTCCTCGGGGGCGGCCTCGTCCTCCGCTGCGGCGAGCCCCCACAGCCGCCGCCGGCCGAGATCGACCTGACGGCCCCCTTGGGCCCTGGAGAGGTCCGCGCCGGCGTGGTGACCGATCGCGCGGCCCTCATCGGCGGCCCCAAGGCCGACGGCGTGCTCGGCGACATCAAGATGTACAACGCCGAGGCTGCCTTCATCATCGAGGGCGTCCGGCGGGCGAGCGGCTACCGGTACTGGGGCGGCAATGTGGCCGATGCGGACGTGATCCACGACGGCCCCGGCAACGACCGCTTCGGCGAGACCATCTTCTCGTGGAACCTGCGCATCTTCCGGCCCGAAACGGTCGAGATCCTGAACGATGGCACGAACGGCGAGGCGGCCCACGTCCGCTTCACGGGTCGGATCGAGCCCTTCGCCTTCGCCGACGATCTCATCCGCGCCCTCATCGACACGCCGGACATCGATCTGAAAGTCACCTACGACTACGTCCTCGAACCCGATTCCAACGTGCTCGAGCTCGCCATCACCCTGGAGAACGACGGCACCGAGCCCGCAGAGGTGGCACATCCCTTCATCCTCAACAGCCAGGGCGATGGCGCCCACCCCTATGTGCCGGGCGTCGGCTTCCGAGACCTGCAGGCCAGCGGCGTCCTGCCCTACCTCGGTTCGGTGGGTGCCGGCCCGAGCTACGCGTTCATCTCCCGCGACGACGCGTTCACCACCCTCTACGGCTACAAGGCGGTGACCGCCTACAGTCAGACGCCGTTCACGCTGGAGGCAGGGCAGTCGACCCGCTTCGAGTATGACTTCGTCGTGACCGACCGGGGCGCCGCCGGCTTGGACGAGGCTTACTGGCGTGCCCTGGGCGTCGAGGTCGCCGGCCGCCTGCAGGTGGAGCTCGGCCTGCCCCCGACCGCGGCACCCGAAAGCGCGTGGATCGCGGTGCGCGACGGAACCGGCGGGGTCGCCTCGATCGTGCCCTACCGCCAAGGTGGCATCGAGATCGCCCTCGACCCGGGCGACTACACCGTGGAGGCCTACGCCCCCGGCCACGCACCGGCGCCGCCCGTCGCCGTGACCGTCCCCGACGGAGGTGTGGGCCTCGCACAGCCCGCCCTCGAGGCCGCCGCCGAGATCCACCTGCAGGTAAAGGACCCGGACGGCTCCCCCGTTCCCGCACGGGTGACCTTCCTACCCCAAGAGGGAACCCCCCTGCCCTATGCGCCCGAGGACGTGCGTTTCGGTTGGGACGTCGCTCCGGCGAGCGCCTACGCCTACGTCACCGACCCCGAGGGCGACTCGGTGCGCCTCCCCGCAGGGACCTATCGGGCGGTGGCCACCCGCGGCTTCTCCTACACCATCGACGAGACGACCGTGTCCGTGGCCCCGGGTGAGACGGCAACGCTCACCTTCACCCTCGAGAAGGTGGTCGACACCACGGGCTGGGTGAGCAGCGATTTCCACATCCATGCGATCCGCAGCCCCGACAGCTACGTGCCCTACGCCATCCGCGCCCGGCAAGCGGCCACCGAGGACCTCGATGCCCCCATCCTCACCGAGCATGTCGTGGCCGCCGGCCTGAAGCCCACGGCCGAGGCACTCGGGCTCGGCCAGACGGTGGTGGGCGTCCCGGGCCAGGAGGTGACCACCTTCGCCTACGGCCATTTCAACGCCTTCCCCCTCGTCTGGGACCCCGAGAAGCCGAACTGGGGCGCGGTCTTCGAGCATGGGCAGACGCCGCAGGAACTCTTTCACGCGATCCGCACGCAGCACGACGGGGACGTGGTGCTGCAGATCAACCATCCCCGAGGCGCGCCGGCCAGCGGCTACTTCACCTACGTGGGTCTCGACGCGGAGCGGGACGCGGTCGAGAAGGAACGCGAGTGGACCCTCGATTTCGACACCATCGAGGTGCTCAACGGCAACTGCCGCAAGACCGGCGGCAACGGGGAGACCCTGCGTGACTGGATCGGCCTGACCAACCACGGCCACAAGAAGACGCTCGCCTCCGGCTCCGACACCCACACCGAATCCCGGGTGGTGGGCACCCCGCGCAACTGGATCCGCCTCGACAAGAGCGCGCTGCGGGGGAACCACTTCGATCTCGTTCCCCCCGTCCAGAGCCGCCAGCTCTTCGTCTCCTGCGGCCCCTTCGTGGAGTTCACGGCCAAGGACGGGACGGGCCTGGGAGGCAGGACACAGGTGGACGAGGATGGAACGGTCACCTTCCACGTGCGTGTGCAGGCGCCCGAGTGGATGACGGTGACGACCCTTCATCTGTGGGAGAACGGCGAGCCCATCCAGACGGTCGATCTCTCGGGCGCCGAAGGCGTCGTCCGCTTCGACGGCACGCTCAGCGCCTCTCCGGAGGCGGACGCCTGGTATGTGGTGGAGGTCGTCGGCGAGGGGGACATGTATCCGGTGACCACGAGCGGACCGCCGTACGCGATCACCAACCCCATCGAGGTGGACGCCGACGGGGACGGCGCCTGGACCCCACCGGCGCTGCAGTAGGCGGGGCGAGCCGCGCGCAGCACGAGGGGCGGGAGAGCGGGCGCCCGCATCCTGCGGTTTGGGCGTGACCTTCGTCACAATCACCTGGAATCGCTGAAAAAATTTTTACGCCGGCGAGGCCTGCCGTGTCGGTGAGGGTAGAGAGCAGCGAGGCTGCTCCCCCAACCGAAACGGAGGCGAGAGATGAAGCGATTCCTTTCCGTGGCTGCAGTTGTGTTCCTGGGCGCTGCCTGCGGCGGCACTGGCGGCGGAGGCGAAGGAGCCGACGCTCCGGTGGGCCTCGACGACGTGGTGGACGTCGACGCGCTGCTCTACGACGACGGCAGCTCGGCGGGCGCCGCGATGGTCGGGGACCCCGCCACCTTCCTGCTGTCGGCGCAGCAGCAGGTGAGCGACACCAACAGCCACATCCGCTCTGCCCTTGGGCTCCTCAAGGCGATCGTCGAGAGCCGGGAGCCCGATCTCGCGGGCAGGAACCGCCAGGGACAGGCCTATGCGATCTGGGACGGGCAGTCCGACGGGAAGGACGTCCGCCTCCTGGTGCTGCGAGTGAACAAGCGGCGCGTGCGCTATCTCCTCGCCGCCCGTGAGGGTGCCGGCGCCCCGTGGAAGGGCCTGATGACCGGCATCTTCATCAAGTTCGCCCCACGCGTCGGCGGAGGCCGCCTCCACATCTCGCTTAGCAACATCAGCGACCTCTTCGACTCGACGAACAGCGATGGGTCCATCCATGTGGTCTTCGCCATCCACCGCGCCGACGCCCGTGGCCGGCGCATCCTCTACCTGAACGTGAAGGACCGCGGTGACCCCGAGGCCACACCCCTCACCTACGGCTCCGACATCATCCATTTCCCCGGCCAGGGCGGGCGCATGCGCGCGGTGTTCTACGGCGATCTGCTCCCGGGCGACGTGCCGCCGGTGGCAGGTACCGAACTCTTCGCGATGCGGGTCCTGTGGCGCACCGGACAGGGCGGGCGCGCCGACGCCCTCATCGCCCATGCCCTGCCTCCACCCGCACAGGTCCTGGGCACGGCGCACGAGTGCTGGGACGCCGACGGCCGGCGCACCGCCTACCTCGATACCTTCGGCGACAACGACGCCGAGGACCCCAACGAAGGGGACGTGACCGATGCGGCGAGCTGCGGTGGCTTCGGGGAGGACCAGGTGCCCGAGGAGGTCATCGACTCCGCCCACGATGCGGACCCCGAGCTGGACGCGCTGCTGGCCGAGGCGGAGGCCGACACCATCGACGCAGACGAGGTGGACGCACCCGACATCGATCCGGAGATGCGCTGACAGCACGCGGCCGCATCGCCGTCCCCGCGCGGGCCGCCTCCGGGCGGCCCGCGCTTCGTTGGGCGGGATGGGGCGCCCTGCTCCAGGCGCCCTGCTCCGGGCGCCCCCGGCCCGCGGGGCGCGTGGCCTACCGCCGCCGCGCCTTCTTCCGCCGCCGCGGCCTCTCCTGCGGAGCAGTCTTCCTCTTCGCCCGCTTGCCGCCGCCCACCTCCGCCTCCGCCGCGGCCGTGCCCGCCGCCGCATGGGCGCCCCCGACGCCCGCCTCCAGGTCCCCCCGCAGGCGGAACATCGCCAGCGCGAAGCCCACG
>CAYYHA010000244.1:0-6324 GCA_964471535.1 uncultured Myxococcia bacterium | reverse complement strand
GATCGAGGTCGAGCTCCCCTGCGGCCCAGCCGCCGGCACCGGCGGCGGCCTCGGTGGGCTCGGCCTCCCCGGCGCCGGCGGGCCCGGCGAGGCCGAGCGACGGCCCCCCGGAAGGGCCGGGCGCGGGTGCCCCGCCGGTGGCCGTCTCGTCCGCGGTCTCCCAGAGGGAGGCAGGCGGCGCGGGTAGGGGCTGGGTCATCCCCTCGCGCTGCTGCGCCTGCGAGAGGAGGTCCAGGGTCCGGGGGTCGGAGGGGTCCCGCCGAGCCGATTCGAGGAGCACCTGCTCTGCGAGGTCGGGCCGGCCGGTGCGCAGGTGGGCCTCGCCAAGGGCGCGCAAGGCCCGTGGGTCCCCGGGCAGCTCGGCCACCGCGTGCTCGATGCTGTCGAACGCCCGCTCCACCTCGCCGAGGAGGAGCAGCGCCTCTCCGAGGAGGAGACGGCCCCGGGCCAGGGGATTCCTCGCGAGACCGGCCTCACAGACGTGCACGGCATCCTGGTAGCGCCCAATCGAGATGAGGCGCTCGGCCAGGGTCGCGTAGGCCGGCGAGCCGGGATCGGCGCGGACGGCCGCTTCGAGTTGTTCCAGGCCGACGGTGGGATCGGACACCGGTCGCTCCAGTGGGGAGGGTCGATGCCGTTGTACCCGCTGCCTCGAGGCCTCGTCAAAGCGCCCCCGGCGGGGTGGGCTTGCCCGAAGCGGCGGTGCGCGACCGACGCCGGGGAGGCGACGGGGCGTGCCCGGCAGTAGTAGGCTCCGCACGGGATCGACGTGGCAGAGTCAGCCCCCATCTTCGTGGTCGGGACCGGACGCTCGGGCACCACCTTGCTCCGCCGCGTGCTCTGCGCCCACCCGCGGATCCACATCGCCCACGAGCTCTCCTTCTACGTGTGGCGGGATCTCGCCGGCCGCAGGCGGGATGCCGCCTCCTTCGTCCGCTACTTCTTCCGCACCTTCTCCTTCCGGTGGCAGCGCCTCGACCCCGCCGAGGTACTTCGCCGCCTGCCCAGCGCGCCGGATCGGCCCGAGGCCTTGCCGGCGGTCTTCGAGACGGTGATGCGCTGCCTCGCCGAGCGCGAGGGCAAGGCGCGTTTCGGCGACAAGACGCCAGGGCATGCGAGCCACCTCGCGCAGATCTACGCCGACTTCCCCGAGGCTCGGGTCGTCCACGTGGTGCGTGATCCTCGGGGCACACTGCCCTCGCTGGCGCGCATGCCCTGGGCGAGCGGGGCCGACCTCGCCAACGCGTTCCTCTACGAGGGCGACTTCCGGGCCACCGAGGCCTACCGGGAGCGCCTCTTGCGCGTCCGCCTCGAAGACCTCGTCGCCGAGCCGGAGCCGACCCTACGCCGGGTCCTCGACTTCGTGGGAGAGCCCTTCGACCCCCGAGTCCTCGAGCACAGCGCCCACCCGCCGCACCACGACGGTGCGCCCCCACTGCCCTGGCTGGCCGGCGCGGCGCGGCCGGTGGCCACGGGCCGGGCGGCAGGGGCGTCGCTCCCGCCGCTTCGCCTGCGGAAGATCGAGTGGCTCTGCCGGCGCGCCATGGCGGCCTACGGCTATGCGCCGGCGGATCCCGCCGAGGTGCCCGAGTTCTCCCCCCTGCGCCTGTGGCTGGCGATCCTCCGGGAGGTCCCGGAGACGGTGCGCACGGTCTGGATCCTGGGCCGGCTCATGGCCCGGTATCGCGACCCGGCGAACTTCGACGACCCCGCCACCGATGCGCTCTTCGCCCGCCTGAATCCCGGGGCCTGGCGCCACTATCCTGGCTTCGAGATGCCCCGGCCCCCTCCGCTGCCCGCCGCCGAGTCGGGGCCCGCCGCGTTGACAGCAGAGCCAGGAGCCGGGGAACATGCCGCGAGATGAGGGTTTCCCTCCGCTCCTGGCATGGCCGCCTGCTCTGCGTCGTCGCTCTCTTCCTGGCCGCACCGGCCTCGGCGCAGAGCTGGGTGGCGTTCCTCCACACGCCGCCCGAGGTGCAGCCGGCCGGGAGCGACCTGGTCCTCGCGGGCTCGGTGATCGGGCTGGGCAAGGGCCAGGAGGTCGATGTCGTCTACCGATCCGCTGCGACCTCCGGCTACCGGCGGGTGCCGGTGCGCGCCGCCTTCGGTGACACGTGGCAGGCGGTGATCCCCGGACGCGACGTCGCGCCGCCCTTCCTCGAGTACTACGTGGAGGTGCGCTCGGCCAGCGGAGCCCGGCAGGCCATCTTCGCCTCGGCGCAGGCGCCGCAGCGGGTGCCCGTTCAGGGCGCGACCGCGCCCGTGGCAACGGAAGGACGCGCCGCGCCGCCCGCCAGTCGCACGGAGTCGACCCCGCCTCCTGAGACGCCTGGGGCCACGCCACGGGAGGCAGAGGACGAGGAGGCGGCGCTCTACACCGCCGAGGCACCGCCGCCCCCGGCCCACGCCCCGCCGGCGCAATCCGACCGGGCGCCCCCGCGCCGGCCACCCGCGCGCGCCGCTCCACCCGCAGCCCCGGCCGAGGACAACGAACTCCTCGAGGAGCTGGCGCTCTTCACCCAGGAGGATCCCGTGACTCTGGCGACCCTGGACAGCCAGAGCGTCACCCGCGCGCCGGCCATCGTGTCGGTGATCTCGGACGAGGAGATGCGGGCCATGGGCGCACGCACCCTCGTGGAGGTGCTCAAGACGATCCCGGGCCTCGAGGTCTCCCGCGACGTGCAGGGCTTCTGGCGCCTGGCGGTCCGGGGCATCCGCAGCGATGCGGAGGTGCTGCTGCTCTACGACGGCCACCGGCTGGGCAACCTCTACGATGCGCGGCAGCTCTACGAGCTGCCGGTGGAGCACCTCGAGCGGGTGGAGGTGATCCGCGGCCCGGGATCCGCCCTCTACGGCACCGGCGCCTTCCTCGCGGTGGTGAACCTCGTGCCCTCCAGCCGCGGGGGGCTCTCGCTGGCGGGCTCCATCGACAGCTTCGGCGTGGGCAGCGCACATGCCGGCTACGGGCTCGACCTGGGGCGAGGCCGGCTCCGCTTCGAGATCGATTTCGAGGGGGGCAAGGGCTACTCGAAGCCGGTGGAGACCGACGCCTTCCGGGACTCCGGCGCGGGGCACGTCGACGACGGGCACGCCCTGGTCCAGGGGGCGGTGCGGGGGACCCACGCCGCGCCCGGCGGCGAGATCACCTGGTCGCTGCGCGCGATCCACCAGGACCGGCGCGCCCTCCTCGGTGCCTTCGACGTGGTGGGGCCCAACTCGTGGCTCCTTTGGTCGGTGTTCCTGGGCGACATCTCCTACCGGCTGGCCCTCGACTCGGGGGAGTTGACCTTCCGCCTCCGCGGGGACCTGCAGGACGTACGCCGCCGCTTCCAGATCACCCCCGAGGGTTACGACACCGGCCAGGCGGTCTTCGAGCGGGGCATCTTCGAGATCACCCGCCACCAGACCGCGTCGGCGGGCTTCGACCTGACGGGCCGTTTCGAACTCTTCCCGGGCAACGTGCTCACCGTGGGCTCGAGCCTCGAGCAGGGGGGGCTCCTCGAGTACGCCTATCTGCTCGACGTGGGGCCCGCAGGGGAGAAGCTCGATGCGCCGGCGACGCCGCCGGGGATCTCGCCCCCGGCCGAGGGCCTGACGCAGCGGCTGTCCATCGGTCTCTTCGTGCAGGATCAATGGCGCCTCGGTGAGGATCTCGATCTCGTTGCGGGCCTGCGCGGCGACCTCTTCCTCGGCGGGGTGGGGCGCGACGATCCCGCGGCGCCGCCCGGTGAGCAGGGCCTGGCGGTCTCGATCAACCCCCGCCTCGGCTTCGTCTGGTCCCCGTCGGAGGCGTGGACCTTCAAGGCGCTGGCGGGCACCGCCTACCGGGTGCCCACTTTCGAGGAACTGACCAGTCAGCTCCCCGAGAACGATCTGGCGCGGGGGCGTTTCGAGGGGAACCCCACCCTCGATCCGGTGCGCATCCAGACCGCCGAGTTGGGCGCCGAGCACCGCTTCGCGGCCGGCTCGCACCGGGTTCGGCTGCGGGCGAACGCCTTTGCGAACCAGTTTCTCGGCCGCATCGAAGCGGTCGACCTCACGGGCAACGTCACGCCGCTGTTCAACCGGGACGGCGCGATCCTCGTCTTCGGGGCAGAAGGGGAGGGCCGCGTGGATTTCGGGCCGCGCGATTGGCTGTCGATCGGCGGGGCCTGGTTCCGGGGCATCGACACGCAGGCGCCGCCGGGCCGGAACCTGCTCACCGACGTGCCGCAGCTTCGCTTCATCCTCCAGGCGAACGTGGGTCTCGGTGCCTACTTCGATCTCCACGCCCGGGCGCTCCTCGGCGCCGAGCGGAGGAATCTCGCGCGCTCCTCGCTCGAGGCGCTGCGCCGCTTTGCCATCCCGCCCTATGCGCTGCTCGATTTCACTCTGCGTACCACCCCCATCGGGGGCGTCTTCAGCGTGGCCCTGTCGGTGCAGAACGCCCTCGACGTTCCCTACCAGGACGACGTGCCCCGCCCCGACCGCGTGCCGGGTCTCCTGCCCGGTCCGGGCCTCTCCGCGCGTCTGACCCTACGGAGTACCTTCTGATGGCGCTCGGACGGCGAGACGGGATCCTCCTCATCGCCCCGCTGCTCGTGGTGCTGGGCAGCGGCTGCGTGGTCTTCAACGACGAGTGCGCCGCCCCCGCCGACCTCATCGACCCGGATCGCATCGTGGGTTACCTGGCCGAGGACTTGAGCGTCGACGAGGAATACGTGCGCACGCAGGAGACCGAGATCGGGGATCTCATCACGGACGCCTACCTCGATGCCTTCAACGATGCAGAGAACCCCAACTATCGGCCCGTGGTGCCACCGGTCGACGCTGCGGTGGAGAATGCCGGTGGGATCCGGGACGAGGGCTTTTGCGCTCCGGTGGAGCGCCTGCCTGGTGACGACACCGACCCTCCACCGCTGCGCCGCGCCGACCTCCGGGAGGTCTTCCCCTTCACCAACCGGGTGGTGGTGCTCGAGCTGACGAGCCGGGAGCTGTACGAGGTCTTCGAGCACAGTGTCTCGGCGCTGGGTGACCCCGAGGACCCCTCGCGGGGCTTCTTCCTGCAGGTCTCGCAGGGCGTGGAGCTCACCGTGGACTGCTCGCGCACGCCTCAGCGGGTGGCCGACGGGCAGATCGTGCAGGCCGGGGAGCGGGTGACGCGCCTTCGCTTCGGCGGTGTGGATCTCCTGCGCGGCGACGACACCACCGTCTGGCGGGTGGCGACCAACGACTTCCTCGCTCAGGGCAACGACGGATATGTGACCTTTGCCGACAAGCTGCCCCTCCACAGCCTGGGGAAGTTCAGCTTCGAGGTGGTCGAGGACTACCTCTCGCTCAACTCGAGCGAGGACGCCCCCTACGTGCCGCCACCGTTGGGGCGCATCGAGCAGGTCAACTGCGAGTGAGGGGCGGGAGGCGGCGGTCCGGGCCCGCTACTCCTCGCGTCCCCTCGGGTCGTCGGCACCGCCGAGGACGTCGTTCACCGAGGGGAACTTCATGATCTCGCTGCGGGCGATGCGCCAGGCCTGCTGGACCACCCAGGACAAGGAGCGGTCTTGCCTGGCCGCCTCCTCCTGGATCTCTTTGAGCATGTCCTCGGGAAAGTAGAGGCTTTGCTTGCGCTTGTCGGTCCCAGCCATCCTGTCTCCGTTGCGGGTCGGGTCTGCCCCTCGTCTTCGCGCGCTTCGAGGTGAGCGCGCTGGGTCCATGGTGCGTCCCGTGTCCGTGATGGTTCCCTCGGTACGAGCGTGCGGAGGCACGGTATCGTTCTCGAGGCACGGGATGCTCTCGTGCGCTTCTCCTTGGGTCGGAGGTACGACAAGCGGCGCAGATGTGTCAAGTTGTGGGCCTAGGTGCCATCCTTTGGGGCAGCGCCGCGCCGTGGGCGCCAGCCAAGGCCGCTTCCTGGAGGGGACAGACGATGCGAAGAAGACGAGGACCGCCGCGCGCGGGGACGTTGGGGCTGGCCGCTGGTCTCTTGGCGGCCGTCGTGGCAGGGGGCTGCGACTGTGACGGGGGCGTGGACCAGCTCCTCCCGAAGCTCGAGGTCCAGCCGCGAGCCCTCGACTTTGGGATCACGGCCATCGGGACGGTTGCGACCGAGCGCCTGCGTCTGAAGAACACGGGGACGGCCCCACTGGCCCTCGAGGGCTTCGAGGTCACAGGCGACGGCGCAGCCGCCTTCGTGGCACCGGGGTCCGAGGCGCCCGCCTCGATTCCGCCGGCCGGGGAGGTCGAGGTCGAGGTGGGCTTCGCGCCCCAGGCCGTCGGCAGCTACGCGGCAGAGCTCGAGATTCGCAGCAACGACCCGGGCGGGGAGGCGGTCGTGGCCCTGAGTGGGGA
>CAYYHA010000243.1:0-6345 GCA_964471535.1 uncultured Myxococcia bacterium | reverse complement strand
GAGGCGGCGGAGCGTGCCCTCGACTTCGACAGCTACCTAGGCGTGCTCGAGGACGGCGAATGGACTGTGGTGGAGGGGTTCCGGCGCCTCTACTTCTGGCTTCCCGACTTCGTCCCGGAGGACGATACGGGCCCGGCACGGATCCGCATCGAGCGCATCGGGGAGCCGCTGTCCGCCGGCGACACGCGAGGCGGCCTACGGTAAAGGGGGCTCGGGCAAGCGGACCGCGGTGATGCGGCCGTCCACCTGTGTCACATCGGGACAGAAAAGGCCGGCGGGCCTGCGAACCCACCACTGGCCGGTCTGGGCGCGCTCTTGCGGTGTGGAGAAGCGGTACTCATAGAGGCGGCTGCGCAGATAGCGCGGCGGGTGATCCACGAAGGGATCGCGGGCGAGGAGGGCGCGGACCTCGGGCGAGCCCTCGAGCAGTCGCTCCATGAAGCGGACGAACCAGCCGGCACGGCGACATCCCCGCAGCGCCGCGAACCACATCTGCCAGTCGAGGCGGGGCATGTGGGGCCCCACGACCGGGGGGGGGCGCCCCGGATCGCCGGGCTTGTAGCGGAAGGCGTAGGGGCGCCAGGTGATGCCGTCATCCGATCCTTCGAGGATGATCTCGGGCCGCTCTTTGGTCATCACGGCGAAGAGTCCGTAGGTGTGGAACGCGCCGGTACTCCGCGCGGCTCGCACCCAAGCCTCGACCCAGGCGGGTGGGTGGGTCCACAGCCCGAGCGTGGAGAGAAAGAGGACCAGGGTCACGGAAAAGGCGGCAACGCCGCCGAGACGGAGCAGTGGGCCGAGGCGGCGGGGGCGAGGTCGGGCGCCACAGGCGAAGAGGAGGACGGGCCGCCGGAGCCGCTGCGGCAGGGCGGCGAGGAGCGCGGCATCGTCGAGGAGCAAGAGGCAGAGCACGCAGGTGAGCAGGTTGAAGAAGCCGTAGTTTCCCGTCGCCGCGATGGCCATCATCAGGAGCACGAAGCCGGCGCACGCCACCTGTCGCCCACGTCGCCCCAGGAAGATGGCGAAGGGAAGGACGAGCTCGATGACGAACATGACGGCCGTACCGGCGTGGAGCAGCCAGCGAGGGAGTGTGTGGGCGTACCAGCTCGTCCACATGGGCAAGGGCTGCGTGAAGAAGTGGTACTCGAGCGCACTCAAGTCGCGCCAGGCAGGGTCCCCCGAGGCGAGCTTGACCACTCCGGAGAGGAAGAGCAGCCGAAAGAGCAGCCAGCGTTCGAGCCAGAGGGCCACCCTTTCGGGGGGCGGCCCCGGGCGCAGGCGCAGAAGCTCGCGCGGGAAGAGGAAGATCGCGAGAAAGCCGCTCTCCAGGAGCAGGGCGTCCCACTGGTAGCCCATGAAGAGGCTGCCCCCGCGGACCACCGCCCCATACGCGAGCCACGCGGCGGCGGCGAGGAGCGGCGGGCACAGCCCCACGAAGAGCAGGGCCGCGGCGGCGAGACCGACCCAGGCCACCGCGATGACCTCACCGCCGTCGAGGTGCCCGAGCAGGAAGGCGGGACGCCCGAACTCGGAGGCAGGGAGGATGCCCCGTGGCCCCACGAGGCCAGGGGCCTGCACGAGAAAGGAAGCGAATGCGATGAGGTAGACGAGCGCGAGGCCGCGCTGGAAGAGCCAGACGGTGAGCGCCATCTGGCCCCGGGCGGGGCGGAGGGGCGGGGCGCCTTGTAGGACCGCGTTCATGGAAGCCGTACCGAATCGGCCGTGGGCCGGTCGCGACGGCCGAAGGGCCCGGGCCCGCGACGCGGCCGACATTGACCGCCTGCTCCCGCCGAACTATCACGAAGCGGCCCTCGGGTGGGGGCTGCGGGAGAGGCGTCCGGCGGGCAGCGCGGCGTGGGGCTGCGTCCCCACGGCGATCCTGCGGCCTTCGGCGCTGGGAGGCTGAACCTTGCTTTCGGTGGCCGAGACACGCCGGCCGCCCAGGACCGGAGGGATCTCGAATGGATGGACGCCACCTCTGCTTTCCTCTCGCTGCGCTGCTCCCCCTGGCCGGTCTCGGCCTCAGCGCCGGCTGCGCCGGCCCCGCGCCCGAGGTCACCTGCGGCCCCGGTACGGTGAAGGACGGCAACCGCTGTGTCCTGGGCGACTCGGTGTGCGAGGCGGGCACCACGCGGGAGGGCGAGCGCTGCGTGCCCGATCTGGCGGCGATCTGTGGCGAAGGAACCGTCGCCCTCGACGGCGTGTGCTACAGCCTACCCGAGGCACTCGCGCGCCAGTCCCCGGTGGAGGCCTCGGAGGAGGACGATCCGAGCTTCGGCGGACACCCTACGGCGATCTCGCTGCCGCCGGAGGGGGACAGCCTCATCCTCCATGGGATCATCGAGGCGGTCGACCACGACGGCGACCAAAGCCCCGACCAGGACTTGGACCTCTTCCAGTTCTCCGCGCAGGCAGGGGAGATCCTCGCGGTGAGCGCAGTGAGCGACGGCTTGCCCATGCCCCTGGTCTTCGTACTCCCCGTCGACGAGAACTCGCGGTGGAGCGGTCGTGCGCTGCCGCTGGGCCGCGCGGGGATGCAGTCGCGGGAGATCCTCTTCCCCGAGGACGGGGAGTACCTTCTCCTGGTCACGGACCAGGGGGTGCTCACCAACCTCTTCGGCCCGCCCATCGGTGGGGCGGACTTCGGCTACTTCGTGACGGTGGAGCGCCGCCGAAGCCTCGATCCCAGCGCGCTCTCGCCCCGTCCACTCCCCCTGACCCAAACGGGTCGCTACGGCACCGTCTCGGACGCCGCGGTGCGCATCCCCGCAAGCGACGCACGCTTCATCGGCGTGCGGGCCACGGAGAGCGATCCCGCCTTCGAAGGGGCGGAGATCCTGGTCTTCGATGCGCAGATGCGGTGGCTCACTTCGGTTCCGCTCGGTGAGGGCATGGACTTTCCCGTGGCGGGCGGGTCGGGCGACCTCATCCTGGTGCCCGACTACACGCAGGTGCAGGGGGCGGCCGACCCGAGCTACGAGATCCGGATCGATCCGGACCTCATCCAGGGCGTGGCCCTGCCCGAGACCCTGGAGATGCAGGAGGGCGCGAGCGGCGGGCTTCGCTTCTACTACGTCGACGTACCGGCGGGCACGCTCCTCGAGGCGACGGCCGAGCCCACGGGCATGCCCTCGGCCCTGCAGCCGCTGCTCTTCATCACCGACGTGGACACGCAGATCCTCGCCCGCGGGTCGGGGACGGCTCGGGCCTACTTCGAGCAGGCGCAGACGGCCTTCATCGTGGTCGCCGACGAGGCGCCGGAGGAGACCGGTGGCGGCGACTACGGCTTCCGGCTGCGGACGAACGGGCACGACGTGGTCCCCATGAGCGCGCTGGCGCCTGCGCAAGGCGAAATCTCCACGGCGGGCAGCGCCGGCCTCCTCGACGCGATGGGCAGCGACGTCGCCTACCTCGCCTTCCCCGTGACGCTCGGGGACGCCTTCGGGCGGGTGAACATCACTGCGACCGCATCCGACGCGAGTCTGCGCCTCTCCATGGATCTCTTCTTCCAGAGCGAGGGAGCCTTCGAACAGGTGGCCACCGCCCCGGCGGGAGCACCCGGTGCAGCGGCGAGTGCCGGATGGATCCCGCAGGCCGATGGCTTCGCGGTGGTGAGGGTTCGGGCGGAGGAAGGCTCGGGCGAGGTGACGGTGAACGCCGATTGGGAGGCGCTCCCGGTCTATGCGGGCGAGGCCGACCTCTGCGAGAACGCGCTCTCGATCAGCGGCTCGGCCACCTTCGCCCTCGATCTGACCGCCTACGGAAACGAGGTTTCGAGCACCCTGGGCAACAGCTGCATCGACTACAACGATGGTGCCGATGCCTTCTTCTTCGTGACGGTGCCCGACGGCGCGAGCCTCACCGTGGAGGTCAGCGGCGTGGCCGCCGAGGGCACGCCGGACGTGGGCGGCGCCGACCCAGCGGCGGAGATCGTTCGGCTGGCGATGAACGACTGTGCCTACCTCGATGGTGCCCCACCGGAGAAGGAATGCCTCGACGGCAGCTCGGACGCCGGCCCCGTGAGTGTCAACTGGATCAACGACACCGGTCTGGAAGAGACGGTGCTCCTCATCGTCGACAACTACGCCTTCTCCTCGGCGAGCTACGTCCCCGGTGATCGCAACTACGTGACGGTGACGGTGCGGTAGCTGCCTGCAGCGGGCGGCCGCGGCAAAGCCCCCCGGCGGCGGGCGCCGTCGCTGCACCCGCCGTCCCGGCCACCTCCCCGCCGCGCCCGCGCCGGCGGCGCAAGCAGGTATGATGGAAGGGATGGGCGACGCCCTGTCCCAGGGAACGAGCTTCCTCGACCGTGCGCGCGTCGAGGCGGCGCGCTACGGGCCCGACCCGTGGGTCTTCGTGCGGGAGCTCTTGCAGAACGCCCGCGACGCGGGCGCGAGACGAATCTCCTTCGAGGTGAGCGCGGGGGAGGCACAGACACGCATCGTCTGCACCGACGACGGCGAGGGGATGAGCTTCGAGCACGCCCGTCGCTACCTCTTCCGCCTCTATGCTTCGAGCAAGGAGGGTGATCGCCGCCAGGTGGGCCGCTTCGGGGTCGGCTTTTGGTCCGTGCTTCGGTTCGAGCCCTCCCGCATCGTCGTCACCTCGCGACCGAGGGAGGGGATGGGCTGGCGGGTCGAGATCGCAGGCGCACTCGAGGCGGTGGAGGTCGAGCAGCGCGCAGCGGCGCTTGCGCACCCCGGCACCCGCGTCGAACTCGTCCGCCCGGGGGCCGTCCCCGATCTCGAGCGGAAGATCTTCGAAGCGGTGTGGCAAAACGGCCGCTTTCTCGAGGTGCTCGACCGGCCGGGCACGCCCGTCGAGATCACCGTCAACGGACGCCGAGCCGTGGACCGCTTCGAGCTGCCGCCGCCGGCCTCCACCTTTCGCCGCGGGCGGGAACGGGGCGTCGTCGGGCTGTCCTCGACACCGCGGATCGAGCTCTTCTCGCGCGGGCTCCGGGTGCGGTCGGCGGCGACCCTCGGCGATCTCTTCTCCGCGAGCGAGCGGGCCACCTCGCGCAGCCTCGTTCACTTCGATCTGTTGCCCGAGGGCCTGGCGCCGCAGGCCATCCTCGAGAGTGAGCGCCTCGAGCTGATGCTCTCCCGAGACGATGCGCGAAGCGACGCCGCTCTGCGGCGTCTCGTCGGCCTGGCCGAGCGCGAGCTGAAGCGCGTCGTCAGCCGCCAACTCGCCGCGCTGTGCCCGCAGCCCTGGTGGCGGCGGGTCCTCGACCGCCTAGGCGAATTCGAGCTTCTGCGGCGGCCGGTGCGTCTCGCCGGCCTCGCGCTCCTTCTTGCGGCCGTGCTCGCCGCCGGCCTCTTCGTTCGTGGGCACGGCGGCGCCCCTGACCCCTGGCCGGCCCTCCCCGAGCCCGCCGCCTCGGAGGCCCAGGCCATCGGGGCCTACGAAGGCCTCGGGGCGGCCTACCGGGGGCCCCTGGGCACCGGGACGCGGTGGGAGCAGCCCATCGGGCTTGCCTACGAGCCGGCGGGGGAGCGCATCTATCTGGGCATCCTGAGGATGCGCGATCCGACCGCCGGCGCCCGGGCCCTGGACCGCGCCACCTGGCGGCCCCATCGGCCCCGGGTCATGCTGGGGACCACCCGCCTCCGCATCCACCTCAACCGGCGGGGCGGCGCCATCCGAGTGCCCGTGCCCGCCGGATACGGCGTCGTCTCGGCGTCCTTCCAGGGCAAGGCGATCCCCTTGTGGGAGACGCCCGAAGGGGAGGTGGTCGCCGATTTCCCTCCCGGCCTCGAGTCGGAGGGTGTCCTCGCCTACGTGACCGCACCGCTGGTGCGTGAGAAAGGCCCGCAGGCGCCTGCCGCTTTGCCGCCGCTGCCCCCTTCGGAGCTGCCCGAACCGTTCCGGAGGATGGTGACACAGGTGCAGGGACTTCCGGTCCACCTGCGGGTGGCCTTCCTTGCGCACTACGTCGGCCGGACGCTGGCCTACCGGCCGGGGTCGCTCGAGGTGCCGCCTGGCCAAGGCGGCCCCGCAGCCCTTCTCGCTGCGGCCGCGTCCCAGCGGGCGGGGGACTGCGACGTACAGAACGGGGTGCTCGTCCTCCTCCTGCAGGCGGCCGGTGTGCCGGCGCGGCTGGCGGTGGGCTATGTGGGCGAGGACGGGGCTGCCGTGCCGACGCTCCACGCCTGGGCGGAGTACGTCCACGACGGGGTCTGGCGGGTGGCCGATGCCACCCGGTACGCGGAGCGGGTGGTGCCCGGCGAGGCGCGACAGGCGCGGGGCCGGGGGCTGGCGCCGGTCTCGCTTCGGACGGGGGTGCACCCGGCGCCCGGGGAGCGCCCCGCGGCAGCGCCGCAGGAGGCAGCGGCGCTGGGA
>CAYYHA010000242.1:0-6437 GCA_964471535.1 uncultured Myxococcia bacterium | reverse complement strand
GGATCCAGGTCGATGCGGGGCGCGTTGGCATCCGGCGGCAGGGCCGTGGTGAGGATCCCATCGGTCGACGGGGCCGTCCGGCTGGCGAGCCACAGCTTGCCGTCCGGATCGATCCGCACCCCTGCATAGTCGTTGTCGGCACCGAAGGCAGCAAACTCGTACTCGGTGAAGGCATCGGTGGCGGGATCGAAGAAGAAGAGGTCCCTGTTGGTCGCGAGGTAGAGCCCGCCGCCACCCACCGTGAGATCTCGGGTCTTCGTCGGATTAGTCCCATTGCTCGCCTGTGGCGTGGCCTGCGTGACGCTGCACGATCCAGGAGCAAAGCTGTCCAGCCGGTCGAGCGCCGGCGCATCGTCGAAGGCGAAATAGGGGGTGCCCGCCCCGTCGACCGCAACTGCGAATGCATTGTTGCCCGAGAGACAGCCAAGGTCGACCACGTCGCTTTGGTCGGGGCGATAGACCTGCCCCCCGTTCCCGTTGGTGCCCATGAATACGTAGCCGTCGCTGGGGCGCACGGCGAGGGCCCGGGTGTCCCGGGGAGAACTCCCGCCATAGCTCACGAGGGCGAAGCTCGGCACCGTGGTGGTGGCGGTCGCCGTGTCACTGCCGCCGCGGCCGTCGCTGACGACGACGGTGAAGACGTAGGTGCCCGGCTGGTCGACGTAAAAGACCGCGGTCGCACCGGTGGCGCTGGACTGTGAGGTGCGGGTTGCCCAGGGGGCGAAGCCGGCAACCGGGTTGCCGTCCCGGGTTGCAGTCCACAGGTAGGTGAGCGAGTCTCCGTCGGGATCGGTGCTCCCCGAAGCATCGAGCACGAGGGTGTCGAAGGGGAAGGCCTCTGCATCGGCGACCGCGCTGGCCACCGGCGCGGCGTTGAAGTCCACCGTCGCCGTCGCGCTGAAAGAGAGCCCCTCGGCCGTGAAGCCCACGGTGGCCGTGCCCGCCGTGGTCGAGCGCACCGTCGTGGTGTAGGTGCCGTTTCCGTTGTCGACCACCGAGTTGACGGTCCCCAGGGTGCTGCTCACCGCCACGTTGGCCCCGACGACGGGCGCGGGCTGTCCATCGTCGAGGAAGACGGTCACCGTGGCGGTGTCGACCCCGTCGGCCTGCACCACCGAGGGCATCGCGGTGACGGTGCTGTTCATGTCGGCACCAGTGACCAGGATGCCGGTCTGCGTCCCGGTGATGGCACCGTCGGCGACGTCGGTGGCGGTCACGCTCTGCGTGCCTGCGACCACGAAGTTGAGTGCGGAGCTGAAGAGATGGACGCCGGCATCTCCGGCCGTAAAGGTGTAGTCCGCAGGCAGCCCCGCCGACGCATCGCTACTCGTGAAGGTCACCGTGCCCAGGTATCCGGTGGCGACGTTGCCGTAGGTGTCGCGGGCGGTCACCTGCACGTCGACGAGATCCAGGGCGCGCACCGGCGACGGAATGCCACTGACCTCCAGGGTGGCGGCTGTTCCCGGCGTGACCGTCTGCTGCTGTGAGGCCGGAGCGAGGCCGCCCGGCGTGGCGGTGAGCGTCGGTGAGCCCGCCACGGTATCGCTGAAGTAGAAGTCGAGGCGCGTCGAGCCGGCGGGGATCGTCGCCGATCCAACCGCCGGCCCGCCGCACCCGGCGCTCTCGTAGAAGGTGGTCCCCTGCGAGTCGGACCCGAAGCTCACGGTGGTGTCACCGGCCACCGGAGCGGGATTGCCGTAGGCGTCCTGGACCTCGATCGTGAGCACCCCCGAACACGTGCCAGCGACGATCGTGTGCGCAGCGGTGACGAAGACCGTCTGCGAGGGCGCTGCCGGCTGAATGGTCTCCGTCTGCGCGTCGGAGGCGTAGCCCGTCGCCGAGAGGGTGACGGTGACCGAACCCGCCGTCTGGTCCGAGAACCAGAGGGCAACCCGGGACTGGCCGGCGCGGACCGTTCGGCCGGCGGTGCTCGTGCCGCAGGTGCTGTCCCGGAAGAAGAAGGTGGTCGGCGAGGTCGAGGTGAAGGTCACGAGGGTGTCGGTGGGCACCGGGCTCTCGTTTCCATAGGGATCCTCGAAGCGCGCCTGCACCGCTTGCGAGCATGCGCCCGCGGTCACGGTCCGAGCTGGGGTGACGATCACCAGGCGATCGGGCGGCGCGGGGGTGACGGCCTCGCCCTGCACGGCGCTCGTTCCGAGGCCGCTCGCCGTCACGTCGTAGAGCGACGTCTGCGTCCCCGAGAAGTAGAAGCTCACCTGCGCCGAGCCGGCGGGGATCGTCGCCGTCCCCATCAGGTCCGAGCTGCACCCCGAGTCGCCGAAGAAGGTGAGCCCGGACGGCGTCGCGGCGAGGCCGATGGGCGTGTCCGCGGCGACGGCGGAGGTGTTGCCGTAGGCGTCGCGGGCCTCGAGCGTCACTGCCGCCGAGCACTGCCCCGCCTCGATACTGCGGCCGGGGGTCACGTAGACGAGAGCGGTGGGGGCCGCCGGGGTGACCGTGGTGCCATCGCTGCCCGTCACCGTCCCATCCGCCGTGTCGGTCACGGTCACGGTATGGGCGCCGGCCGTGCGCAGCTCCACGGTGAAGGTGGCGATGCCGCCGTCGGCGGGAGTGAAGGTGTAGTCGGCGGGAAGGATCGCCTGGGGATCGTCACTGCTGAAGGTGATCGTACCGCTGTAGTCGGTGACGCGGTTGCCGTAGGCATCGACGATCTCCACCGTGAGGGTCTGGCTCTGGCCGGCGGTCACCGTCCCGGGCAGTCCGGTGACCTGTATCGAGGCCGGCGCCGCCGGCGTCGCCGTGGCACCAAAGTCGATCGGCGAGCCGGAGACTCCCGCCAGGCTGGCCCGGAACAGGTAGCTGCCCGCGCGCGTGCCCAGCGTTCCGGTGTTGCGCGCCTCACCCGATGCGTCGGTCGGGGCGGTGGCGGGGATGCTGGTCCCGGTGGCACCGGGGGGCTCGGAGACGACCGCGTAGGCGACAGTGACCCCGCTCACCGGATTCCCATAGCGGTCGGAGACCCGGACGACGAAGGGCGCAGGCAGTGCGGTCGCCACCACCGCGCTCTGCCCGTCGCCGGAGACATAGGCGAGGGTCGCGGGGGGGCCGGGATCGATCTGGAAGGTCGTCGTCCCATTGGCCGCACCGGCAGAGGCGCTCACCGTGGCCGTGCCCGGGGTGGTCCCCGCCTGCACCTCGAAGGTGAAGATCCCAGACGCCGTGGCCACCTGATGCCCCACGAGGACGGGGCTCGCATCGGGGGTCAGGATCATGGTGCCCAGATCGCTGCTGACGGTGATGAGGGTGCCGTCGGCGACGGTGTTGCCGTGCGCATCGACGACTGGTCCGCCGGTGACCGTGGTGCGGTCGGGATTGGGGCTCGAGGTCCCCGTCACCACGATGGGATCCGGCGCGGCGGCGAGCGGGATGGCACCAGCGGGCGGACCGGGAAGGAGTGTGAGATCGGTTGATCCGCTGGCGCTCCCCTGCACCGTCGCCGCCGCCACGGTCATCGTCCCCGCGGTGGTCCCAGCAACGACCGTGAAGGTGACGGTCCCGTTCGTGGTCTCGATCTGCACCCCGGGCAGCGATGGATCGAGATCCGGCGTGGCGATGCTCCCCGGGACGGGACCCGTATCGGCGTAGACGGTCACCCGGGTGCCATCGGGCACCGCATTGCCGTTGGCGTCGGTGATCACGCTGGAGCTGACCGTCGTCGAACTCACCCCATCGGCGGTGAGGGTGGGATCGGCCGGCGTGAGGACGATGGTCCCGGTGGGCAGGCCGGCGGAGAAGCCCACCTGCACCGAGCCACTGGCGTTGCCCCGCACCGAGGCCGCGCTCACCGTGGCCGTTCCCGTCACCGTGGCCGCCTGCAGCTCGAAGCTGGCCGTCCCGCCCATCGTCGCCACCTGCAGCCCGGGGGTGGCCGGGTCGGCATCGGGGGGCAGGAGGGTCCCTAGATCGGTGGACACGGTGAGGAGCTCGCCGTCATTGACGGGGTTGCCGAAGGCGTCGGTCACGGGGCCGGCCGTGATCGTGGAGCGCTCCATTCCGTCGGCATTGATGTCGGTGGGAAGCGCCACCATGGGGATGCTCCCATCGGGTGCTGCAGCGAGGAAGCGCACGGTGGCAGACTTGGGCGAGGGGGTACCGTCGACGGCGAAGCCCACCGTCGCCGTGCCCGCCACGGTCCCGGTCTGCAGGGTCTGCGTGTAGGTGCCATCCCCGTGGTCCACGACCGTGCCGAGGAGCGTTCCCAGATCGCTGGTGAGGGTGACGGCCTGGCCGGGGAGCGCGTTCCCTCCTGCGTCCCGAAGTGTCACGGTCACCACGGTGGTCTCGGCCCCACCCACGAGCAGCTCGGGGTCGGCCACCTCGATGGTGGAGCGCGTCGGGTCCCACTCGCCGGTCCCCACCACCACGGTGACGGTGTCGGGGGCGCTGGGATCCTTCCCATCGCTCACCACGAGCTGGAACTCGAGGGTCTGAGGCGTGGCAGGCGTGGTGAAGCTCGGCGTCGGGGTATCCGCGCCGGCCAGGGCCACCGCCTCCCCCGCCGTCTGCGTCCACTGCCAGCTCGTGATCGTGTCTTGGGGATTGGGATCGCTCGCGGCGCCCTGCAGCGTGACCGGCGTGAGCACCGGCACCACCCGCGGGTCGCCGGCGTCGGCCACCGGCGGCTCGTTGAGGGTGTTGGCCACCAGAATCTCCACCACGTCGCTCGACGAGCTTCCCCGGCCGTCGCGTACCAAGAGCTGAAACTCGAGCAGCGTGTCCTCGACCACCCGAGGCGTGGTCAGCTCGGGCGTGGGGCTCGACGGATCCGAGAGCTGCACCAGCGGCCCTGAGATCTGCGCCCACGCGTAGGTGATCGGATCCCCGTTCGGATCCGAGGATCCACTGCCGTCGAGGGTCACTGTCACGTCCTCGTCCACGGTCCGGTCGAGACCCGCGTCGGCCACCGGCGGCTCGTTCACGGTGTCCGAGAGTTCGATGCGGTGGGTCACCGCCTCACTGTCGGAGCCGGCAGCGCTCACCACGAGGGAGACCACGATGGGGTCGACCTGGCCGGCAAAGGAGGGCACCTGGAAGGCGGGGTTGGGGCTCGAGGGATTGTCGAAGAAGATCGGCGGCCCGGAGATCTGGGTCCAGCGCCAGGCATCGACGGGATCGCCGTTGGGGTCGTAGCTCTCGCTTCCGTCGAGGACCACGGTTGCGAGTTCGTTGGCCTGGGCCGGCCCGACGACCACCGCCTTGGGCGGCAGATCCCGCACCCGCACCACGACCGTCGACTCGGCACTCTCTGCGCCGAAGAGGTCCGTCACCGTCAGACCGAATTCGAGGATCTGCACCGCCTTGGGGGCGACGAAGCGCACCTGACCGCGCCCCGCCGCCTCGAGCTCGACGGGCTCGCCCGAGATCTGCCGCCAGCTGTAGGCGAGGGAGTCGCCGTTGGGGTCGTAGGAGCCAAGCCCGGAGAGGACCACGTTCGCCTCGGGATCGACCTCTTGCGCGGGCCCCGCATCGGCGACCGGCGGGTCGTTGGCCTCGAGCACGCGAACGTTGACATAGTCGGGATCGCTCTCGCGCCCCTGGTACGAGACCGTCAGGCGCACCACGTAGAGCCCCCCTGCCTGCGCCCGCAGGAGGGCGACGGGTTTCTTCGCCGACTCGAGGTGGGCCTCGCCACCGGTGGGCGCGACCACCTCCCAGCGGTACTCGAGTTCGGCATCGGGGTTGCCAGGCACATAGCTGGCCGACCCGTCGAGTTCGACCGGGGTCTCCACGAGGACGTAGTGATCGGCGCTGGCGACGGCCACCGGCTGGGGATGGGAGCCGACCTCCGCCTCGCAGCCGCAGAGCAGGAGGACGGCCGCCGCCAGAATGATCGCTCGGGCGCGCATGGAGTGCCTCCTCTTCTGCCCCAAGGCCTCTTATCTTACGGGAGCCGCTGCGCCTGCGGCAAATCCCTCCCCCGGGGCCTTAAGGGATCTCTCCCGACTCCCAGGCGAGAAGCAAGAGGTCGCGGGCGCGGGTCAGCTCCTGGGAGAGGCGGGTGGCATCGGCCTGCTTCTCGGGGTGGGTGCTGTGGCGGTCGGGGTGGTAGAGACGAAGCAGACGCCGGTGCGCCCGCCGGATCGCCTCGGGGTCGGCGCCGTAGGGCAGCTCCAATGCCCGGTAGGCGCGGGCGAAGTCCTCGTGCCGTGCGGCAGCCCGCGGCCCGTGCACGTTCTCGCGGGCCTTCGCCCGGGCCTCGGCCCGCTGGCGCAGCTCCCGCTCGATCTCCGCCTCCGCCTCCCGCAGCGCCGCGTCGTCGGGCGCGGGCACGGGCCGGCCGTGGTCCCCGGCGATCCGCGCCCGGGCATCGCGCAGCGCGTGACCGACGTTGGCCCGGAGGATCCGCAGGACTCTTTTCGTCAGGCTCACGGTCGGGGCGCCTCCAGCCGCTGCTCGGAGGCGAGCCTCACCACCAC
>CAYYHA010000241.1:0-6457 GCA_964471535.1 uncultured Myxococcia bacterium | reverse complement strand
GACCCATCCGCAGCGCATCCCGCACGGTCCACCGCGCAGGTGCGACCGCGGACGCTGGGAAGCGTAAACCGATGGGTCCGGGCGCCGTCAAGCCAGGACGGAAGACCACATCCTCCGGCACTCCGGGAGCGTGGCGCTCCGTACACACGGATCACCGGTGCAGGCGCGCGTTTGCTGCAGGTGATCCGAACGCGCGCCTGCCCTGCCGCGCCTCGCCGGCGCCATCGACGGATCCGAGGAGAGGCGCTGCCCGCGGCGAAGGGTCCTAGCGACGCCGGCGGCGTCCGCCGCGGCTTTCCTCCTCGAGCCGCTTCTTCGCCCCGTCGATCTTGCTCATCAAGAGGTCACTGTCCGCCGGCGCGAGGGTGGTGACGGCGGCGGCCAAGAGATCGAAGTCGATGCGCGCAGTGGCCACGCGCCGCCTGCGGCGGCCCTTCCCCGTATACTCGTAGACGATGGGCGCCTCCAGGATCTCCCGGATGAGCGCGTCGAGTTCGGTCTCGGTGCCGAGGAGCGTCTGCTCGCAGGTGCCCAGCAGCGCGGGCACGTCGTAGCTCTTGCCATCGGCTGCCTTGCCCACGTGGTAACGAAGGCCGGGATGCTGCTCGAGCAGCGTCGTCATCTTCTCCCGCTTCTCGCGCAGCTGGCGAAGCAAGCCGGTGAAGCCAGCCAGCTTCTCGTCCTCCGCTGCGCCGGGGCCCGACAGCTCTTGGTAGACCGCCTGCTCCTTCTCGCAGGCGTAGCTGGCCAGCTCGGCAAGGTGCGCCGCATTGGCCTGCTCGATGTCGGTGGGAACGCCATCGATGCCCGAGGTGGCCATGTCGAGGCGCTCGTCGCTCGAGGGACCGTAGGGGTTCGGCGGGCAGCCGAGGAGGGCGGCCGAGACCAGCGCAGCCGCGCCTAGGCCGAGGGCACGCGTCCGGACCCCAGGAGACCCGTCGAGGTACCGGCTTCGGCTCGCCAGGCCCACACCCCTGTCCACACCCACGACTGCGCGGCGCATCACGCGAAATGCGTATGGGAATCGGGGGCTTGTGTCAAACGTCGGCGATTGCGATATGTGCCGCCATGGCGACACCGGCCCGCGAGCGGATCCTCATCCTCGACTTCGGCTCCCAATACACGCAGCTCATCGCCCGCCGAGTTCGCGAGGAACGGGTCTACTGCGAGATCCACCCCTACCGGATCTCCGTCGACGCGGTCCGTGCCTTTGCGCCCTGTGGCATTATCCTGTCTGGCGGCCCACGCAGCGTCCTCGAACCAGATGCGCCGAAGCCGGATCCTGGCCTCCTCGATCTCGGGGTGCCGGTCCTGGGCATCTGCTACGGCCTGCAGGTCCTCACCCATCTCCTCGGCGGAGGCGTGGCGCCGGCGGCGGAGCGCGAGTACGGGCCTGCGCAGGTGGTGGTGGACCGTGCGCGGGATCTCTTTGCGCACTTCGAAGCGGGTGACTCCCTCGACGTGTGGATGAGCCACGGCGATCGGGTGGAGGCGCTTCCGCCGGGCTTCGAGGTCTTCGGGCACACCGAGAGCGCGCCGTTTGCCGCCGTGGGCGACCCGACGCGGCGCCTCTACGGCCTGCAGTTTCACCCCGAGGTGCATCACACCCCTCGCGGCGCGGAGCTGCTCCGCAACTTCCTGCGGAAGGTCTGTGGCTGCGCCGACGACTGGACGATGCAGGCGTTCCTCGATGCCACGCTCCCCGCGCTCGAAGATCAGATCGGCGAGGCGCGGGTGATCTGTGGGCTCTCAGGCGGCGTGGACTCCTCGGTGACCGCCGCCTTGCTCCACCGCGCCATCGGCGACCGGCTGCAGTGCATCTTCGTCGACAATGGCCTCCTGCGGAAGAATGAAGTCGCCGAGGTGGAGGAGGTCTTCGGCGATCGCTTCCATGTGCCGCTGAAGGTGGTCGACGCCCAAGAGCGCTTCCTCTCGGCGCTCGCGGGGGTCACCGACCCCGAACAGAAGCGCAAGACCATCGGCCGGATCTTCATCGAAGTCTTCGAGGAGGCCGCCGCAGAGATCGAGGACGCACGATTCCTTGCACAAGGCACGCTCTACCCCGACGTGATCGAATCCGTCTCGGTGAGGGGACCCAGCGCGACGATCAAGAGCCACCACAACGTGGGCGGGCTGCCCGAACGGATGAACCTCGAGCTCGTCGAGCCGTTGCGCGAGCTCTTCAAGGACGAGGTCCGGGAGCTTGGCCGCGTGCTCGGACTCCCGGAGCGCATCGTGGGGCGCTGGCCCTTTCCCGGACCGGGGCTCGCGGTCCGCATCCTGGGCGAGGTGACGAAGGAGCGCTGCGAGGTCCTCCGCGAGGCGGATGCCATCCTGCAGGAGGAGCTGCGTGCCGCCGGGCTCTACGACGCGGTGTGGCAGGGCTTTGTGGTGCTGCTGCCAGTACGCAGCGTCGGGGTCATGGGCGACGAGCGCAGCTACGAGAACGCCTGCGTGGTGCGCGCGGTGAGCAGCACCGACGGCATGACCGCCGACTGGTCGCGCCTCCCCCATGAGGTGCTCGCGCGCGTCTCTACCCGGATCATCAACGAGGTCCGCGGCATCAATCGGGTGGCCTACGACATTTCATCCAAGCCTCCTGCTACCATCGAGTGGGAATGAGGCCGGGCCCCGCGCCCCGGCCCCCGAGGGCGATCCATGGCCATCGTTTCGTTGATCCTGGCGGCAGCGGTCTCGCACTTTCCTCCGAACGTGTCCCTTCCCGGAGGCCGGGCGCCGGACGAGGACCTCGACCGCTGGGAAGTCGAGAGCGGGGCGGTTGAGACGATGCTGAAGCGCCGCTTCTGCCCGGCGTTGATGCGCGATGGACGCGCTGTGCAGCCGCTTTTCGCCGGGGCCGTCCGCATCTCGACCTTTGGCGGGCTCGGCCCCGAGCGACGCAGCCCCTCGCTCTCGTCACAGCGCCGCGTGCCCGCGGGCCTCGAGACGGTGAGCGCCGAAGAAGCGGCGCGGCGCCTGGAGGTCCTCTTCGCAGAGGTCGCCATGCGCGAGCGCTGCAAGGCAGGGTTGATCCGCTTCGCCGTCTCCCGGGATAAACCGAAGGTGGCCCGGGGCCGGGTGCAACTCCGCCTGGCCGGTTGGGCGCCCGACGGGCGTCCCGTCCTGGACACCGGCCTGGTGACGATGGACTTCGCCTTGCAACGTGGCGCCTGGCGCATCACGGCGCTCGACTTCGAGCCGCGCCTCCTCGTCTTCGCCCCCTGGCGGCGCTTCAGGGATGTGACGGCGGAGGTCGGAGTGCCTCGGCGCTTTCGAGAGCGGCCGGCGGAGCACTTCACGCAGGCCGAGTTCGATCGAGGGAGTGTGGCCGTTGGGGACGCGGACGGGGATGGGGATCTCGACCTCTACGTGGGCGCCGATGGCGCCAACCTCCTCCTCCTCAACGACGGGAAGGGGCACTTCGTGGAGCAGGGCCGGGCCCTTGGAGTCGCCGACGCGGGCAACGCCCGGGGCGTCCTCTTCGCCGACCTCGATGGCGACGGGAACGAGGACATCGTGGTCGCGAACCGAGCCGGGCGCGGCCGCCCGGGTGAGGTGGTGGCCTACGAGAACCGCGGTCAACACCGCTGGCGACGCCGCGTGCTGGCACGGTCATGGCGGGGCGCCTTCGCCCATCTGGCGGCGGGGGACATCGACGGGGATGGAGACCTGGATCTCCACGTCTCCAACTACTCGCGACACGAATGGACACGGGGTGACGAGGCGGACAACTTCCTCGACGCACGGGGGGGACGGCCCGATCTCCTCCTCGTGAATCGGGGAGGATGGCGCTTTGCGAACCGCGCGAAGGCCTGGGGGGTCGCCGACGATCGGTGGACCAACGCCGGCTTGTTGGTGGACTTGAGCGGGGACGGCCGCCCCGAACTCGTGACCGCCGACGACTTCGGTCCGAAGCGCATCTACCTGAACCTCGGCAGCCGCTTCGTGGAGGTGGGAGAGGCGGCGGGACCGGGCGGGGAGCGGGGCAACGGCATGGGGATCGACGTGCGCGATCTCGATCGCAACGGCTACCTCGATCTCTACTTCACCAACATGGAGTCGAAGGCGGGCACGCGCCTCGGCTACTTCCTGCCCCTCGACCACCCGGCGCGCGACCGCATGATCCGCGGGGCCTCCGGGAACACGCTGTGGATGGGGCAGGGCGATCTCGTCTTCCACGAGGAGGCCGCGGCGCGGGGCGTCGCCGAAGGGGGCTGGGGCTGGAGCGCCCGCTTCGTGGACGTGGATCTTCGCGGCTCGGTGGAGCTTGCAGCTCCCTGCGGCTTCCTGACGACCGAGGCCATCGAGGACTTCTGAATCCCCTACTGGCGCCTGGTTCTGGCGTCGCAGCCCGAGGTCTCGGGCGTCAAGGAATTCTCACCGGCACTGATGAGCGCGCCCGAAAACATGAGCTTCTCGGGGCGCGAGCGGGACCGCCTCTTCATGGAGGTCCCGGGGGAGCCGCGTTACGTGGACGTGGCGCCCATCCTGGGCGTCGATTCGATCACCGATTCTCGTGCGCTGGCCATCGCCGATCTGGACGGCGACGGGGACCTGGACCTGGTGCTGCGCGCCTACAACACGCCGAAGCTGCGCATCTATCGCAACGACGGTCCCTCCGCGCCCAGCGTGGAGGTGCGCTTCCAGACGACGCAGCAAGCGGCGGGGGCCTGGGTCGAGGTTCCGGCGGGGGGGCGATGGGAGCGCATTCCCATCACCGTCGGCGTGGGCTTCTTGGCCCAGGATCCGCCGCGCATCCTCGTCCCTGCACCCGAGGACGGAGGGCCGCAGTGGCTGCGGGTGGGCTTCCCCGACGGGCGGACCGCGGAGGCCCAGGTGCCCGCGGGCCACCTCGTGGTCGTGCGGCGCGACCCGGCGCCGGAGCTGTCCATCGCGCCCCGGCCGCCGCCTTTACCGCTGGGGCCCCCAGGGCCGATACGGGCCCCCTGCGATCGAGGGGCGCTCGCCCGCGACCTCGGCAAAGCACCGAGCTGGCCGGAAGGGCGGCCCGTCGTCCTGAGCTTCTGGGCGAGCTGGTGCGAGCCGTGCCGCCGGGAGCTGCCCGCGCTCCTCGCCTGGGCTCGGCGCTCGGGGGCGGTGCTGCGAACGGTCTTCCTCGATGAGGATCCGCGGGCGGCGGCGCGGGCGGCCCGGCGCCTCGGCCTGCCGGAGGCGGGGCTGCAGCTCGGCGCGGACGCGCTCCGGCGGCGCGGTGCGGAGTTCAAAGTCCCCACGACCTGCCTCTACGACCCAAGCGGTCGGCTGCTGCGGGGCTTTGCTGGCCCCGTGGATCCCCGCTGGTTGGACCGGGCCGAGGTGCGCTCGGCTCCCGGGCCCACGAGCGACGTCGAGCCATCCCTTTCCGGGGCCCGCCTCGCCACGACACGAGGTGGGCACGCTGCGGGTGAGCTCCGGTCCCCGTAGCCGCCGCGCCGCCGGGGGCCCGGCTGCGTGCCCCACCGGACCACGGCAGAGCGGGGACCCCGTGCCGGCGCGGGGCGGTGTCGCCCGCCGGTGCACCCGGACGCTGCCGCGGGTGGGGGTCAGGGGAGGCGCCGGCAGCACAGCCGCGCCACCGGGGAGGCAGGGCGCCGGCGCCTGCCGGTGCGGTGTTTGGCAGCAACAAAGGGCCCCCGTATCTAGTTGACATAATGTATCTTATCGGACGCAGCCTCTGGCGCCTGCGGCGGCGCACGCCGCGTCCGGCGCGCGACCGCGACGCCGCTTCGCCCGGCGCACGACGGCTTCCGAGCAGCGCCACGGCCGCGTAGAGTGTGCGCGAGCATGCTGCAGCAGCGAAGCGCGCGACGAGCTGGCCCGTTCCCTGGTAGGCCTGGCCGCAGACCGCCGGTCCCGACCCTCGCGGGACTCGCGCTCGCCGCGCTCCTCGTCGTCGGGTGCGACGACGCCAGCGGAAACGGCGGGACGGCTGGGCGGGCGACCGGCGCGGCCGGTGCGGCAGCCGAGGACCGCGGCGGTGCGAACGCCACGCAGCGGCCCACGTCTGGCCCGGTCCCGGAACCCGCCGGGGATCCCGGGGACCGGCACATCGATCTCGTGGCCATCGAGGTCCTTCCGCCGAAAGGATCGGCTCCGACCCGCATCGACCCGGGCACGGCCCCGCTGGTGCTCCCGGCCGGCGCCGCCCTGCGCCTCGAGACCCTCGAGCGCCTCGACGACTACCGAGTGCGCCTCGCCGGTCCAGACGGCCGGCTCGTCCCGGCCACGATCGAGAGCGGCCCCGTCCTCACCCGGGGCCCGGGCCGCGCCGAGCCCGGGGGGACCTGGATCCGCATTGCACCCGGGGCCGAGGCGCACCCCGGTGCACACTACGAGGTGCGCATCGAGGGGGAGCGTTCCGACCAGGTCACGGCGGCCGACGGCCGGGCGCTGGAGGACCTGGTCCTGCCCCTGGAGATCGCAGCGCCCTGACCCCTCCGCCCCCGACGGGGGCCCG
>CAYYHA010000240.1:2678-6479 GCA_964471535.1 uncultured Myxococcia bacterium | reverse complement strand
GTCTCAAGGAGACCTTCGTCTCGCTCCTACAGGATCTCTGTGCGCCGGCGGCGATCGTCGAGCGGAACGATGCGAAGGTGCGGAGCTACGAGGGCCTCGCCCTGAACCGGGGCGTGCTTCGGGGTCGGGTCTCCGGTCCCATCCCTTGGCAGGAGGCAGGACTGACCTTCTACGCCGATGTCCTCGAGGGGCAGAAGACGGGGGCCTTTCTCGACCAGCGGGAGAACCATCCCAGAGTCCGCGGCTACGTCCGGCCGGGCGCCCGCTGCCTCGACGCCTTCTCGTACCTCGGTGGCTTCGCCCTGAACATGGCCCGGGCTGGAGGACGGGTGACCGCGGTAGAGGTCGCGCCGCAGGCCCTGGCCGAGGCACGAGCGAGCGCGGCGCGCAACGACCTCTCCGTGGACTTCGTCGAAGCCAACGCCTTCGACTGGCTGAAGGAGCACGCGGTCGAAGGCGACCGCTTCGATATGGTGGTCCTCGACCCGCCGGCCTTCGCTCGCTCGAAGAAGGCGCTCGAGGGGGCACGCCGTGGCTACAAGGAGATCAACCTACGCGCGCTGCAGCTCCTCGCCCCTGGTGGCATCCTCGTCACCTGCTCCTGCTCCTATCACGTGAGCGAGGCGATGCTCCTCGAGATCGTCCGTGAGGCGGCAAGCGACGCCGGTCGGAAGGTGCAGCTCCTCGAGCGCCACGGAGCGGGGCGAGACCACCCGGTGCTGCTGGGGGTGCCAGAGACGGCCTATCTGAAGTGCCTCATCCTGCGCCGGGTCGACTGATGCCGGAGCTTCCCGAGGTCGAGGCCCACCGTCGCAGGCTGCAGGCCTGGATGGCGTCCCACCGCATCGTATCGGTCTCTGCCCCCAAGGGTCGCACGTTTCGCTTCACTTCCCCTGCCCTCTTCCGACGGCATCTGAAGGGGCGCCGGGTCCTCCGCATCGACCGCCGGGGGAAGTTGCTCCTCCTGCGCCTCGACGGTGATGTCGGTGTGCTCGCCCACCTGGGGATGAGCGGCCGCTTCGTCCGGCGGAGTGCGCAGGATCCGCCGCCCCGCTTCCGCCGTGCCACCTTCGTCCTGGAGACGCAGGCGGCGGTGGACTTCGTCTGCCCGCGCCACCTGGGCTGGCTGAAGAGCGGTCCGCACGAGGCCCTCGTCTCGCACCCCGCCTGGTCCGTGCTGGGTCCCGACCCCCTCGAGGACCCCTTCGATGCCTCGGTGCTGGCGGGGGCGTTGGCCGGTTCGCGTGCTCCGGTGAAAGCGGTCCTCATGGATCAGCGACGCATCGCCGGCCTGGGCAACATCCAGGCCAGCGAGGCCCTGTGGCGGGCGGGCATCGATCCACGACGGCGGGCGCACACGCTCTCGTCCGAGGAGGTCGAGCGGCTCTGCTGCGCCATCCGGACGAGCCTCGAAGCGACTCTCACGAGCCTCGGCGCCGACGGCGAACACCCCATCGCCTATCTGTCCTCGGGCGAAGTCGAGAACCCCTTCTCCGTCTACGGGCGGGAGGGTGCGCCCTGCCCTCGCTGCGGCGCCGCCATCGTGCGCTTCGTCCAAGGGGGGCGGAGCACCTTCGCCTGCCCGACCTGCCAGCGCTAGCCGATCCGAACGAGCGCCGGCCCCCGCTGCGGCCCGGATCGCTGGAACGCACTGCCTACCCCAGGGTCCAAGGAGTACTCGACGGCTAGGGGGGCGCCTCGAAGGGAAAGAGCAGCACCTCCCCGATGGACGCCGCACCGACCAGGCACATCAGGAGCCGGTCGAGACCCACCGCGACCCCGCCGGTCGGAGGCATGCGCCCCACCGCGTGCAGGAAGGCTTCGTCGAGGGGGAGCCGGGCTCGGCCGAGCCGGACCCGCTCTTCTCGTTCCTGCTCCAGGCGACGCCGCTGCTCGGCGGCATCCGTGAGTTCGGAGAAGCCGTTGGCCAGCTCCAGCCCGCCGATGTAGAGCTCGAAGCGCTCGGCCCACCGGGGGTCCTCACTGCGAAGGCGCGCCAACGCGGCCAATTCGGCGGGCCATTCGGTCAGGAAGGTGGGACGCGCCCGGCCCAGGGTGGGCTCCACGAGATCGAGGAAGGCAGCGAAGAAGACCTCCTCCCAGCTGCCGGCATAGCGGCGCCCCACCGCCGCCTCGATGGCGGCCGCCAAGGCGGCGCCGTCCCCCTCGGGCAGCTCGGCAAGGTCGACGCCCACCTCCGTCCGGAAGGCGTCGCGCACCCGAAGCCGCTCGAAGGGGGTCGCCAGGGAGACGCCACCGGGCAGGTGGCCGTCGTGCCCGAAGGCTCGAGCGAGCGCCACCACCAAGGCCTCGAGATCCTCCATCACCCCGTGCATGTCCCCCTCCCGGTAGAACTCGAGCAGAGTGAACTCCGGGTTGTGGGTGTGCGAGGGGGGCTCGGCGCGAAAGGCCTTGCACACCTGGTAGATGCGCTGCAGGCCTGCGGCAACGAGGCGCTTCATCGCATACTCGGGGCTGGTGGCGAGCCACAGCCGCTCCATGCCGCCGCCTGCCTCGGAGAGGTCGAGGCAGGTGGCAAAGGGCTCGATGTGGGGCTCCATCCCTGGCGCGGGGACGAGCACAGGCGTCTCCACCTGCAGGTAGCCGCGATTCGCGAAGAAGGCGTGGAGCGCCTCGTACATTCGCGCGCGCTGCTCTGCCGCGCGCCGCAGCGCCGCGCCGGACCTGGCGGGAAACCCGGCTACGCTCCCAAGGGGTTCGTCTCGCATCGCTGCGCGTGCATACCACCAACCCAGTCCCACGGTCAGGCCCGCGCCGCCGGGGCCGGGCCCTCAGGCGTCAGAGCCCCTGCTTCACCCACGTTGGGAAACGGCCTATGCTCGAAGGAAAGGAGAGCACGCATGGGACTTTGGGATTCGCTGAAGCATGAGGCCCGCCGTCACTTCGTCGCGCGTCCGGACGAGGCGAAGGACCACATCATCTACAAGCACCCGGACCAGAACATCCGCTTCGGCACGCAGCTCACCGTCGAGGCCGACGAGGTGGCGCTCTTCCTCAAGGATGGACAGGTCGTAGGGCAGGTGGGCCCGGGCCGGCACACCCTCGAGGCGAACAACTTCCCCTTCCTGTCGATGCTCATCGACGCGGTGACGGGGGGCAACCTCTTCATCGCCGAGATCTACTTCGTCACCACCCGCGAGGTCTCACAGATCAAGTTCGGCGGGCCCATCGGCGACATGCGGGATCCGGAGACGGGCCTCGCCATCGGGACGATGGTCCACGGCGACTTCTCCCTGCGGGTCACCGAGCCAGAGCGGCTGGTGGTGGGACTGGTCGGCCTGCAGCGGACCACCAACGACGCCTTCCTGGGATGGTTCAAGAATCTGGTGCTCAAGACCATCCGAGACGACATCGCCGAGCTCTTGGTGAAGAAGAAGTGGCCCCTACTCGACGTGACCAGCGGTGCCTACACCGAGGAGATCGAGAAGGAGGTCATCGAGGGCTGCAAGGAGCACATCGACGGCTACGGCCTGACCATCGTCCGGCTTGGCAACTTCAACATCGTCATCAAGCCCGAGGACGAGGCGATGCTGAAGAAGTTCAGCAAGGACGCCGCCTACACCCGCATGGCCGGTGGCTTCCAGCAGTACGCTGCCGGCGCCGCCATGCTGGGCGCCGGGGAGGGCATGGCCAAGGGCGGCGGCGGGGGCAGCGGCGGAAACCCCGCCCTCGGAGGCGCCGGGCTCGGCGTGGGCTTCGGCATCGACGTATCGCGGATCAGATCGCCGAGGCGGAGCAAATGGAGCTCGCATACGCCTTGCGCCTCAGAAAGATTGGGCC
>CAYYHA010000240.1:0-2668 GCA_964471535.1 uncultured Myxococcia bacterium | reverse complement strand
GGCGCCGGGTTGGGGGTCGGCTTTGGCATGGCCCAGATGTTCATGGGTCAGCAGCAGATGCAGCAACAGCAGATGCAGCAGGCGGCGGCCGGCGGTGGAGGGGGCGGCGACGTCATGGCCCAGCTCGAGCGCCTCGCCTCGCTGAAGGAGAAGGGCCTGCTCACCGACGAGGAGTTCGCTGCCGCCAAGGCCAAGCTCCTCGGCTGATCGCGCCGCGGCGTCAGGCTTCCCGGCGCCGCGCAGGAATGGAGATTGGCCCCGCCTCGCCTGGGCTCGCCCGGGCTCGAGCGCGCGCCTGCCAGCACCTGCACCCGGCGCCTCGATGAGCCCCACCTCGCCGGAGACCGAGGCGTCACTCGCCAGGGAGGATCTCTGCGACGACGTCTCGGATCTGATTGAACTGCACCGGCTTCCGCAGCACCACGGTCGCGCCGCTTGCCCGGGCGTCCTCGCAGCTGTCCGGATCGGCCGCCGTGATGACCACGACCGGCACTTCGGCGAAACGGGGATCCCCGCGCAGCCGGGAGAGCAGCTCTCCGCCTTCGAGGACGGGGAGCATCAGGTCGAGCACCACGAGGTCGTAGGGTCCGAGCTGCGCATCCCCCAGCATCTCCCACGCCTGCCGGCCGTCGGACGCCTCGTCGACCCGCACCTCCACCTCCTTGCCGAGTCGTTCTCGGACGATGCGCCGGAACGCATACCGGAAGATCTCGGAGACGTGGGGGTTGTCCTCGACGACCAGCACCCGGTAGAGGCTCACCCCTAAAGGATGGCACGGTGACTCCTGCGGCGGCAACCGCAGCCCCCTCGTCGAGACAGGAGGGAGTTCGGCCCGAAGGGTGAAGGAACCACCGGCGGGCGCCTCGCGGCCCCATCGCGCCGGCGGGACGGCTCACGAAGCGGGCGCCGCGTCGTCGACCCGAACGAGGTAGAACTTGTTGTTGGTGCGGTCCAGGATGCGAAGGCGATAGCGGGATCCCAGGACCGACTGCATCCCCTTGAAGCGGCCTCGCTCGACGATCACGTACTCGGGACCCGGCGGCGCCACGAACTCGCGCAGGCGCCGCGCGTCCTTGATCTGCACCACGTGGTTCTGGCTGTAGAAGGTCTCACCCCGCCAGTTCATGTAGTAGGCGGCGATGGGCTCATCGTCCTTCCGATCGTGGTAATAGCGCCAGAAGAGGTCCCGCTGACTCCAGTGAGGCGAGAGTGCCGTCCAATGGAACCAGGAGACATGGATGGCGAAGAGGATGGCGAGGCCGAGAAAAGAGCCGAGCATCACCTTTCGGCTGCGCCACAGCCAGCCCCCGAACATGCCCAAGCCACCTACCGTGAAGAGAACGGCGAAGAGGCGCCGGGGATCCACCTCGCGTGTCGGATAGGGTCGCTCGTAGTTGTACACGAAGAGATCGGCCAGGTGCTTCGGCTTGAGAACGAGGTTCTGCGCGACTGCAACGTAGAGCACGATCCCCAGCAGGAGCACCACGAAATGGCGGGGCAGCCCCTCCCGCCACACCGTGAGGACGAAGAGGCCACTCAAGATGGCGAGGGGGACCACCGTGGGAAAACCGTAGTGATGGAACTTCGTCGCCGAGAGGCTGAAGGTCAGCCAGGCGACGAGTGCCCAGAGGAGGACGAAGAGGCGTGCCTCCTCCTCCAGTGTGCGTCGCCCCTCGAAGTTCTGCCGGCGCGCGGCCACGGCGAAGGCGCCGGGGATCGCTGCAACCCAGGGAAAGATCCCAAAGCCCAGCTGCTCGATGAAGTAGACGAAGGTTCCACCGGGGGTGGTGGTGTGCACGCCAGCGGCGATGCGGTTGAAGTGGTCATGGATGAAGAAGCGCTCGAAGAAGGTACGAAATTCGTCATCCTTGCCGTGGAAGAGGATCATCGTCGTGTACCAGGGCGCACACACCGCGGCTCCAACGAGCACCCCGGTGGGGATGCGCAGCTTCGGAAGCAACCGCCAGTGCTTCCCGACGACCACCCAGGCAAGAATGACTGCGCCGGGAAGCGCCAGACCCAGCAGCCCTTTCGCCAGTGTCGCGAGCCCACAGAGCACATAGAAGACATAGAGCCACGGCGCAGACGGCGGAGCCTCGCGATCGGGCCGGGCGAAGACGGCGATCATGAAGGCGCAGAGCGCGGCACTCATCAGCGAGACGAAGGGCATGTCGGTCATCGCCTGCCGGGCGATGAGGTCGTAGAAGGGCATCGTGGCCAGCGCCACCGCAGAGAGGAGCCCCGCCTTGCGGCCCCAGATACGTCCCGCCGCCAGGTAGACGAAGGCGACCCCCAGGATGGCGAGTAGCGCGAAGGGCAGGCGCACCGCCCATTCGGTGTAGATGCTCATCGCCCCGGCCGGCCCGTCGAGCGCCCCGATGATCTTCATGCCCAGCGCCATCAGCCACATGGAGAGCACCGGCTTCGAGAAGAAGTAGGCGTGCTCCCAGTAGGGATGGACGTAGTCGTTGCGCTCGATCATCGACCGCGCCACCTCTGCGTAGTGGGTCTCCCAGGGGTCCCACAGCCCCACCGAGCCGAGCCAGGGTAGGAAGATGCAGGCGGCGAACGCGACCACCAGGACGAGCTGCCGCCGTTCTACGGGCAAAGAGGTCCACCATCTCACCCACGGGTGCTCGAGGAGGGCGCGGGGAAGGAGCCTCGGGGG
>CAYYHA010000239.1:0-6493 GCA_964471535.1 uncultured Myxococcia bacterium | reverse complement strand
CATCGGGGCCGCGGCCCGCGGCCTGAGAGGGCGGAGCTTCGCGGCGGCGGACGACGCAGTACTGGTGCCCGCTGCCCTCTGGCTGCCCGAGCCGCGCTCCCGTCCCCCGCGGCTCTCGGTGGAAATCGAGGTGGCCCGTCAGGGGCCCATCTACCTCTCGGTGCCCTTCCCCGAGGTCGGATCGGTCCTGCGCCCGCGCGCGACGCTCTGGCGCCGGCCTGCGCGAAGTGTGTTCACACGCCGGCCGCCGCTTCGGCTCGATCTCGGTGACGTGCGCCTCGAGGTGGTGCGGGTCGGGCCGGAGATCGCCGCGGGGGACGCGGCCATGGAGCGCTGGCTCTTCGACGCAGTGCGAGCCACCCGCACCGTCTTTGGCCGTTTCCCGACGCGCTTCGCCCAGGTGGTGGTCCGGGTCGGCCCCGGGCGCGCACCGCTCTTCGGAATGACGCACCGGGGCGGCGGGGATGGGATCTTGCTCTTCGTCGGCCGGGGTTGTGATCGTGAGGCACTGGCCCGCGACTGGATCGCAGTGCACGAGATGCTGCACCTGGGGCACCCCTGGATGCCGGCCGGGGACGCCTGGTTCTTCGAGGGGCTGGCCACGCTCTACGAGCCCATCGCTCGGGTGCGCGCGGGACTGCTCGGCGAGGCGGAGGCGTGGCAGCGCATCGTCGCGGGCCTGGCGCGTGGCGCGCGTGACGGAACCGGTCGCGTGCTCCGCGAGGAGAGTGCAAAGATGCAGGAGACGGGCGCCTATCGGCGCGTGTACTGGGCAGGCGCCGCCATCCTCCTCGAAGCGGAGATCGAAGCCTGGAAGGCGGGACTCGGCGGGCTCGCGCCGCTGATCCAAACCCTGCCCCGCTGCGGCCGCGCGACGGCTCCGGTCCCGTTTCGGCGCCTCCCCCGCTGCGCTGCGCCTGAACCCCTGGCCCAGCTGCTGGACCGGGTAGCGCGCCGTCACCTCGACGTCGCTGCCTTTCCCGATCTGGGGCCCACGCTCGAGCGCCTCGGCGTGACCGTGGACGCCCGCGGCCGGGTCCGCTTGAATGGACATGCGCCCGACGCGTCGATCCGCACCATGCTGATGCACGGAGCCGCGACGGGGCCCATGCCGAACGGCCGATCCGAAGCGTGCCCTCCGGTGGGGCGCGCCGTGCAAGACAGTGTCTCGATAGATCGCACGTCGATGGACAGGGGCGTAACCGCGCGTCCTTCCTCGGCGAAGACCACGGTGAACCAAAACAACCGGGAGGAATCATGAAGATTCGAACCATTCTCGTCCCCGCACTCACCGGCCTCTTTCTCGGCCTCGTCGCCCCCCATGCCGCGCGTGCGGAGGTGGAGGAGTGGAAGATCGAGCCCAACCACAGTGCCGCCCACTTCGCGGTGAAGCACCTGCTCATCTCGACGGTGCGGGGCAGCTTCTCGCACGTCACCGGCACGGTGTGGCTCGATACCGAGGACATTACGAAGAGTCGCGTCGAAGCCGAGATCGATGCGACCACCATCGACACCGGGAACGAGAAACGCGATCGTCACCTCAAGAGCGGCGATTTCTTCAATGTGAAGAAGTGCCCGAAGATCCTGTTCAAGTCGAAAAAGGTGGAGAAGGACGGGGACGAGCTTAAGGTGGTCGGCGACCTCACGATGAATTGCGTGACGAAAGAGGTCACGTTGAACGTGGAGTCGATCTCCCAGACGGTAGTGAATCCCGTGGGTGTTCCGACGCGGGCCATCGAGGCGACGACGAAGCTCAATCGCCAGGACTTCGGGATCTCCTGGAACAAGAGCCTCGATGGGGGCGGGGTCGTGGTCGGAGACGAGGTGAAGGTCATCCTCGACATCCAGATCATCAAGCCGCGCGCGAAGAAGTAGCAACGGGTGCAGGCGGGCTGCGCTCGGGCGCAAGGCCCACCTGCCCCCCGGTGCGGTTGACGACGCGGGCGCCACGTCGCCGGGGGGCACCGTTCCCGCCTCGCCGCGCTGGCCTTGTGCGCCCGGCAGCCCCGCGGGCCCTCAGTGCACGGGGGTGATGACGAGCCCCGCCTCCACTGCAGCGTCGAGTGCCGATCGGCACAGATCGAGCGGCTGCCCCGTGGCCTGGGCGGCCGCTTCCAGCGAGAGCCCCTCGTGGGTCACCTTCAGTGCGAAGAGGTAGTCGTCGGTGGCGACGCGGTAGTTGGTGCGCAAGGTGGTGGGCGAGCGATAGAAGAGCACGGTCTCGCCCTCTGGGAGCGCCTCGGGAGCGCTCGCTGGCACGTCCTCGACCTCCCCCTGATCCCAGCTCGCATACCAACGCACCAAGGGATAGTCGAAGGAGAGGACACTCAAGGTCGGGTTCACCACCGGGCGTTCGAGCGTCTCGGCGCCAGGAATCCGCGCCGGATGGGTAAAGGCGGCGAAGATCTCCCACTCGAACTGCGCGAGCTGCGCGGCCAGCGGCGTCAGCCCCTTGGGGCCCTCTTCCACCCGCACCCGCTCCAAGAACTCGGGGAAGGCTTGGACCGCCGCGTTGAGCTCCCAGCTCTGGGGCGGGTACTCGGCGAAGTACCGCTCCGCGAGTGGACCCCAAAGTTCCTCCCCCAGCAGGCTTCGCGTCATCGGGTAGTCCTTGGCCAGGGTTCGGAGGATGTGTCCGCGGACGAAGCGCTGGTAGATGGCCAGGCGGTCGGCTCGGACGCCGAGGCGTCCCGCGGCCGCCTCCGGCTCCATCCGGCCGCGGAAGACCTCGTGCAAGGTCTGCTGGATTTCGTGGAGTGCGGCACTCATCGCGTCGCCCTCGGCGCCTCGCCAACCACCGCCCGTCCCCGCCGGCGGATCTTCTCGTTCTCCTGGCACAGGACCTCGATCTCCGGGATGTCGTTGTCCCACTCGAGCAGGGTCGTCATGGGCCCCGTCTTCTCGAGGACGTAGGCATAGAGATCCAGCACCTCGGGGATGACGTGTTCACCGTGGGTGTCGATGATCACGTCGGGCAGCCGGGTGTGCCCTGCCATGTGCACGTAGCCCACGTGTGAGAGGTCCAGGGCATCGATGAACGCGTAGGGATCGAAGCCGTGGTTCTGGCTGTTGACGTAGACGTTGTTCACGTCGAGGAGCAGTCCACAGCCGCTCTGCCGGCAGACCTCGTTCAGGAACTCGGGCTCGGGGATGTGGGAGCTCTCGTACTCGACGTAGTAGCTGGGGTTCTCCAGCAGGAAGGGAATCCCCCCGGCCCGATCGAGGACCTTGAGGGTGCGTTCGACGACGTGGGCGAGCGCCTCCTCGGTGAAGGGGAGGGGAATGAGGTCGTGGTACTCGGTCCCGAAGGCGCTCGAGTAGCAGACGTGGTCCGAGAAGCACACCGCGTCCACGCGCTTCACCAGTGCGAGCAGCTGCTGCAGGTAGTCCTCGTCGAGGGGATCGACGCTGCCGATGGAGAGGCCGACCCCATGGACGAGCACGGGAAATTCCCGCGCGGCGCGCTCGACGGCCGCCCGGGGCCGGCCCCCGAAGGCCATGTAGTTCTCGGAGAGGATCTCGACGAAGTCGATTTCCCCCTTGTGGTCCCAGATGGTGTCGAAGTGGGGCCGGCGGAGCCCCACGCCGTAGCCGAGGAAGGGCACCCCGGCATTGACCTGCGGCTGTGGGGGCCGCGGTCGTTCCGCGGGGCGAGGGGAGGGGGTGGCCGCTGTCGTATCCATCGGTCGGCTCCTCGAGCCTCCGAGTCCGGGCGTCCCGGGGGCTCGCGACACGGGCCCGGAGCTTGGGCCCGCAGATCCTAAGTAACGACGCCCCCTCGCGTGGTGGGAGGGGGCGCCGCACTTGAGATTCGAAGGCGGGCTGGGATCAGCCGCAGCTGCCCTCGCCGCAGGAGTGCTCGCCGCCCTCACCGCCGGCGGCCTCACCGCCCTCGGTGGCAGCGGTGTCGCCGCCCGTATCCGAGGCGGCCTTTGCCTCACCGGAGCAGGACTTGGCCTCGCCGGAGCAGGACTTGGCCTCACCCGAACAGGACTTGGCCTCACCCGAACAGGACTTGGCCTCGCCGGAGCACGACTTCTCCTCCGCCTTCACGTTCTTGGAACCGCTGGCGCAGCCGCTGGCTCCGAGGGTCAGCCCTCCGAGCGAGATCGCACCTGCCAGCACACCCACTGCCCACTTACGTCCGAGCTTCATGATTCCTCCCTAGGAATGGTGATGGAAGCGTGTGTCCGTCCGTTGAGGGTTCGTCCCCCTCCTCCGAACGGTTACGCTGGCGGAGCATATCCAAGGATGAGGCGACATGTGAACCCTTTTCGCGGTGCGGCAAGACGGCACGCCTGGCCCGGTGAATCTCCGGGATGGGCGCCCGTCCGTCGCCCTGGCCCACCTTCCTGCGCCCAGGTGCTTGCCTGCGGCGGCCTCCCCCTCTAGACCTCGAAAGGCCGTGGAGAGATCGATGCGTCCGATGCCCCTTCGCTCCTTCCTGCGCCGTGCCCTCCAAGCGCCCCTCGCGCTCCTCTGCGCCGCTCTGCCGGCTCTGCCCACGTTGGCCTGGGCGGCTCCGGCCGCGAGCCCCGCGGCCGCGCCGCCGGCGGCGGCGAAGCCGGTCCCCGGCGAGCCCTCGGGACGTGGGGGAAAGGCGGGCGCCCAAGCGGGATCGCGCGCGCCTGCTGCAGGGACCGCCGGCGCCCCGCCGCCGTCCTCGCAGGGCGCCTCGCTTCGGCCCCTCGACCCCGCCACCTTGAGTCCCGGGCAGAAGGCGGCCATCGTTCGCCACCCGGTGCTCGAGCGCCTCTCCACCGTCGGCGAGCCGGTGGTCTTCGCCGGTGCAGCGAAGGGATCGGACCGCTTCGTCGGCACCGCCTTCGGGGGGCAGCGCCCGGTGCCCCTCTCGATGCGCCTGCCCGGCGGGGTGCTCTACGCCTATGCCACGCCCGACGGGAAGCGCCTGTGGCTGGCGGGCGCGATGCTCCGTGAGACCCAGACGGTGCTACGCCTCGGCGACCTCCTCCCGCTCCTCGAGCCGTTGGGAATCCACAGCCGCGAGACGGCCCTGGCTGTCTCCTCGGTGGCGATCAACGGAGGCGGTGCTCCCCCGAGCTACTCCCTCACCTTCAAGACCGGCAGCCTCGCGCCCCACCGCACCGCCTTGGCTGCTGCGGAGCAGTCGGGACGGATTCGTTACAGTCTGGCGACGGGCCGCGTCATCGTGCTTCGACGGCTCGTCCTCGCCGACGGGAAGGGCAACCTCAGCGCCCGACCGGTGGTGTCGGACGTGGAGGATCTCTCCCGACTCGCCTGGCGTCTCGTCCCCGAAGGGTGCAAGCCACTGGAGGCCGCCCTGCGCAGCCCGACGCCGGAGCGTGCCCTCTCCAGCGCGAAGGCACTCCTCTACCGGCCGTCGATCGCCCAGACCTGTGCCGCCCGCTACTTCGCCATCGTTCGCCCTAAGGGGGCGGCGGCGATCCTGCGCAAGGCGCTGAAGAAGGCACGCCTCGGCTGGCCGGGTGCGGTGGTCGAGGCGCTCGCCGCGCTCGAGCCCGCAGCAAGCCCCGCCAACGTGGAGGCGCTGGCCCGGATGATCGCCCGGCGGGGTGTTCCCGGCGCTGTGGCGGTCTGTGACTTCGCGCCCATCGCCTGGACCGATGCGCTGCTCGCCCGCACCGATCTCGATCCGGGGGTGCGCAAGGTGCTCAGCCGCTGCGCCTACGAGTAGGGCCGGCCTCCGCCGAGCCGGGGGCAACGGGCGAGAGGACCTGCTGTCGCGCCCGCCAGCGTCGCGGCCGCACGCCGCCGTCGTCGCAGCCGCAGCGCGCGACGTCCGCAGGGGGACAGAAGATCTCGACGTGGAGGTAGCTCCGGTACGGTGGGGCGTTCCTGGGCTGGTGGAGCACGAGCGCGGCGAGGTGGCGCAGGGGCTCTTCGGCGCCCGCGCGCACTGCCGCCTCCAGGATCCGAGCCTCGAGGTCGGGCGCGACGAAGATGAAGCGCAGCCCGGTCCCGTCCTCCCGGGCGCGCCCGCTGACCGGGTCGACCACGCCGATTTCCGGATCGAGCAGGAGTGCCCGCACGAGCGCCCAGGTGCGATCGAAGTCGATCTGCCACAGCCCGGCGGGGAGGGGGCAGACCCACTGCCTCGTGCCGGTGTGCACCGGACCCGCGTGACAGCCGGGCGGGGCAGATCGGTCCCGAGGGAGGTAGAGGCGCCGGTACCCAGCTTCAGACGTGCCCTGCGAATCGAAGGCGACGGCCGTCTCCACGGCGGCGGCGGGACGTCCGGCCGCATCGCGGAGGGGAAAGGCGAGATCGAAGGCGCGCCCCGAGTCATGGCTTGGCTCGTAGGTCCCCGGGTGGAAGGGGTCCTGGCCCTGCTGAGGGCCGGTGGGGCCCGAGAGGTTGCCCACGACCACCGGTACCCCGGCGCCGCCCAGGGTGCGTCCGAGGCGGCGGATGGCTCCTGCAATGGCGTCGCTGGTGTAGCCTAGGTTCCGGTGGGGGAAGAGGCGCTGGAAGCCGGGGCCCACCTCGGGGA
>CAYYHA010000238.1:2784-6538 GCA_964471535.1 uncultured Myxococcia bacterium | reverse complement strand
CGGCTCACCGAAGGAGAGGAACTCGGTCTCGGCGAGGAGGAAGGACAGGCGCAGGAAGAGGGCCTCCTGCTCCCCCGCCGCGGCGGCAAGGGCCTCGAGGGTGCGCACGCCGTCGTAGAGCCCGTACAGCCGCGTCTCCTGCGGGCCGAGCTTCAGCGCCTCGATGGGCACCGCCGAGACGTTGGACTTCATCGCCGGCGCCTTCAGGCGTGGCCCCAGGCGCCGGCGCACCGCCTCCACCGGCATCGAACGCATCGCCGCCACCAGGAGAAGGAAGGGGCTCTGCCCCAGGGGCACCGCATCCGGCGGCGGCGCCCCCTCCTCCACCCGGAAGCCCCCGCTCTCCAGCGCCAGGAGCTTCCCGTAGGCCTCCTGCAGGTACGTGGCGAGGTGGGGGAAGGCGGCGTTGGGGTCGAGGAGACCCCGCGCGAAGAGGGCCGTGGCCAGGCTGCCGCCGAAGCTCGCCTTCGCCGCCTCGGCCTCGGCGCGGGCCTCCTCCGACAGGTGGCCCGCCGCGACCAGCCAGCGGCCGAGATCCAGGGCGGGATCCTCGCTGGCGATGTGTTCCGGTGCGCCCTTGCGAAAGCTCACGGTGCTCGTCGTGCCCCCCGACTCGAGGATCACCCGGCAGGTCGCCTTCTTGGCGGCGATGAGGTAGGCGAGGCGGAAGAGGCTGGTCTCGGCGAGGGTCCCCTCCGTGGGGATCTCCACCTCGGGGACAGCGGCGGCCGGCGGCGGCGCCGCCGCCGCGGGGGCCGAGGGGGCGCGGGGCCCGGCCCCCTGCGCGCCCCTGCTCGCCGCGCCCGAGGGCGGCGCGGCGATTTCCTCCGGAGAGACCGTGGGCGCCCCTGGCGCGAGGGCCTCCGGAGAGACCGTGGGCGCCCCCGGCGCAAGGTCCTCCGGCGACACCGTGGGCACGGCTCCCGGCGGGGCCGCAGCGGCCTCGGCCGGCGCGGCGCCGGCTGCGACCTCGTCGGGAGAGACCCCCCAGACCTCCTGCGGCAGCACCTCCCGCAGCTCGGCGAAGCGCCCGATCATCGCGTAGCGCTCACCGTCCTCCGAGGCCTGCAGGCGGCCGGGGAAGGCGCCCTGGGGGATGAGGATCGCCAGGGTCGAGGCCTGCATGGGCCCCCACACCTTCCCCTTGTCGTTCCGAATGAAGTAGCTCTTCGGCTGGGGCGCGTCCTCGGACATCCGCGTCTCCACTGGTAACACCCGCACGAGCGTGCGTGCAATTACGGGCCCGCCTCGAGGGCGCGGGCACGCCGGTACCGCTCGAGCGCCGCCAGACCGCGTTCCGCCGCGTCGATGCGGGCCTCGACCGAGGCGCGCTGAGCGTCGCTGCGGGCCCGGGCGAGAGCGTCGCGGTAGGCATCCAGCGCCGCCTCGTAGTCGCCGAGGGCCTGGTAGTGATCGCCCAGGCGAAGGCGCGGCCCGAGGGCATCGGGGGCGAGGCGCACCGCCGTCCGGAAGGCGTCCCCCGCCTCCTTCGAGCGGCCCAGCGCCTGCAGCGCCTGGCCGCGGAGCACCTGCGCCTGCACCCGGATGCCGGTCTGGCGGGAGAGAGGCATCTGCTCCAGGGTCGCGAGCGCCGCGCGGGGATCCTTCCGATCGCGCAGGAGGGCGCGAGCGAGGGCGAGCGAAAGTTCGGGGTCGCCCGGACGCCGCGCGAGGCCGGCTCGGAGCGCGGCGAGGGCGCCGTCGAGATCCCCCGCCGCCCGCCGAGCCTGGAAAAGGTGCAGGTAGCCCCGCGGCGCCTCGGGATCCACCTGCACCCGTGCCTCGGCGAGGCGCTGCAGCGCGTCTGCGTCGCCGGCGCGCAGCGCCGCCTCCGCGGTCCAGTGGAGCAGCTTCGCGTCGCCGGGCCGCCCGGCGAGGAGCCGCTGCCCCACGGCGAGGGCCTCCTCGAGCCGGCCGGTGCGGGTCAGGTGGGCCACCACCGCGTGCGCCTCGGTCTCGGGCACTGCAGCGAGGAGATCCTCCGGCGCCCGGAACCAGCGCGCCGCCCGGGCGACCACCGTCGCCGCCGGAGCGCCCCACTTCACCGCCAGCCGGTACTCGAGCTGCGCCTGCGTCTTCGCGCCCGCTCGCGCCAACAGCTCGGCAGCGAGGGCGTGGGCCTGCGGGTCGGTGGGCGCCAGGTACATGGCCCGCCCCACCCAGCGGAAGGCGGCCTTCGGATCCTGCGCCTCGAGGGCCGCCGCCACGAGGAGCGCCACCACGTGGTCGGTGGGGCGGCGCTCCACCACCTCGAGGATCTCTGGACCCACCACCGGGCGGGCCTCGAGGGCCCGGCGCACGCGCTCCACGTCGTCGTCGAGGAGGCGCCCGCGGGCGGCGAGCAGCGCACCGCCACAGGCGAGCGACAGCACCACGCTCCCCGCCGCCGCCCAGCGCACCCCGAGCCGTGCCCACCTGCGACCGGTTCTGTCACGAAAGGGGAACACGCTCCCCAGCGCGACGGCCGCGGGCACGGCGACCCCACCGAAGCTCGTGGCGAAGTCGGCCATCTCGTGCACCGCAAGCGCTGCGAGCCCCGCCAGCACGCCGACCCGCTTCGGATCCCGGTCCCGGGCGCGCAGCGCCGCGACCCATGCCCAGAGCAGGGTCCCGGCGAGGAGGAGGCCCGCCACCACGCCGAGCTCGGCCACCGCCGCGACGACCTGGTTCTCCGGGTGGTAAAGGGTACTGTGCGCCGCGCTCCGCCGGTACATGGGAAAGGCCACCGCAAAGGCGCCGCGCCCCACCCCGAAGAGGGGCGCATCCCGGACGAGCGCCAGCGTGTCCGCCCAGGCTTCGAAGCGTTGCTCCCGCGCGAGGGCCCCCTCGGCCGTCAGCGTCGACAGCTCGTCCAGGATGGGATCGAGGGCGAGCCACGCTGCGGCGAGGAGCGTCACCCCGATGAAAAGCGGCGCGGCGAGGGGGCGGAGGCTTCGCGTCAGGGCCGGCGGCCCTTCGGGACTCGGCGCCGCATCCCCCTCGCGGCCGAGCGCGCGCCGGCGTCGCTCGAGCGCCGCCCACAGGGTCACCCCCACCCCCAGCGCCAGGATGCCGCCGCGGGAGAGGGTCAGGAGGCAGGCCATGCCCAGGAGCACGAAGGCGAGGCCCCACAGCGCCACCCGGCTCCGGTCCCCCGCCCCCCCCGCAAGGCCCAGACAAACCGGAGCGAGGAGGTCGAGGTAGGCGGCGAAGTGGTTGGGGTTGACGAAGGTGGCGAAGAGCCAGCCCTGCGGCGGGGTGGGGTAGGCGCCGAAGATGTGCTGGGCCCCGGCGAGCTTGTGGCCGAGGGCGAGGAGGACGGTGAAAAGTCCCGAGCCGGCGAGAAGGCGCAGGAGCAGGCTGCGGCGCTCCGGGCGCATCGCGAGCTGCCCCGCGCCGAGGAAGACGAGGAGGGCGGTCGCATGGCGGGCCAGCTCCACGCCCGTCTGCACCGGGTCCAGGGAGAGGGGCCGCCAGGCCGGCCACAGGCCCAGGTCGCCCAAGGTGTAGGCATAGACCTCGGCGGTGTGCGGGGAGAGGAGGCGAAGGAGCGCCGGCGGAAGCGGCACCGCTTGCAGCCCCTCGAAGGCGACGAGGCCCAAGAGCACCCACCCCACTCGGGGCACCACGACGGGGCGCCCCCGCAGCCCGCGGCCCGCGAGCACGAGCCCCCAGGCGAGGAGGGCGAGGCCGAGGTCGATCGCCGTCGAGACGAGGTGGACCGACGCGATCATCCACGGCGCTGCGACGAGGAGCAGCGCGAGCACGCCCACGG
>CAYYHA010000238.1:0-2774 GCA_964471535.1 uncultured Myxococcia bacterium | reverse complement strand
AAGCCGCCTTTTCGAGGAAGGGTGGGTGCGCTGCGTGCTGCGCCTCGTGCGCCAGGCGGCGGAGGCCATCGAGCACGCCCACGGCCGCGCGCTCGAGACGCGCACCCCAGGCCGCCCGCGCCGCCTCCCCCCGCCGCCGCCGGCGGCGCTTCGTGGAGCGCCTCTCCATCGCCCCGCCGACTGTAGCCGGAAACCGGGGTCGGTGGGGCCCCGGCACGGGGGCGGTGGCGGCCTGTGGCCGGCGCCTCGGCGCCGCGGGGGGCCGCGTTGCTCGGGGCGCGCCCTTGGTGTATCTCCGCCCCCGCCATGAAGCTCACCGTCCTGGGCACCGGTTACGTCGGGCTCGTCGCCGGCACCTGCTTCGCCGAAAGCGGCAACGACGTCGTCTGCGTGGACGTGGACGCCGAGAAGGTGGCGCGCCTCTCCCGCGGCGAGGTGCCCATCTACGAGCCGGGCCTCGAGGAGCTCATCGAGCGCAACGTCGCCGACGGCCGCCTCTCCTTCACCACCGATCCCGGGGCCGTCGCCGGCCGGGACGCCGTCTTCGTCGCGGTGCAGACGCCGCAGGACGAGGATGGCAGCGCCGATCTGCAGCACGTCCTCGCCGCCGCCCGGCAGGTCGCCAACCGGGCCGACCGGGGGACGCTCCTGGTCCTCAAGAGCACCGTTCCGGTGGGGACGGCGCGGCAGGTCAAGGAAATCGTGGGGGAGAGGCTCGTCGTGGTCAGCAACCCCGAGTTCCTGAAGGAGGGTGCGGCCATCGAGGACTTCATGAAGCCCGACCGGGTCGTCGTGGGCACCTCGGATCCGCGCGCCCGCGACCTGATGGCGGAGCTCTACGCCCCCTTCGTTCGCACGGGAAGCCCCATCCTCTTCATGGACAACGAGAGCGCCGAGCTGACGAAGTACGCCGCCAACGCGCTGCTCGCCGCCCGCATCTCCTTCATGAACGACATCGCACGCCTCTGCGACGCGGTCGGCGCCGACGTGGATCGGGTCCGGCAGGGCGTGGGCGCCGACCGGCGGATCGGCTACCCCTTCCTCTTCCCGGGCGTGGGCTTCGGCGGCTCCTGCTTTCCAAAGGACGTGCAGGCACTCCTCCACACCGCCGGGCACCATGGGGTGGACTTCGGCATCCTCGAGGCGACGCTGCGCACCAACGAGGCGATGAAGCGCCGCCTCGTCGAACGGGCGCAGACGCACTTCGGCTCCCTCGCCGGCCGCCGCTTCGCCGTGTGGGGGCTCTCGTTCAAGCCCAACACCGACGACATCCGAGAGGCTCCTTCACTGGTGATCGTCCGCCGGCTCGTGGAAGCCGGTGCGACGGTTCGGGTCAACTGTCCTGCGGCCTTGGACAACGCCCGGCGCGCGCTTTCCGACCTCGAGGGCTCGGTCGAGTACTGCGGGAGGAACTACGACTGCCTCGAGGGGGTGGACGGGCTCTTCCTCGTCACCGAGTGGAACGAGTACCGGCGGCCCGATTTCGATCGGATGAAGGCGCTCATGAAGGAGCCGGTGCTCTTCGACGGTCGCAACATCTGGGATCCCGCGCGCATGCGCGAGAGAGGCTTCGTCTACTATGGAATCGGTCGCCGCTAGGTCGAGGTGCGGGCTTCGCCTCGTCGTCGCCCTTCTGCTGCTCACCCTGGGGGGCCTGTCCTGCACCCATCCGTGCCTGGCGCTCGCGGAGAAGCTCTGCGAATGCGAGAAGACGCAGCTCGAGGTGGAGCAGTGCAAGCGCCGGCAGCGGGAGGCCTTCGCCAACACGCGGCAGAGCCTCCTCGACGCCCAGGCCGCCACCTGCAGCGAACGCCTCGACACCTGCGACTGCGAGCGGGTCGACACCGAAGAGGGCAAGAGAGCCTGTGGTCTCGCGCGATGAATCCCGCGGGGGTCGACCCCAGTCGGACGCACCGGATTCGCGTCCCGATCTGACGGTGGTCATGCCCGCCTACAACGAGGCGGCCACCATCGAGCTCATCCTCGAGCGTGTGGACGCCGTCCCCATCGACAAGGAGATCGTGGTGGTGGACGACGGCTCCACCGACGGGACCCGGGAGCGCCTGCAGCGCCTCGAGGCCGAATGGGCACAGGGGCACCGTTCTCGCCTTCGGGTGCTCCTGCAGCCGGAGAACCGGGGCAAGGGCGCGGCGCTGCGCCGGGGCATCGAGGCGGCGCGCGGCCGGGCCCTCATCGTGCAGGACGCCGATCTCGAGTACGATCCCGGCGAGTATCCGCGCCTGGTGCGTCCGGTGCTCGAAGGGGCTGCGGAGGTGGTCTACGGCTCGCGCTTCAAGGAGGTGCCGCTGTCGACCCTGCTGCGGTGGCACACCCTCGGGAACAAGGTGCTCACCTGGAGCAGCAACCTTCTGACCGGCTACCGGCTCACCGACATGGAGACCTGCTACAAGTGCTTTCGCACCGAGCTGGTGCAGAGCCTGCCGCTGAAGGAGGATCGCTTCGGCTTCGAGCCCGAGGTGACGGCGCTCCTCGCCAAACGGGGCGTCGAGATCCTCGAGGTGCCCATCTCGTACCGCTACCGCAGCTACGCCGAGGGGAAGAAGATCGGCTGGAAGGACGGCGTGGAGGCCTTCCGGGTCATGATTCGGAGCCGCCTGCGCGCCTGATCGGCACCGGGATCTGGGGGATCCACCCCGCCGGGTATCCCCCAGGGCGAGGGCCCACGCGGCGGCCGGGCCGGCGGGCCGGTGTCCGAAATTCGGACCACGGGGTCGGATCCGGGACGCGTTGGATCCTCCAAGTGCGCAAGATCA
>CAYYHA010000237.1:0-6582 GCA_964471535.1 uncultured Myxococcia bacterium | reverse complement strand
GGTGGCCACCTGGCTCACGTAGCGGAGCTTCACCGGCCGGTGGCGGTGGAGCGGTGGCGGGTGGGTCTCGGTGACCGCCTGCAGCCACGCGTTCAGGGTGGGCGTGGGGATGCGCGTCGTCAGCCACTCGAAGGTGCGCTCGGCCGCCTCGAGCACCGGGAAGACGCGCTTGCCTTCCAGCGCCGAGAGCAGGATCACGGGCACGTGCCAGAGCATCGGCAGGCTCTCACGCACCCGCGCGCGCAGTCGCTCGTCCGCTCCGCGCTCGGCCCGCACCTGGTCCCACTTGTTGACGGCGATGACGACCCCACGCCCCTTCTCCGCAGCGAGGCTGGCCAGCCGCTGATCCTGCGCCACCATGGGCTCGGTGGCATCCACCAGAAGGACCACGACGTCGGAGCGCTCGATGGATCGGATGGCCCGCACCACCGAGTAGCGCTCCACGGCGAGCGCGATGCTCTTCTTGCGCCGGATGCCCGCGGTGTCCGTCAGTACGTAGGTGCGGCCCCGGTAGCGCAGGCGGGCATCGATGCTGTCGCGCGTGGTGCCGGGCAGCTCCGAGGCGACCATGCGCTCCTCGCCGAGCAGGCGGTTGACGAGCGTGGACTTGCCCACGTTGGGCCGCCCGATGATGGCGACCCGGACCACCCCGTCTTCCTCTGCCGCACGCTCCGCCTCGCCCCGCGGTGCCCGAACCTGGGCCAGGACGTGGTCGAGAAGCTCGCCCACCCCTCGCCCGTGCTCCGCAGAGATGGGGAGCACCTCGAAACCGAGCGCGTGGGCCTCGGCGAGCGCCCCGCTCTCCAGCAGGCGCTTTGCCGAGTCGACCTTGTTGGCGGCCACCACCACAGGAACCCCGCTGCGCCGCAGAAAGCTGGCCACCTCTTCGTCGGCCGAGGTGATGCCCTCCACCGCATCGACGACGAAGACGATTGCGCCTGCCTCCTCCACCGCCACCTGTGCCTGGCGGCGCATGCCGGCACGCACCTCGTCCTCCGCGTGCGGCTCGAAGCCTCCGGTGTCCACCACATCGAAGACGCGTCCCGACCACTCCGCTTCCGCGTAGTTGCGATCCCGTGTCACGCCGGGTCGGTCTTCGACAATGGCGGCACGCCGGCCAACGATTCGATTGAAGAGCGTCGACTTGCCAACGTTCGGCCGGCCGACGATGGCGATGAGCGGGCGGGCCATGGCTACCGATACCCCAGCTTCCGAATGCCCTTCTCCGTCTTCGTCCAGTCCTTCTCCACCCGCACGTGGAGGCCCAGGTAGACGCGGCAGCCAAGGAGGCGCTCGAGGTCTTGTCGGGCGGCGGTGCCGATGCGCTTGAGCATCTGCCCCCCCTTGCCGATCACGATCCCCTTCTGGCTGTCGCGCTCCACCACGATGTTCGCCTCGATGCGGACGAGCCCCGGCCCGCGCTCGCTCTCCCGTTCACTTTCGTCGAAGAGGAGGACCTCCACGCCCGTGGCGTAAGGCAGTTCCTGCCGCGTGTGGCGGATCACCTGCTCGCGGATGTACTCGGCTGCGAGGAGGCGTTCGGCCTGATCGGTGAGCGTGTCGGGGGGAAAGAGGGGCGGCGACTCGGGCAGGTACGGTGTGATGAGATCGGGAAGGCGCGAGACGCCCTCGCCGCGCAGCGCCGAAAGCGGAAAGATCTCCTCGAAGGGATACAGGCTTCGGTAGGCATCGATCATCGGCAGGAGCAGCGGCGCCGGGAAGGCGTCGATCTTGTTCAGCCCCAGGAGTGCCGGTTTCTTCGCCTCGCGGAGGCGCGCGACGATGCGCCGGTCCGTCTCGGTGATCGCCGCCTGCGGCCGCTCGGGCGTCGCGCGGGCGGCACGGGCCGCCGCATCCACCATCATGAAGACCACGTCGACCTCGAGCAGCGCGGAGAGGGCGACCTCGTTCATGTAGCGGTTCAGGGCCTTTTTCTTCCCCGGCGGGGCGTGGATGCCCGGCGTATCGAGGAAGGCAATCTGAGCGTCTGGACCGGTCCAGATGCCGAGGATGCGGTTGCGCGTCGTCTGAGGCCGCGGCGTGACGATCGCCACCTTCTCCCCGAGCAGTGCGTTGAGAAGGGTGGACTTCCCCGCGTTGGGCTCGCCGACGAGGGCCACGAAGCCGGCCCGGTGTGCCCCCTCCTTGCTCACCGCGTCTTCGCCGCCTCGGGCCGCGGGCGCTTCTCGCCGCCTGTCTCGCTGCCGCTCGGCGCGCCCCTCTCCGCCGCGTTCGTCGTCCCGGGCGAAGGCGGCGTCTTGGAGCGAACGATCTCCACCGACTCGAGGCGCACCGGCTCCACCGGCCGGTTGCCCGGCCCCCGTGGCACGCGGGCGATCGCCGCGACCACCTCGAGGCCGGAGACCAGCTCTCCAAAGACGGTGTAGCCTCCGTTCAGATGGGGCGCTGGAGCCTCGGTGATGAAGAACTGCGAGCCGTTCGTGTTGGGGCCCGAGTTCGCCATGCCGAGGAGACCGGGACGGTCGTAGGGTTGATCGGGGTTCTCGTTCTGGAAGCGATAGCCCGGACCCCCGCGCCCGGTCCCCGTGGGATCACCGGTCTGCACCATGAAGCCTGGGATCACGCGATGGAAGAGCAGGCCGTCGAAATAGCGGCCCCGCGTGATCTGGAGGGTCTGGGGGTCGAGGTACGGATGCTGTCCCGTGGCGAGCCCCACGAAGTTCGCGACGGTCACTGGCGCAGCCTCCTCGAAGAGCCGCGCCACCATCGTGCCCTTGCTGGTCCGTAGGATCGCATAGAGCTGGCCCTCTCCGGGTACCAGCTCCGAGGCCCGGCGAGTCGGCGGGCCGAGCCGCTCGGCCGCGCCTCTCCTCTCACCTGCCGGCGCCGGCGCCTCCGTCGCGCGCCCCTGCGGCGGAGCCTCCCCCTTCCCTTCCGGGAGCCCCTTCGACGCCGCTTTGGGCTGCCCCGGACAGGCGAGCAGCACGAGCACCGCCCCGATCCACAGACTGCGAAGCAAGACGCTATGAAGCATCGGTTTCGTCCTCCTCTCGATCTGCTCCCTCCGCGCCAGGTGTCGCTTCCGAAACGGCCGGGCCCTCGTCCCCCGCCGCCTCGGCAGGTGCCACCGCGCTTGCCCTCTCCTGCGCCTCCTGCGCCGGCCCTTCGGCCCGGTCCAAGCCCGCCTCGAGCACGCGGAGCGCCTGCTGCGCCGCGGCCTGCTCGGCGTCCTTCTTCGTGCGCCCGCGCCCACGCCCGAGGACCCGGCCCCCCACGAGCACCTCCGTCTCGAATCGCTTGTCGTGGTCGGGACCCGTCTCGGCGACGAGGCGGTAGCGGGGCGTCTGCCCCGCGTCGGCCTGCGCCCGCTCCTGCAAGCGGGTCTTCCAGTCGCGGCGGGCCACCGCGTCGGGGGCGTGGAGATCGACCGAGGCCAGCACGGTGCGCTCCACGAAGTCCCGTGCCGCCTCGAGGCCGTCGGCCAGATAGATGGCCCCCACGACCGCCTCGAAGACATCGGCGAGCAGACTGGGCTTCTTCCGCCCCCCGCTGCTTTCCTCCCCCTTGCCCAGGCGGAGCAGCCCGCCCAGGGCAAGGCGCGCGGCAACCCGGGAGAGCCCATCGGCACTCACCAGACCGGCGCGAATCTGCGAGAGCCGGCCTTCGCGTGCCTCGGGGAGCGCCCGCATCAGGTGTTCGCTGACGACCAGGTCCAGGACCGCGTCCCCCAGGAACTCGAGCCGCTCGTTGTCCTCGTACCCCTCGGCCCGGTGCTCGTTCACCCACGATTTGTGGGTGAGTGCGGTGAGGGCGAGGCGGCGGTTGGGGAAGGCATAGCCGATCGCCTCCTCGAGCCGCTCCACGTGTTCGATCTCCTCGCGGGTCATGCCGTGGCCTCCTCGAGCGTTCCCCCGCCGAGCACCTCCTCGCCGTCGTAGAGGACCACGGCCTGCCCAGGTGCCGCCCCCCGCACCGGCTCATCGAGTTCCACCAGGCACCCCCGCTCCCACGCTTCGACCACCCGCCCGGGAGCCCCGCTGTGGCGGTAGCGGATCTGCACCGTCGCCGGCCGATCGAGGGGGGCCTCACCAAGCACCCAGCTCACCTCGCTCAAGCGGAGGTGCCGGCGCTCGAGCGCCTTCCGTGGACCCACCACCACCTCCCGGGACGCAGCGCGCAGCTCGACCACGTAGAGCGGCTCGCCCGCCGCGATGCCTAGCCCGCGGCGCTGCCCCACCGTGTACCGGTGGACACCCGCGTGGGTCCCGAGCCGTCGCCCATCGATGTGGACCAGATCGCCGCCCTCGGGCGCACCGACCCGAGCCTCCACCACCTCCGCGTAGCGTCGCCGTGGCCCGACGAAGCAGATTTCCTGGCTCTCGGGCTTCTCCGCTGTGGGGAGCCCCGCCCGGCGTGCCACGGCGCGCACCGCGTCCTTCGTGAGCGCACCCAGGGGAAAGTGCAGCGCAGGCAGGGTCTCTTGGCCCAGCATGTAGAGGAAGTAGCTCTGGTCCTTCTCACGGTCGACGCCACGCAGCAGCCGCCAACGGCCATCCTCTCCCCGAGCGATGCGGGCGTAGTGGCCAGTGACCAGCTTGGACGCTCCGATCTGCCGCGCGCGGCGCAGCAGGGGATCGAACTTCACCCGGCGGTTGCACTCCACGCAGGGGTTCGGTGTCCGGCCCGCGGCGTAGGCGCGGGCGAAGGGCGTGATCACCGCTGCCTCGAAGTGTGCGGCATAGTTGGCCACGTAGTGGGGAATGTCGAGGATCTGGGCCACCCGCCGCGCATCACGGAGATCGTCGGGGGCGCAGCAGCTGCGCCCGCCGGTCGCCTCGACGGCCGCGGGATCGTCCGCGAGGCGTAGGGTCACCCCAGCCACCTCCCAGCCCGCCTCCTGCATGAGCGCGGCGGCGACCGAGGAATCCACGCCGCCGCTCATGGCGACGAGTGCGAGGGGCGCTCGGGCTGGGGCTTCGCTGGGTCTCATGGGTGGGCACCGCCGCTTGGTCCGCGGTCGGCGTGGGATGCCACGGGGGCCCTCGCCGCGTCAACGACCCCCTCGGCGGCTCGACGCCAAAGTTCCGGGAGGCGGTGAGTCCGCCCCGGCACCGGGGAGGACGAGGCTGAACTTCGCGCCAGGATAGTCGTGGTCGACGCTGGGATGGCTGCGCGGCGGGCTCTCCACCTCCACCCGTCCGCCGTGGGCACAGGCGACCCGCTGCACGAGGGCCAGCGCGGATCCGGGCGAGAGGCCGCCCCCCGCGAGGGGCCGGGCCACGAAGAAGGGTTCGAAGACGTAGGGCCTGGCCTCGGCGTCGATGGCCGCACCGCTGTCGTAGACGGAAATGCGGAGCTCCTCCGCCCTCGACGCGTCCACTTCCAGGAGCACGTGTCCGCCGCGGGGTGCTGCCCGAATCGCGGAATCCAGCAGGTGCACCAGGGCCAGGAGGACCCGCTCCCGGTCGAGGGTCACCTCGAGCTGACGTGGCAGGTGGGTCTCGATGCGGATACGCCGCGAGCGCGCCTTCTCCCGCACTGCGGCGAGGGCCTCTCGGGCCAGGGCCACCACATCGGTGGGACGCGGCGCGAGCGGCCCCTCGTCCTCGAAGCTCGCGAGATCGAGGAGGTGGTCCACCGTCTCACCGAGGCGGTGAAGGGCGTGGGAGAGCGTCCGGACGGCTCGCCGCTGCCGCGGCGTCAGCGGACCGAGGCGCCCCGAATCGAGGAGGTCGACCAGCCCGATGAGGGGGGTCAGCGGCGTCGCCAGCTCACGCGAGACGTTCTCGATGAGCTCGTTCTTCAGGTCGTCCACGCGCCGCAGGCGCGCGTTGGCCAGCTCGAGTTCCTGCACGCTGTGGCGCAGGCGGTCGACGAGGCTCTGGCTGTAGGCCTGCAGGTGCCGGCTCTGGGTGGCAGGGCTCACGCGGTCGCGCTTTCCCTTGAGGAAGCTGCGGATCCGCCGTGCGAAGGGGCGTGGATCGAGGGGGCGCTCGAGCACCCCATCTGCCCCCAGCGAAAGCGCGAGCTCTCTTTCCCCGGGGTCTACGACCAGGATCAGGGGAATGGGAGACAGCTCGGGACTCGCCTTGATCCGGGTCGCCAGCTCGAGGCCGTCGCTCTCCGCGGCACGCCCTTCGAGAAGGAGCAGGTCGGGGCGGCGCAGTCGGGCGATGGCCAGCGCGCCCTCCACGTCCTCCACGTCCTCGACCTGGTACGCATGGTCCTCGAGCATGCGCCGCACGAGGACACGTTCTCCGGCGGTCGCACCAATGTGTAAGATCCGCTGCATCTTCCGACCCAGTGTGGTCCAAGGCGGATTCCTTGACATCCCCTCGCCCCGGCGTCCAGATGGAAGCATGGGCTGGGAACGGCTGGAGCAGCTCCTGCTCGCGGGTGGGCTGCTCTCACCGGTCGTGTTGTCCGCGGCGCGGGCCCGCGCGGAGGCGGCAGGGGGTTTCTTTGGCCTCTGCCTCGTCGCCGTGGGGGCGGAACCGGCGCGCTATCTGTCTACGCTCGCTGCCGCCGGCTTTCCCGTCGCCGACCCGGGGCAGCTGCAGCAGCCGGACCCGGCCGCTCTCGACCGCATTCCCCACGAGCTCGCCCGCAGCCTCTTTGCCC
>CAYYHA010000236.1:0-6588 GCA_964471535.1 uncultured Myxococcia bacterium | reverse complement strand
ACCTTCGAGGTGGGATTGGGGGGGGACGGGGAAGATCTCCTCTTGGATCCCGCAGCCGCGGGGGTGGATCTCCAAGGCGTGGAAGAAGGACCGGCCACGCAGCCTTCGGGCCCCACGATCGTGCTCGACGAGGACCTCTTGGAGAGCGGAGACCTCGATGCGGCGCTCGCGGAGGCCGAGGCAGCGGTTGCAGCCGAGCCTACCTCCGCAGACGCGCGCGCGCCCTATGAGGGCGTCGAGGACGAGGATGAGTTCGGTCAGACGACACAGATGCTGAGCCTCGACGAGATCCCGGAAGAGGTGCGCGGCATCCTCGACGACGAGGAAGATGTCGAAGCGACCGACAGCGGGATCGAGATTGTCACCGAGGCGGCGGAGGTGCCCGTCTCCGAGGTCGAGGCCTCCGCTCCGCTGGGACAGGCCGAGGCAGCCGCGGCACCGGTGGCACCCACGAAGGCGCCCGAGGAGATCGCCGACGAACTCGAGGAGGCCGAGTTCTTCATCGAGCAGGGGCTTCTCGACGAAGCCCGGGAGGTGCTAAACGGCATTCTCGAGGCCGTTCCCGGGCACGAGGAGGCGCTGGCCCTGCTCGGCCGCCTCGACCAAGGCGATGGCGGGGGCTTGGAGGCTGGGGCCGCAGACCTCGCGGCGGAGGCGCCGGCGCCCGGGCTCTCCGACGAAGGTACGGAGGCGGGCTTCGACGAATTCGACCTTGCGGGGGAGCTGGCCGAGGAGCTCGCCTCCCTGGAGGAGGAGAGCGCGGCGGCGGCTCCGCTCGACGACTTCCAGGTCTCGGCCGACGATGTCTTCGAGGAGTTCAAGAAGGGGGTGGCAAAAACCGTCAGCGCGGAAGATGCGGATACCCACTACGATCTGGGAATCGCCTACCGTGAGATGGGCTTGCTCAACGATGCGCTGGGGGAGTTCCAACTCGCGGCGGCGCAGCCTTCGAAACGACTCGATGCCCTCTCCATGAAGGGAGAGTGTCATCGCGAGCTCGGCCAGTTCGACGAGGCGGTCGCCTCGTTTCAGGAGGCACTCGCCATCGATGGGCTCGGCGAGGAATCTCGAAAGGCAATCCTCTTCGACATCGGGCTCACCTATGAGCAGGCCGGGCAGGTCGACGAGGCGCACGACTACTATCGCCAGGTTTTCGAGATGGATCCCTCCTTCCGCGACGTTGCCGACCGGCTCGGGGCAGCGGGTGACCCCGGACACAACGGCAGCGACCCAGACGCGCCACCAGGAAAGGCCGCACCCCGCAAGGCTGGGAAGGTCGGCTATGTTTAGCGGGCGGACAGCACCATGAACTACCTCGAGTTCTATGGGCTCTCTCAGGAGCCGTTCTCCAACGCGCCGGTCAGTCGCTTCTTCTACAACAGCTCCCAGCATGCCGAGGCGATGCTGCGGCTGATGCATGCAGTGGAGAACATGCGTGGTCTCGCCATCTGCGTGGGGGACATCGGCCGGGGCAAGACCACCTTGGCCCGGCGGATGCTCGACAACCTGCCGGAGGAACAGTACGAGGCGGCACTCCTCGTGATCATCCACTCGGGGATCACTGCAAGCTGGCTGCTCAAGCGCATCGCTCTGCAACTCGGCGTCGAGAGTCCCGCTGAGGAGAAGCTGGCCCTTCTCTCCCAGCTCTACCAAAGGCTGGTGCAGATCTACGAGGAGGGCCGGAAGGCGGTGGTTCTCATCGACGAAGCACAGATGCTGCAGACCAAGGAGCTCATGGAGGAATTCCGGGGCCTGCTGAACCTGGAGGTTCCCGAACGGAAGCTCCTCTCCTTCGTCTTCTTCGGATTGCCTGAGATCGAGGAAAACCTGAAACTCGACCCACCGCTGGCACAGCGGGTCGCAGTGAAGTACCGGCTAGAGCCCTTCGACTACGCTTCGACCGAGGCCTACATCAAGCATCGGTTGCGTCTCGCCGGCGCGCGGAGCCTTCCATTCACACCCGAGGCGCTCAAAGCCATCCACCGCTATGCGGGTGGCACCCCACGCGTGCTGAATACCCTGTGCGACAACGCGCTCTTTGAAGGCTTCGTTGCGCGCAAGGAGCAGATCGACGCCGAGATGATCGAGCGGATTGGTCGTGACCTCGGGTTGGACGAGGCCTTGCTCGAGCAGCAGCGGGAGACGGCACAGCGTCAGGCCGGTATCATTCCCGAGCGCAAGGTACAAAAGAAACGCGTCGCTCTCTCCGAGGTGGACCAGTACCTGGAGTCGTTGAAGACGGGCTGAGCAGGGGCGAGGCGGTACGGCTCCCTATCCGGAGGTCGTCCCGGAGTTCATGAAACGCCGGCTTGCCATCGCCTTCCTCTTCTTCCTCGTCTCCCTGGTGGGTGCAGTCGTCGCCTTCGTGCGATCCGATATGGCGGCCGAGTTGCTCTGCGACCGGCTCCGCGTCGAGATGCGAAAGCACCTCGATCGCTTCGAGCTTGCCTACTGCGAGGTGGATCCCTTCGACATGGCGATTACGCTCGTGGGGGTCGAGGGGCGCACCCGAGACCGAGCGATCGCGTTCGAGATCGAGCGCGCCGTGCTCGAACTCCGGGAGGTGCAGCCGCTGGGGCGACGACCGGCCCTGCGGGCGCTCACGCTACTCCGGCCGCAGGTCGAGGTGGATCTCCGGCGGCAAGTGTCGCAGGGCAGCGGGGGGTCTACGTGCATGCCTCCCGATTTGCCCGTCGTGGTCGAGCGGGCGCGAATCGTCGATGCGGGCGTGAGCCTTCACCTGGATGCAGATAGCCGTGTAGAGAGCGATGCCTTCACGGCCACCTTCACAGAGGTGGGCGGCACGCAGCGTCTTCGCTTGGAGCCGATGGAGCTGCGCCTCTATGACGGAGGTCGGGTGGAGCGCTTCGGCGTGCGGGAGGCAGAGCTGCATTTCGACGCCGAAACGCAGCAGCTTCAGCTCGTGGATCTAAGCGTCGATGCAGGGGATTTGAGCGTCGCAAGCGATCTGACGCTGACGGACCTGTGTGTAGGAGAGGTGGACGGGACCGTCTCGCTTTCTGGGTCCCTCTCCCGCCTCACCGAGCTGCTTGCACCGGACTCGCAGATCTCGGTGGAAGGCCGAGGTGCCTTGAGTGCCGTGATCCGTGGACCGCTACGCGCACCCGAGGTCGACGGGAGCATCGAGGTGGCTGGCGCAAGAATCGATGATTTCGTGCTCGGCGACAGTCGCATCGATGCCTCGGTGTCACCGAAAGGAGTGCGCATCCGTAGCTTCGTTTCAAGAGCCCCCGGCGGCCGCCTCAGCGTCTCGGGGCAAGTCGATTTCGGCTCTCGCCTCCCCGCTCGATTCGACATCGAGGGGCGCGGAATACGGCTCGAGCGCCTGATCGCTGCGCTAGGGCTCGAGGGCGCATGGACTGGAGCAGAGGTGGACGGCGGCGGTCATCTCGAAGGGACGCTTCGACCCGTGCAGCTCTCCGGGACCGGGCACGCGGTGGTCGAGCATTTCACGGTCGTCCCTCGTGCCTATGCCGACGGCCTCCCACAGCCGGAGGAAATTTACCTGGGCCTTCCCCCGACACGGGTGGAAGGAAAGGTCCGCGTAACCAAAGAGGCCATCGAGGTCGACGGTGCGACGCTGCGGTTGCCCCACTCGGAGCTGAAGGTAGATCGCGCGTATTTTCCGCTCAGCACGACGGGTGTGATACGGGGCGAGGGACGCTTCGAGGACTTCGAACTTTCCGACCTCGGGCCGCTCGGTGGGCGCACGCTACAGGGGCGGGCGAGCGGATCGTTCACCATGGCAGGGCCCTACCGTGATCCCCAGGTGAGCGGCCGGGTCGAGGTGCGAGGCTTCGTCTACGAGGGGCTGAAGGCGGGGGTCGCGGTAGGACGTCTTACCTACGACGACCTTACGCTCACTTTGGAAGAAGGGGCCGGGCAGCGGGGCCATTCGCGCTACCTCATCGATCGCTTTTTCGTCGACTGGCGACGGGAGCCAACGGACTTCGCATTGGAGGTGCATTCTGACGCGATGCGTGCCGAGGAACTCGTCGAGTCCTTTCGTGACTTCCATCCGCTGGCTGCACGCTTCGAGGGAGTAGAGGGGCCAGTACGGGGGACGGTGCGGGTCCGTGGTCCGAAGGCGTCGCTCTTCGTGGAAACGAATCTGACGGGCCGCGACCTTCACTTCCAAGGCCAAGCGGTCTCGCGACTGCGCATCAAGGGGCGTCTCGCCGATGGGAGGCGGATGGAGGTGGACGAGGCGAGCGCTACGGTCGGAGAGGGCACTCTTCGCGTGGTTGGCTGGGCAGAGCTCGAGGGTCGTCTGGCGCTCTCGGTCGCTGCGCGATCCCTCCCCACTGCTGCGTTGCAGCCCTTCTCGAGGCTGCCACTGGCCGGCCTGCTCTCAGGCGACGCCGTCATCGAAGGGACCTGGGAGGCGCCAGCGGCACGCGGCTCGGCGAACCTGGTGAACGGGAGCTGGGCCGGGGTGGCGCTCGGTCCGGTGCGCCTTGCGTTGCGCCTTCGAGACCAGCGCCTTGGCTGGCAAGGAAAGCTCTTGGGAGACGAAGCGACGGGCGAGGGGTGGATGGAGCTCACGGCGCCCCACCGCTTCGGGTTGCAGGTGGACTTCGACGAGCCACGCCTGCACCGGTGGCTCGCGCTTTGGCCCGGCGCCGCCCGGCGCCTGAATGCCTGGTCGGCTAGAGGGGCGGGCAGCCTCCGGATGGAGGGTGTGTGGGGGCGCCCGCGAACGTATCAAGGGGTGCTTCATCTGCACGAGCTGCTTGCTGCGGCAGGGAAGACGCAGCTTCGTGCAGGTACGCCGCTCGACCTTCGGATCGCCGACGGCGGCCTCGTGGCCAAGGGCGTGGTCCTACGGGGCCCGGCGAGCGAGCTGCACCTCGCCGGCTCGCGCAGCGTGGACGGAGATCTCGATCTCCGGATCACCGGCACCGGGGACCTGCGCCTCCTGGCAACGCTCCTTCCGGCCGTCGAGCGCTCGGAAGGCATCCTCGACGTCGAGGCCAGTATCGGGGGGCGTTTGGAATCACCCGAGCTGGTGGGATCCGCTGAGGTCCGCGACGGCGCGATTGAAGTGCGGGCGCTGCCGTTCAGCCTGGACGCGCTTCACGGACAGCTTGCCTTCAGTCAGAACCGCGTGATCTTCCAGGGCGTGGAGGGGCGCGTGGGGCACGCCGGGCGGATGGTGCTGACCGGTGACCTTGCTCTCGAGCGCTTCCTGCCGAAGCGCTTTGGACTTCGAGCCGAACTCGACGAGGTGCCGGTGGAGCCGATCGACCATCTCCGCGCCGTTCTCTCGGGGGCACTCTTTCTCGACGGTGTACCCGGTGATCTCCTGCTGAGCGGAGAGCTCGCAGTGTCACGGGCCCGCTATGACGCAGACCTCGATTTGGAGCGGGTTCTTCCGCTGCTGCGCTCGCGGGCACTGCAGCCGCCGCCGGAGCGCGAGGCATCGCTGCACCTGGATGTTGGCATACGAGCGCCCGAGACCCTGCGGATTGATACCCCTGCGGTGGAAGCGGTGCTACGCGCCGATTTGCGATTGACTGGCACCGATATCCGGCCGGGACTCTTGGGCACCGTCGAGGCCACAGAGGGGCATGCGACCTTCCGCGGAAACGAGTACGAGCTGACGCGGGCCGTCGTGGACTTCGAGGACGGGTATCGGATTGCACCGAGCTTCGACGTGCATGCGGAGGCCGACATTCGGGACTATCGAGTCTACGTGCACATCTTCGGCACACCCGAGGAGCCCGAGGTGCACTTGAGCAGCGAGCCGGAACTCTCGGAAACCGATCTCTTCACCCTGATCACGCTCGGCATCACGCGGCGGGATGCCGAGGGCATCGACGAGCGCGGTTCGGGTCTCGCGGGGCTCGACGCCCTTCTTTCCATGAGTGGCTTGGATGCACGGGTTCGGCGATTCATTCCCGAGAACCCGATTCTGCCCGAATGGCGTCTGACAACCGGGTATTCCAAGACCACGGGGCAGGTGGAGCCACGAGTGGCCTTCGAGTGGCGCTTCCTCGATGAGCGGCTTCGCCTACGCCACTCGCAGCCGATTGGGGTCGAAGGGCAACGAACTCAAGCCGAGTATCGCATCACGGACACGGTGAGCGCGCAGGCAGAGTGGGACACCGAGGATGCGCTGACGCCCTTCGGAAACCTGGGGATGGATCTGAAGCTCCGATGGGATCTCGAGTGAGGTCGGCACTGTGTGTTGCGGCGCTTCTGCTCGCCTGCTCGACGAGCATGCCGCTCATGGCCGAAGCCGGACCGGAGCGGGGCACCCCTGCCATCTTGGGTATCGAGCTTCGACTGCCGCCAGGTGTCGATCCCAAGACGGTGCGACCGTTTGTGTCACTGCGTCCCGGGCAGCCGCTGACCCGCCGCGGCGTGCGCCGCCTCGTCCGCCTTCTCTATGAGACAGGGCGGTTTCGCCAAGTACGCGTCTATGCACGCAGGGAGGATGAGGGAGTGCACCTCTCGGTCGTACTCCTGCCCCGGCAGCGACTGGCGGAGGTCTCTTTCTTCGGAAACACCCAGGTTTCGGACGAGGAGCTCGCCCGGGCCACTGGCCTGTCGCCGGGGGACGAA
>CAYYHA010000235.1:2207-6606 GCA_964471535.1 uncultured Myxococcia bacterium | reverse complement strand
GGATCCCGAAGCCGCGCCCACAGCCCCCGGCGGCGCGGCGGAGGTGCCCGGAAGGTGGCGAACGCCGCCCGGAGATGGGCGAGCGCCGCCTCCTCGCCGGGGCCGCTGGGCACGGCCCCCGAGACGACGAAGTGGGCGTCCTCGGAGGGGACGAACACGGTGAGCACGGTGCGGGTTCCCCGATCGCCCTCGATCCGCCCCTGGATCTCGAGGCACTCCCGGCCCGCCATCTCGACTGGCTGTACCGAGACGAGCCGATAGTCGACCCCCCAAAGGGCGCGAAAGGCCTCGGGAGCACGCAAAGCAACCCGTTCCCGCAGATCCTCCGAAATCCGCAGAGGAGCCGGCACCCGAGCCACGAAGAGCGCCCCCTCCCCCTCGATTTCCGTCGCCTGGAGCAGGATCTCGCCTTCCGTGGTCCCCGCCACCGGCGGGAGGCTCGCCACCCGGGTCGGACCGTCCACCGGTGCCTCGACGGTGGCGAATCCCGCCGGAAGCTGCAGCTCGAAGGGGGTCGGGGCGGGGCCGGCACCGAATAGGCCTCCCGCGGCGATCACCGCCACAATGGCCCCGAGAGGCGTCAGGGGGGCCGCCAGAGGCACTTTCCGAATGGGTGTGACCTCATTGGACACAGATGTCTTTTCCATGGGCCGGGTGCGCGCTATTCTACAGGCTTTGGGGGACGCCCAACGTGAATCCTTCGACCTTCATCCTTGCAGACCGATTCCCCCTCATGCGGAGAGGCCTGCGCAGCTTCCTCGCGGAGTGCGGACACCACACCCTGGCCGAAACCGGCGAAGGGAGTGCGCTGCCGAAGCTGGTGGCCCGCCGCCGTCCCGACTTCGTGGTGACCGAGGTGGACCTCGAGGGCGTGGATGGCATCGAGGCGGTGCGGCGCATCGCCACCGAGATGGGCCGGCGCAAGCCAAGGATCCTCGTCTTCTCGGGTCGCAGCAGCGAGGACGCGGTGCTCCGGAGCTTCGCCGCGGGTGCCGACGGCTTCGCGCTGAAGACTCTCTCGGGCGAGGCGCTCCTCGAAGCCCTCGACCGCATCCGTCGCGGGGAGCGCTATCTCTGTCCCGAGCTCGCGACCCCGTTCGTCATGCGAAAACTGGCGACCAACGAGGTCTCCGATCCGCTCTCGGACCTGACCCCGCGAGAACGCGAGGTCCTGCGCCTCGTGGCCGAGGGAAAGACGAACAAGCAGGCGGCGGCGGTGCTCGGCGTCGCGGTGAAGACGGTCGAGGCCCACCGGGCCAACCTCATGCGGAAGCTCGACCTGCACGACCTCTCCTCCCTCGTCCGCTTCGCCATCCGCGTGGGGGTGCTGCCGCCCGACGGTGGCACCGGAGTTTGACCGGCCACGGGGAGAGGGGCAGGATCCGGCCATGGACCCCGCGGAGCTGGAGTCGAGACGCGCGGCCGCGGAGCGCGAGGTCAGGCGCGGGAACTTCCGCGCCGCGCTGTCCGCCTACGACGCCCTCATCGCGGCCAATCCGGGCAATGAGGCGCTCCTCGCCCGTCGAAGGTCCCTAGAGGCCTTTCTGCAGCCCATGGAGCTGCACCATCCGAAGGCCGCGTCGGCCGGCGAGGGCGAGCCTGAGGGAGCGAGCGAGGTCCACCTCGGGGAGGCGGCCGCCAACGCGGGGGACTACGCGGCGGCGGCAGCCCACTACGAACGGGCGCTCGCCGCCGACCCCGGGAACGCGCTCCTCGCCGAGCGTCTCGAGGAGCTTCGGCGCCTCGCGGCGACGGCGCCGCCGGGCGGGGCACCCGCACCCGCCGCGCCGGGGACCGCCCCCGCCCTGCGGGCCCCCACGAAGACGGCACCCACCGGGGGCAACCGCGACGCGGGGCCCGTCGCCACCCGCGGGGCCCAGGGGAGCCTCGGCACCGCCGCCCCGGTCGACCCCATCGCCCGCCTCCAGGTCCTCCTCGAGCGCGTGCAGGCGCGACGCCGCCGCCTTGCTCCGTGACGGCGCCGCCCGGTAGACTCCCGATGCGTCTGACATTCGTGTCACAGCAGGCGGCGACCCCTGTGGCGAGCGCCTCCGCAGCACGGTCAAGGCGCAAAGGAGTCTCGAATGAGCCGGATCATCGGGGTGCTGACTGGAGGCGGTGACTGCCCGGGGCTGAATGCGGTGATTCGTGCGGTGGTCAAGCGGGCCACGCGCGACTTCGGTTGGACGGTGGTCGGCGTCGAGGACGGCTTCCTTGGCCTGATGGAGCGGGAGGCGCGCACCCGTCCCCTCACCCCCCGGGACGTGGTGGGCCTCCTGCCCAAAGGCGGGACGATCCTGGGCACCAGCAACCGGGCCAACCCCTTCTCCGGCCCCGACGGGAAAGACCAGAGCGAGCGCGTGGCCCGCCACGTGGAGTCCCTGGGTCTCGACGCGCTCGTTTGCGTCGGCGGTGACGGCACCCAGACCATCGCCCACCGGCTCTACGAGCGATACGGCGTGCCGGTGGTGGGCGTGCCCAAGACCATCGACAACGACGTGGCCGCCACGGACTACACCTTTGGCTTCGACTCCGCTCGGGCCTGCGCCACCATCGCCGTGGATCGCCTCCACTCCACCGCGGAGAGCCACGATCGCGTGATGCTGCTCGAGGTGATGGGACGGGACGCCGGCTTCATTGCCCTCCACGCGGGCCTGGCGGGCGGCGCGGACGTCATCCTCCTCCCCGAGATTCCCTACGACGTCGCGGCGGTGGCGGATGCCATCCGCCGGCGGAAGGCGCGGGGGCGTTCCTTCTCGGTGGTGGTGGTCGCGGAGGGGAGTCGCCCGCTCGGCGGGGAGAAGGTGTACCAGGCCGCCGGCCGGCTGGGCGGCATCGCACATCACCTCGCCGAGGCGCTGCAAGCCCACATCGATCTCGAGTGCCGAGTGACGGTCCTCGGGCACCTGCAGCGGGGGGGCTCGCCCACCCCCTTCGACCGCCTCCTCGCCACCCGCTTCGGAGCCGCGGCCCTCGATCTGGTGGCAGAGGAGCGCTTCGACCAGATGGTGGCCCTCTCGGGCAACGCGATCGTCGCAGTGTCCCTCGAGGAGGCCATCGGCCGGCCGCGACGCGTCGACCCGCAGGGAGAGCTGTGCCGCACCGCGCGCAGCCTCGGGATCTGCCTGGGAGAGGCCACATGAGCACGCCGCTTCCCACCATCCCTCGCTACGCCATCGAGGAAGAGGTGGGCAGCGGCGGCATGAGCGTCGTGTACCGGGCGCGGGATACGACGCTGGGACGGGAGGTGGCGGTGAAGGTGCTCCACCGCCACTTGGCATCGCGGGAGCGCGAGCGCGCGCGCTTCCGCCGGGAGGCGCAGGCCATCGCCAAGCTGCGCCACCCGAACATTCTCGAGATCCACGATTTCTCGAGCGAGGATTCGGGCGAGGCGTTCATCGTCTCCGAGTTCATCCGCGGCCCCACGCTGCGCGCCTTCGGGGACGAGGTGGGCTTTGGGCTCCCGGAGATCGGAGCGATGGTCGGGGAGCGCATCGCCGCGGCGCTGGCACATGCGCACGCCCAGGGGGTCATCCATCGGGACATCAAGCCGGAGAACGTGATGGTGCAGGACGACGGCACCATCAAGCTCACCGACTTCGGGATCGCGCGCCTTCTCGAGAGTGACGAGCGCATGACGATGACCGGCACGCTGCTCGGGTCGCCGGCCCACATGGCGCCCGAGACGCTCGAGGGCCGCGGCGCCGACACGCGCAGCGACGTCTTCAGCCTGGGCACCGTCCTCTATTGGCTGTGCTGCGGCACCCTCCCCTTCCACGGGGGATCGCCGGCGGAGGTTCTGCGGCGGATAGGGTCGGGCCGCTACGAGGACCCGCGTGCGGTCGATCCGCGTGTCGGCGACGAGCTGGCCGGTATCATCCGCCGTGCACTGGCGCTGGATCCGCAGGCGCGCTACCCGGACGCGGGGGCGCTGCAGGCGGACCTGGCCGCCTATCTGACGTCCGTCGGCCTCGAGCACGTGGATGCGGAGCTGCGCGCGTTCTTCCAGGAACCCGACGCCTACAAGGAGGCGCTCACCGAGCGGCTGCTGACCCATTGGCTCGAGCGCGGTGAAGCGGCGGCACAGCGGGGCGAGCTGCACCGAGCGGTGGCGGCGGCCGATCGGGTCCTCGCGCTCCGGCCAGGCCATCCCGCCGCCGAGGCCCTCCTGGGGCGCATCCGCCGGCGCCGTGGCCTGCGCCGTGCGGCGGCGGGCCTCGCGGTCGCCGCGGCGGTGGGAACCGTACTCGTGGTCGTAACACGCCAAGATGGGGCACGACCCGTCGCAACCCCTGGCCCCGCGGGGGGCAGGACTCCGGTGGCGGCTGCCGCTGCCCCCCCGGCCACCGCCGCTGCCACTCCGGGCGCCGCGCGAATGCATCGGGACACGAAAGGTGAG
>CAYYHA010000235.1:0-2197 GCA_964471535.1 uncultured Myxococcia bacterium | reverse complement strand
TGGCGCCTGGCGCGGCTCCGGCGGCGGACCCTCCGGCACGGCAGGCCACCGCCGCCGCGGCGGCAACGGAGCCGCGGCCCCTTCCTCCCCGGGCCAAGGCTGCTGCGGCCCGCCCCTCGGCGACCGGGTCCACCCACCCTCCCCGGAACACCGGCGAGGCGGCACAGGCGCCCGCCTCGCCGAGGACGCGACGGCTACGGGTCGTGGTGGACCCCTTTGGAGACATCTACTTGGATGGGGAACACCTGGGGCGCGATCGCGACGTCAGCCGGGAGACCCCCCTCGGGCGGCACGCGCTGCGCATCGAGCGTGAGGGCTTCGTGCCGGTGGAGACGACCCTCGACCTGAAGGCCGGAAACGGGCCGAAGGTGCTACGCTATCGCCTGAAGCCGAAGCCCGCCCTCCTGAAGGTCGCGGCCTCCACGCCCCGTGCCGTGCTCTCCTTGGACGGCCGCCTCATCGGCCCGGTGGGGCCAGGGGGGCGTGAGGTGCCCATCCCCTTTCCACGAAACCCCTCGGGGGGCTACCTGCTCGAAAGCACGCAAGTGCTCCGCCTCGAGGCGGAGGGATACCGCCCCTACGAGCGGCGCATCCGTTTTCTCCCCGGGCGCGTCGAGACGGTACGCGTGGACCTCGAGCCCCTGCCGGTGGAGCGCGAGGCACCATGATCCGGCGCAGCCTTGCCCTGCTCCTCCTCGCGGCGCTCACCGGTGCAGCCCCGGCGCTGGCCGCCGAAACCCGCGGCGATTTGCAGCGCGCCCTAGACCGCTTCGACTACGGCAACTACGAGGACGCGGCCCGCCTGGTCGAGAAGCTGCTCGCCGAGGGGCGCCTGGTCGAAGAAGGGGACCTCATCGAGGCCTACCGCATCCTGGGGCTGTCCTACTACTACCTGAAGCGGCGCGAGAAGGCGCGGAGCGCTTTCGTGCGCCTGCTCTCCCTCGAGCCGGACTACCGCCTCGATCCCTTCTTCCATCCCCCCAAGATCGTCGAGTTCTTCGACCAGGTCCGGGCGGAGAACGAGTCCCTCCTCGCTCCGATCCGGGAGCGAAAGAAGCGAATCGAAGCGGAGCGGCGCCTGCAGGAGGAGGCGAGGCGCCGCCTCCTCGAGGAGGAGGCCCGCCGGGCGAAGGCGGCAGAGGTGGAGGCGGAACAGGCGGCACGGCGCACCGTGGTGGAGCGGACCGTGCGCAGGCGGGAGTACCTCCTGAACTGGCTGCCCTTCGGTGCCGGCCAGTTCCAGAACGACGAGCCGGTCAAGGGCGCGGTCCTCGCTGCGGCGCAGGCGGCGACGGGCCTGGCCAGTGTGGTGGGCTTCGCCGTCGCCGGCGGTCTGCGCGAGTGTGAACGCCGGCCCGTGCCCAAGGGCAGTCCCGGGGAGCCGCAGCAGTTCACCGTCGTCTGCGGCGTCGCCCCACAGAACCTGAACCTGGCCCAGACGATGGACCGGGTCAAATGGATCGCGGGCGGCATGTTCTGGGGCCTGGTCGTCTACGGAATCGTGGACGCCCACCTCCACTACCGCCCCACCGCGGTGCTCGGGGAAGTGCGCCGCGAGGAAGGCCTCGGCCCGGCCCCCGAGCCCGGGCCTTCGGCTGCGAGCCCACCCGCCGCCCGGCTCTCGATTCAACCGCAGGTGACCGGCGATGGCGCCGGCGCCCTCCTTTCTCTGGAGTTCTGACCATGCCCAGCCTCATCGTGACGACCCCGCAAGGAGAAGAGGCCATCCCTCTGTACAAGCGCGTCCTCTCCGTCGGTCGCGCCGACGGCAACGACGTCGTCGTCCCGGACCCCTCGGTGCCCGAGACGGCGCTCACCCTGACAGCGGACGGCCGCCGCTGGCGCGCCGAGGCGCTGCCAGGTGCGAGCTTCGAGGTGAACGGGAAGCGCTGCACCCGCCGCACCCTCGAGCTGGGAGACGCCTTCCGCGTCGGCACCGCGACGCTCACCCTCTCCGACGCGGAGGCGCCGCGGGTCGAGGCGCCACCGACACGCGCCGCCAGCGGCCCCGAGGACCTGCGGGCCCTCGAACGGCTCCACACCTTCTCTCGGGCCCTGCTCTCCGACTACGACCTGCCTCGCCTCCTCGAGACGCTCATGGATACGGTGATCGACGTGACGGGGGCGGACAAGGGTTTCCTGATCCTCCTCGACGAGGGGCGTCCGTCGATCAAGGTCGCTCGGAACCTGGCCCGGG
>CAYYHA010000234.1:0-6631 GCA_964471535.1 uncultured Myxococcia bacterium | reverse complement strand
AGTCCCTCGTTCAATGGATGCGTGCCCCCCATTGACGCGTTTTTCGTTCGCGCTCTCGCTGACCGCGATCCTCCTGGCTGCGGCCCCACCCGCGCAGGCTGCGCCGGCGCGAAGCGCCCCGCCGGCCGGGGTGCGCAAGGGGGCCGGCACACGAAAGGTGCTCACCCGCCTCTGGTTGCGGCATCTGCCGGTTGCCGGCATCGGATCGCCGGTGGCGTACGACTTCGACGGCGATGGGCAGCGGGAGATCGTCCTCGTCGGCGGCAAGATGGGGCGGTGGGGGGCTGCGGGCGTCGTCGCCCAGCGTGACGGGCGTCTCCTTTGGAAGCGCCGTTTTTCCGACGAGCAGTACGTGACCCCGGCCATCCTCACCGTGCCGGGGCAGACGCTCCTCGTCACCGGGGGACGGGATCAGCGGCTGCACGCCCTCGACGGCAAGACGGGCGAGGAGGTCTGGACGCTCTCACGCCCTGGCGGCATCAACTTCAACGCGCTCCTCGTCGTGCCCGATGCCGACGGCGACGGGGTTCGGGATCTCCTGGCCACGCGCGGCGGGGGCTACGACGACGCCCGTCGCATTCCGGGAGAGATCCTGCGCATCAGCGGACGCAACGGAACCGTGCTCACGGCCGTCGAGGTCCCCGATGGGCGGGAGATCTACTCCGCTCCCGCCCGCCTGCCCGAGGGAGACCTCCTCGTCGCAACGGGGAGCCTTCGCATCCCAGGTCACCTCTTCCGCCTCGATGCGCGGCACCTGCAGCCGAGGTGGCGCCGCCGGGCGCGGCATTCCGGGTTCATCGCTTCGCCGGTGGTCTACCGCAGCGCCGAGGGGCGGCTCTTGGTGGCAGCGGTCGAGTTCGAGGCCCGCGTCCTCGTCGTCGATGCCGAGACCGGTACGTCCGTCTGGGCCCGCGCCTTCGACGGCCTCGAGACCGAGGCGTCGGTCGCCGTGGGCCGCTTCGGTGGGGACGGCACCCCGGACCTCGTCTCCGTGGCCGCCGAGGGCCACATGCCCGTCTACCGGGGAAAGGCGCACGTCCTGTGGCTGGATGGCGCGAGCGGCGCGGTCCTGGCCCGGCGCGCCGTGCCCGGCGTCGCGGTGAGTACGCCGGTGGTCTTCGATCTCGATGGCGACGCCCTCGACGAGACCTTGGTCGTCGCCAACGATCGCTTCGACCAGATGACCGGACGGGCCACCGCCTACCTCTTCGACGGCCGTTCCCACCGGCTGCTCTGGCGGAGGCCGTTGCGGCGCTTCGCGGCAGCGACCCCGTTGCTCACCCGATCGGGAGAACATTGGCACCTCGTCCTGGCTGCGCAGCAGCGCGCCGAGCTGTGGCGCTTCACCGGGCCGGTGGATCCCCAGTGGCCCGCCTTTCGCGGGGCGCGGGGAGACGGTCTACACCGGTCGGTCTGGGCGGAGGCGGGTGCGAAGCAGACCGGCCAGGGCGAGCCCTCCGGCGAGGAGGAGCAGGGCGTGAACGGCGAGGGAAGACAGCTCGATCCAGCCGAGCAGGCGCGCCAACGAACGACCCCGACTGTCGAGATCGGTGGATCCACTGGGGACGAAGAGCGCCGTGGCGACGAAACGAAACGCAGTCAGGAGCAGCACGCCCCATAGGCACAGCTCCGCCAAGAGGGCGGCGGGGATGCGGGCTCGGGTACGAACCGCGGCGGCGAGGACGAGTAGCGCCGCCACCTCGAGGGCGAGGCCCACCGCCGGGCCCCCGTGCTCGAGGCCGAGGAGCGCTGCAAGGGCCCAGGGGGCGACGGCGAGGAGTGCGATGGCGAGGGCGCGGCGGGGAAGCGCGCCGCTTTTCAAGGCACGGGCCATCGTCCCCGCGCCTTCAGGAGCAGCTCGCACAGCTCCCGCACCGCGCCGCGCCCCCCCGGCCGGCCGCAGACGTAGTGGGCCGCCTCGATCACCTCGGCGGCCGCATCCTGCGGGCAGGCGGAGAGGCCCACCCGCTCCATGGCCGGCAGATCGTTGACGTCGTCCCCCATGTAGGCGGTGTGTGCCCGGTCCACGTCGAGCTCCTCACACAACGCTTCGATGGCCTCGCCCTTCAGGTACTGCCGCTCGAGCACCTTTGCGAAGCCGAGCTCCTCGAAGCGCTGCCGCAACAGCGGCTGCGGCCGCCCGCTCAGCGCCGCGAAGCGGATCCCCACGTGGCGGAGCATCACCAGCCCGTGCCCGTCGCGCGTGTCGAAGGCCTTCATCATCTCCCCCTGCGCCCCGTACCACAGGCGGCCATCGGTGAGCACACCGTCGCAGTCGAGGACCAGGAGTTCGACCTCGCTGGCCCGGGTGACCACAGAGCCTGGAATCTCCTCGAGGGGAGGCAGCGCCATCTATCCTTCCTCCTCCGGCCGCACAGGTCCGCGCGTCGCCGATCCGACCGTCTCCGCCGGAGCGCCTCCGTCGCCAAGGCGCGAATCGGTGGGCGGCCTCGCCGCGTCCTCCTCCGCCGCAGCCAGCGCCCGGCGGATCCGCACCACCTCGTCGAGCATGCGATCGAAGAGTTCGTAGGTGAGGGAGTTGGGACCGTCGGAAAGGGCGCGGTCCGGATCCTCGTGGACCTCGGCGAAGAGGGCGTCGATGCCCACCGCGGCGGCGGCCCGGGCGAGCAGTGGCGCCTCGCGGCGATCCCCTCCCGTGGTCCCTCCGGCCGCCGACGGGCGCTGTACCGAGTGGGTCGCGTCGAAGCACACCGGAACCCCCAGGCGGCGCATCACCGCCAGCCCTCGCATGTCCACGACGAGGTTGTGGTAGCCGAAGGTGGTGCCCCGCTCGGTGAGCAGGACGTCGCGGGCGCCGGCGGCGCGCGCCTTCTCAACCGAGTGGGCCATGTCCTCGGGCGCCATGAACTGACCCTTCTTGATGTTCACGGCCCGTCCGGTGGCGGCCGCGGCTTCGATGAGATCGGTCTGGCGGCAGAGGAAGGCGGGAATCTGCAGGACGTCCACCACCTCGGCGGCGACGGCGGCTTGCTCGGGCAGGTGGATGTCGGTGAGCAGCGCGAGGCCCTCCTGCCGCCGAACCTCCTCGAGGACCGCGAGCGCCTCCGCCATCCCGATTCCGCGAAAGCTCGTGCCGCTGGTTCGGTTTGCCTTGTCGAAGCTCGCCTTGAAGACGAGGGGCACGCCGTGCCGCTCGGCGATCCGCCGGAGCGCCGAGGCGATGCGCAAGGTGATCTCGCGACCCTCGACCACGCAGGGGCCGGCGATGACGAGCAGCGGCGCTCCCTCGCCGCAGGGGTGGGGGCCGAGCGCGATGCGAGGACCCATCGTCTAGGCGTGGAGGCGGGGGGTGGCGGCCGCTTCGCTGCTCTCGCGCGTCGTGGCGGAGCGGTTCTTCTGCTCGAGCGCCGCGCCGACGAAGGCGGCGAAGAGGGGATGGGGGGCGAACGGCTTGCTCTTGAACTCAGGGTGGGCCTGGCAGGCGATGAAGAAGGGGTGATCGGGCACCTCGATCATCTCCACCAGATCCGTCTCCGGGTTGATCCCCGAGAAGACCATGCCGGCCTCTTCGTACGCCGTCCGATAGGCGTTGTTGAACTCGTAGCGGTGGCGGTGGCGCTCGCTGACCTCGGCGGCGCCGCCGTAGATCCGCCGGGCCAGCGACCCCTCTTTCAGGGCGCAGCGGTAGGCGCCGAGGCGCATCGTGCCGCCGAGATCCTTCACCTTCTTCTGCTCCTCCATCAGGGAGACCACCGGATGCTCGACGTCCTCGTCGAACTCGGCGCTGCCCGCGCCCTCGAGGCCCACCACGTTCCGCCCAAACTCGATCACCGCCATCTGCAGCCCCAGACAGATACCGAAGAAGGGGATACGCCGCTTTCTCGCCCAGCCGGCGGCAGCGATCTTCCCCTCGGCGCCGCGATCGCCGAAGCCTCCGGGCACGAGCACCGCGTGCACCCCTTCGAGGACGGCATCGGCGCCCTCCTCCTCGATGCGCCCCGAGTCGACGTAGTGGAGGTTCACGCGCACCCCGTGGGCGAGCCCCCCGTGGACCAGCGCTTCGTTGAGCGACTTGTAGCTCTCGATGAGGTCCACGTACTTTCCGACGATGCCGATGGTTACCTCATCCTTGGGGTGTTTGTAGGCGTCGACGATCTTCTCCCAGCGCTCCAGTCGAGGCGCGCGGGACCAGATGTTGAGCAGCTCGGCGATGCGGTCGTCGAGCCCCTCCTCGTGGAGGACCAGAGGCACCTCGTAGATGCAGGCCACGTCCCGGGCGGTGAAGACGCTGCGCCGGTCGACGTTGGTGAACAGCGCGATCTTGTTCTTGATCTCCGGAGAGAGATCCTGCTCTGCCCGGCAGATCAGGATGTCCGGCTGAATCCCGATCTCTCGCAGCTTCATCACGCTGTGCTGCGTGGGCTTCGTCTTCACCTCGCCCGCGGCCTTGATGAAGGGCACGAGGGTCAGGTGCACGTAGAGCACGTTCTCCTGCCCCACGTCGTAGCGCATCTGCCGGATCGCCTCCACGAAGGGGAGCGATTCGATGTCACCCACCGTCCCGCCGATCTCACAGATGAGCAGATCCACCCCCTTCGCGGCGTCGTGGATCGCTGCCTTGATCTCGTCGGTGACGTGGGGAATGACCTGCACGGTCTTGCCGAGGTACGCCCCGGCCCGTTCCTTTCTGATCACCGACTCGTAAATTCGCCCGGCCGTCCAGTTGCTCCCCTGCGAGATCACCGCTTCGGTGAAGCGCTCGTAGTGGCCGAGATCCAGATCGGTCTCGGCACCGTCATCGGTGACGTAGACCTCCCCGTGCTGGAAGGGGCTCATCGTTCCCGGGTCTACGTTCAGGTAGGGGTCGAGCTTCAGGTGCGCGATCCGCAGTCCCCGGTTCTCCATGAGCGCGCCGATGCTCGCGCTGGTCAGCCCCTTGCCCAGCGAGCTGACGACGCCGCCGGTGGTGAAGACGAACTTGGTCGGTTTCTGTGCCATGGATGCCTTCCCTCTCCCGTCAACCCAGGCGGGCACGGATGCGTTCGAGGTCCTCGGGCGTGTCGACCCCCTCGCTCTCACAGGCGCAGACGCCCACGGCGATGGGGTAGCCGTGTTCGAGGGCGCGGAGCTGCTCGAGGCCTTCCGCCCGCTCGAGCGGGCTCTCGCCGAGCTGGGTGAAGGTGGTCAGAAAGGGGCGCACGAACGCGTAGATGCCCAGGTGCGCGAAGCTCGCCGCATCGCCCCCGTCGCGGGCGCCGCCGATGGGTGCCCGGGAGAAGAAGAGCGCCCGTCCGCGCCGGTCGACCGCCACCTTCACGACGGCGGGATTCGCCGCCTCCTCCGGGCGCAGAGACCGGGCGAGCGTGGCCATGGGGACACCGTCGCCGAGCTGCTCGACCACCTGTGCGACGAGCCCCGGGTCGATGAGCGGCTCGTCCCCCTGCAGGTTCACGATCACGTCGAAGTCTTCGCCCTCCCCCTCCAAGCGCTCGACCGCCTCGGCCACGCGGTCGGTGCCCGAGCGGTGGTGGGGCGAGGTCAAGAGGGCACGCGCCCCTGCCGCGCGCGCCGCCAAAGCGATGCCTTCGTGATCGGTGGCCACGACGACGGCGTCGGCCACCGGCGCCGCGCGCGCACGCTCACAGACATGGGCGATCATCGGCTTGCCGGCCAGATCCGCGAGAGGCTTTCCCGGTAGGCGGGTCGAGGCGTACCGAGCGGGGATGACGATGGCGACTCTCAACGGAGGGTTCCGGATCGATTCCGGGAGCGCAATATAGCGACCGCCCGGCCAGGCGGCAACGGCGGCGTGGGTCCAGCCGGCGGCGCAGGGCACCGAGTCCGAAGCCGGCCAGGCAAGTGGGGTCGCGTGGGGGCGGCGTGCGGGAAGGCTTCAGCGGAAGAAGCGCAGGCCCAGCGACAGGTACTGCGCCCTCACCCCCGATTCGGCGATGGTCTGCGAGTAGGCCAGATCCACCCCGATGTCCGGGCTGACGTACCCCAGACCGGCGGTCCATCGCGACTCGCCGTAGAGATGGTCGAGGACGTAGCCGGCGCGCAGCGCGAGGAAACCGAAGGCGAAGTACTCGGCCCCCACGTAGTAGCTGTCGGGGGTGCCGTCGCGCTCGGCGGAGATCTGGTAGTCGAAGCCCACCTGCAGGTGTCCGGCGACCACCGAGAGCCCTCCGCCGAAGGTGCGGGGGGCGACCGCCGCGGTCTCGGCGGGGTTCACCACGTTGTGGCCCGAGAGTCCGAAGAAGAGCCAGTCTCCGAGGACGAAGAGGAGGCCGGTGTCACCGGTCACCCGGCTCACGTCGCCGTCGGCGGTCCCCATTCCCACGTAGCGCACCGTGGTCCCGATGAGCAGGAAGTTGGCGATGCGGTAGCTCGCGGAGACGTCGAGCCGGCTGCCGTTTCTAAGCTCACCGCGGGCGCCGCGGTATTCGTAGGTGTAGGCGATGCCCCCGCCTACCGGACCGCTCTTGCTGTCGACGACCGAAAAGCCGAAGAGGTTGCCCGCCCGCACGAATTCGCGCCGCCAAAAGAGTTCGAGGCTGTAGCGGGGGAAGAGGCTCATCCCGGCGGGGTTGAAGAAGATCGTGTCGTTGCTCGATCCGATGCCGCGGTGGACCTCGCCCATGGCGAGCGCCCGGGGGCCCGCGACCTGCTG
>CAYYHA010000233.1:0-6732 GCA_964471535.1 uncultured Myxococcia bacterium | reverse complement strand
GGATGGACGACGACGGGGACGGCCTCGTCGACTACCCCGACGATCCGGGCTGCGCTGATCTCGAGGACGACGACGAGACCGATCCCCCGGAATGCCTCGAAGGGGCGAGCCAGCCTTGCGGCACCGACGAGGGGGCGTGCACCGCCGGCATGCAGCGATGCACCGGCGGCCGTTGGGGGCCCTGCGAAGGGGCCACAGAGCCGCTGGCCGAGATCTGCGACGGCATCGACAACGACTGCGATGGGATCGTCGACGAGGGCGTCACCGAAGCGTGCTCTGCCGGCATGTGCATGGGCACCCGCACCTGCGTGGAAGGGGGGATGGGCGAGTGGAGCGCCTGCACCGCCCCCACCACCGGCGATCCAGAGCTCTGCGACGGAATCGACAACGATTGCAACGGCATCGTCGACGACGGCGTGATGCCCATGGCCTGCACCGTCAACGGCTGCAGCGGCACCCAGCGCTGCTTGGAGGGCGGCACGGGCGAATGGGGTTTTTGCATCCCCGACAACCCCCAGACCGAGGTTTGCGACGGCATCGACAACGACTGTGACGGGCAGACCGACGAGGATGGGGTGTGCACCCAGACCTGTGACCCCGACGTACCCGACGTCTACACCCTCACCATGCCCTCGCGCATCGTCTACCGCTGCTGCAACTTCCTCGGGAGCACCATCGTCAACATCGACGTCGACCAGTTCCAGTTCCAGCTCGACGGCGCACGCATCCAGCCGCTGGGCAACGCCTGGTCTCCGGGGCAGCCCCTCTCCGGCATGGCCACCACCTGCCCGTCCGGCACCTTCAGCAACACCCTGACCCTCTCCGGCGGCTGCACCGAGCGCTACCGTCTCGAGGGCAGCTTCGTCGACGCGACCACCTGGACCGGCACCTTCTACCTCGAGTTCACCGGCTCGCAGTGCACCGACCCGGTGCTCTGCGGCGGCTCCGATTGCATCGGTACCAGCTTCCCGGTGACGGCCACCCGCTGAGTCGCCGGCGCGGGGCGAGGGCAGGGGCGGTGGCACGAAGGGGCGCCAACGCCAGGTTCGGCCCCCCGTGCGCCTCTCAAGGATCCGCCGCCGGGCGATGGGCGGCGGCGCCTGCCTCGAGTCCCTCGCGCACCGCCTCGAGGAGCTCGGCCTGGGTAAACGGCTTCTTCAGGACGCGCGCCCCTTGGGGCAGCCTCCGCTCCGAGGCAGCCTCGATGTAGCCGCTCATGAAGAGCACCTTCACCTCGGGCAGCTCCCGTGCGAGCTGCTCGACAAGCTCTGGCCCCGACCGCCCGGGCATCACCACGTCGGTGAGCACCAGTCGGATCTCGACTCCCTCGCGGCGCACCGCTGCCACCGCCTCGTTCGCGTTCGCCGCCGAGAGCACCGAGTACCCCGCCGCCTCGAGCATGCGGCGCACTACCCGCCGCAACAGGTCGTCGTCCTCCACCACCAGGATCCATCCCCCCATGCCCTCCTCGCGCCGGCGCGGCTCCTCGGGTTCGCTCCCGGCGATCGCCTTGGGTGAGCGCGGGAAGAGGATATCGAAGCGCGTCCCGATCCGGGGTTGGCTGCGCACCCGGATGTAACCCCCACTTTGCTTGACGATCCCGTAGACGGTGGAGAGGCCGAGTCCGCTGCCCTGCCCCGGTGCCTTCGTGGTGTAGAAGGGCTCGAAGATGTGGGCGAGCACCTCGGGCTCCATCCCGCACCCGTCGTCGCTGACCGAGAGGCGGACGTAGGCCCCCTCGGCGGGCTGCTCCCCTTCGAAGGAGGCCCCCGCCTCGATGAAGGCGTGGGAGAGTTCGATGGACAGGTGCCCTCCACCGGGCATCGCATCGCGCGCGTTCACCGCGAGGTTCAGGAGCACCTGCTCCACCTGGGCCACGTCCACCTCCACCGGCATGGGCGCGTCGGGCAGGGCATAGTGCACCTCGATGTCCTCGCCGATGAGCCGCTCGATGAGGCGCCGGAGCTGCTCGACGGTGCGCCGCAGGTCCACCACCCGCGGGGCGAGTACCTGCCGCCGGCTGAAGGCGAGGAGCTGACGGGTGAGCGCCGCCGCCCGATCGGCAGCCGCGTGGATGTCCTCGAGGTGCGCGAGCGCCGGGGACGCATCGCCTAGGTGCCGCCGTACCAAGTCGGCCGAGGCCACGATCACCGAGAGCACGTTGTTGAAGTCGTGGGCGATCCCGCCGGCGAGGCGCCCCACCGCTTCGAGGCGCTGCGCGTGGCGGAGCTGCGCCTCGAGGCGCCGCGTCTCGGTGACGTCGATGACGCTCGCACGGAGCAGCCGCCGCCCATCCACGGGAAGGCGGGTGAGGTGCACCTGACAGTGCCGCTCTTGCCCTTTCGCATCGAGGAGCACCCAATCGAAGGACAGGTGTTGGCCGGAGAGCACCTGCTCGAGCTTCTCCGAGATGTGCGCCTCGGCGCTGTGCCCATCGACCTGTACCGGTGCGCTGATCCCCTCCGGTCCGAGCTCGAGCAGCGCCTCGCGGGAGAGGCCCAGCAGCCGCACCGCGCTCGGGTTGCAGTCGATGAAGCGACGCGCATCGGGATCGAAGACGAAGATGGCCTCGAAGGCGTGTTCGAAGAGGGTGCGAAAGCGCGTCTCGCTCTCCCGCAGCGCCGCCTCGGCGCTTCGGCGCTCGGTCACGTCGCTGGTAAAGCCGATCATGCGCGAGCTGCCATCGGGCCCCGGCTGCACGAAGGCCCGGCTGTGCACCCAGCGCACCTGTCCATCCGGCCGGACGATGCGGTACTCGAGCTCGCCGGCGCCGGTGCGGTGGATCTCGGCGATGGAGGCCACCACCCGATCGAGGTCGTCTGGGTGCACCACCTTCCGCAGGCGCTCGGGCTCCTGCATCACCTCCTCGCGGGAGACTCCGAGGATGCGTTCGAAGGCAGCGCTCGCGACGATGAGGCGCGTCCACCCGGCGCTCGCGACCCAGAAGGCATCCCGCATCCGGTCGGTGGCCGGGTGGGCCGCCCCGTCCGGTGCGACAAAGGGGGGCACCGGCAGGGTCCGCCGCCGTGCGTCTCCGGGCGCCGCCCCGGGCTCCACGGGCGCCGCGGCGTCGCCGAGGGCATCTGGACTCGTCTTCGTGCGGCTCATCGGCGCGGCTGGGTCGGATGGGGATGGGACGCTGGGACTTCTGCCGCCGCGTCGGGACCTCCCCGGCCCGGCGGCGTCCTGCGGGCGGCACCCGAAGGTGTGCAGCCGCGGCCCTGCGGTTGCAAGGGGGAAGATCCCAGGGGCCGTCGACTTTCTGCCGCTGCGTGACAGCACTGTCCCACCGTGAGGGGACTCGCCACCCCGAGCCGCTCCCCTAAGCGGGCGAAAAGAGGCGCCGCAGCCACGGGCAGTGGCACGGCACGGGCCTTGCTACTTGCCAGGCGACTGGCCGCGGGGCGAGGCGCTTGCCGGGGGGGCCGTCCCCCTGCTAGGTTGCTCGTTTCGCCGGGTCTTCCAAGTGCTTGAAAGAAGGGGGCTTCTCGCGATGCCGCCACCTGCTTCGCGACTGCGAATCCGACCCACGGCACCGGTGCCGGCGGCCCTCGCCTGCCTCGTTTGGGCGCTCCTGGCCGCGGGACCCGGCTGCAGCTGCGACGACACGGGCCTCGGCCGCACCCTTCCCCCAGGGGCCCGCATCGACACCTTCCAGCAGGCGGAGGTCTCGCGCCTCGATATCCTGTGGGTCGTCGACAACTCCCGCTCCATGATCGAGGAGCAGCAGAACCTGGCCGAGAACCTCTTGAGCTTCTTCCGCTACCTCGACCAGGGCGACGTCGACTACCAGATCGCGGTGACCACCACCGACGCCGTCAACGATGCGGGGCGTTTCGTGGGACGCCCGGAGGTCCTCACGCCGCTGACGCCGAACGTCCTCGACGCCTTCCGCGGCAACATTCAGGTGGGCATCGAGGGCCGTGCGCAGGAGCAGGGGCTCGAGGCGGCGCTGCTCGCCCTCTCCGAGCGAAACCCCAGCTTCCTCCGCGACGAGGCCTACCTCTTCGTGATCTTCGTCTCCGACGAGGACGACTCGAGCTTCGGGGAGCTGCGCTACTTCTGGCGCGTCTTCGAGCAGCTCAAGGGCATCGGCAACGAGGAGAAGGTCTCCCTCTCCGCCATCGTGGGCCCTCCCTCGGATCCGGAGACGGGGGAGGAGGGCGGCTGCAGCTCCGAGAACGGCCAGGCGGCGCCGGGCGACCGCTACGTCGAGCTGGCGCTCGCCACCGGCGGCCTGTGGGGCAGCATCTGCGATGCCTCCTTCGCCACCACCCTCGAGGCACTCGGCGCCAAGGCGGTGGGCCTGAAGCGGAAGTTCGTCCTCTCCACGGAGGCCGATCCCGAGAGCATCGAGGTCTCGGTGGTCTACCCCTGTGAGGGACGACCGGAGGAAATCGGCCGCTGCGAGACGGTGGAGGACACCTGCTCCGACCCGGACCCCAAGGCGCGGGCCTACCGCTGCATCCCGCCCAAGGGCCGTCCCAACGGCTGGGAGTACGAAGCCGAGACCAATGCGATCTTCTTCTGGGGGGACTCGGTGCCCGGCCTGAAGGCCATCATCGAAGTCGTCTACAAGAAACGACCGAAGGAGCTGAAGCAGTGAGCGTGCCGTCCAACCTCCCGGGCCTTCGCCGGGGCGGGCTTCTCCATCTGCCACGAAGGGCGGGCCGTGCATCGGCCCTGCTCGCAGCCGCCCTCCTCGCCGCTGCCCTCCTCGTCGCGGGCTGTCCCGACGGCGGCCTGACGCAGGTCTTCCCCGACATCCGCATCGAGGCGAAGGCCCTCGACTTCGGCACCCTGCCGGTGCTCAACGTGGCCGAGCAGACGCTCTCGATCGAGAACCAGGGCCGGGCGCGCCTGGCGCTGACGAGCATCCGGGTCGAGGGCGCCGATGCGGCGGCCTTCGGGGTGGGGAGCTGGCCGGAGCGCCTCGGACCCGGGGATGCCGCCGAGGTCTCCCTCACCTTTCGTCCCGAAGAGGAGCGAGAGTACTTCAGCACCCTCATCGTCGAGAGCGACGATCCCGACACCCCGCGGATCGAGATCCCGGTCCATGGCGAGGGCAAGACGAAGGCCGCCATCGAGGTCGACCCCACCTTCATCCACTTCGGCATCGTGGGTGAGGGCACCACTGCGGTGGAGTCGCTCATCATCCGCAGCGTGGGGACCGCGCCGCTCATCGTGGAGGAGGTGCACTTCGGGGAGGGGACGCCACCCCAGTTCGAGCCGGTGGGATCCTGGTCGTCGGGCACGCTCGAGCCGGGTGAGGAGATCCCCCTTTCGGTGGCCTTCAAGCCGGTCGCCGGTCAGGAGCAGCTCACTGGGTCCATCGTCATCGTCTCTACCGACCCCGAACGCCGTGAGGTGACGGTGGATCTCGAGAGCGAGATCAACCGGGCGCCCATCGCCGACTGCGGGCCCCAGATGGAGATCGAATCCGCGCCCGGCGACGTCGTGCACCTCGACGGCTCGGCCAGCGACGACCCCGATGGGCACCTCCCCTTGAGCTTCGCCTGGCGCATCCTCGAACGGCCCATCGACTCCAACACCGAGCTCTCCGGCGCCGACACGGCGACGCCTTCCCTCGAGCTCGACGTCCCCGGCACCTGGGAGGTGGCGCTCACCGTCGCCGATGCCCTGGGGGTGGAGAGCATCGAGCCGTGCAAGGTGAAGGTGCGTGCGGTCCCCGCGGAGAAGCTCTACGTGGAGCTCGTCTGGGACCACCCCATCACCGACCTGGATCTGCACTTCCTCGCCCCGGGGGGCATGCTGAACAGCGGCCTCGACTGCTACTGGGGCAACCCCAACCCCGACTTCGGAACCCTGGGCTTCTCCGGCGACGACCCCGCGCTGAACCGCGACGACTTGGCGGGCTTCGGTCCCGAGATCGTGACCTACCCCGATCCCCCTGCGGGGACCTATCGGGTGGTCGTCGACTACGCGAAGGCCAACGGTGCTGCGGATCCAGTCACTGAGGCGACGGTGCGCATCTACCAGTTCGGGGTGATCGTCGCCGAGTACCGGCGGGTCCTCGACGCACCGAAGACCCTGTGGAACGTCGCGGCCATCGATTGGCCCGGGGGAGACGTGAGCACCGTGGATACGGTGGTGACCTACTGATGTGCCGAAGCACCCCGGCCCTCCTCGCCCTCGTCGCGCTGCTCGGCTGCCCGCCGGCGTCGAGCGGTTCCGATGGTGGTGCGGACGGCGGTGTCGACGCGGGCCTCGAGTGCACCGCACGCGAGGACTGCGAGGGCGGGAAGGTGTGCAAGGACGGCGTTTGCACCGGCTGTCAGCGCGACCGGGACTGTCGGGGCAACGAGCTTTGCAACCCCGTCAAGCAGATCTGCGAGTTTCGACCCTGCTTCGGAGGGGACTGCACGCAGCACAGCGACTGCGCCCTCGGTGAGTTCTGCGTTCAGGGTCTGTGCCGGAAGGCGGAGGGCGGCAGCGGCGAGTGCCCGGGTGTGACGCCCTGTGGCAGCGATGCCGACTGCCCCGAAGACTTCCGATGCAACACCGACACCCTGGTCTGCGAAGAGGACGTGGGCTGTTTCGGCGACGCCGCCTGCCCCGACGGCTACTATTGCAACCTGGGGACCAACGAATGCGAGCAATCATGCACCGCCGAGACCGAGGCCGAGGTGTGCCCCGACGGCTTCCACTGCAGCTCGGGGCGCTGTGTGGAGTGCACCACCGACGAGGAGTGCGGGGCCGGTCTCACCTGTG
>CAYYHA010000232.1:0-6788 GCA_964471535.1 uncultured Myxococcia bacterium | reverse complement strand
CCGCACCACCGAAGCGGGAGACGACGGCGGTCATCCGGGTGGACCTCGACTCCCTCAACCGGGCGGCAGACGAGCGGCCGCTCGCACCAGAGCATCAGCCCTCGTTGGTGGCACTGACCACCGAGCACGCCGGCCGCGTCTTTCCCATCGAACGGGCGACGGTGCACGTGGGACGCACCGAGGACAACGACATCGCCATCGACCATCGGTCGATGTCCCGGCAGCATTGCCGGATCTTTCTCGACAAGGACGGCCTGTGGAAGATCGCCGATCTGGGGTCGGCCAACGGTGTACGCGTGAACGGAGAAGAATATGGTCTCATCGATCTGCGGCGGGGTGATGTAATCGAACTTGGGCACGTGAAGCTCCGCTTCTGCGAGCCTGGCGAGCACTTCGAGTTCACCGAGGAAATTGCGGCTGCCTACGCCAGTGCTCCCGTCGCTGACGCGCGGGCGGCGGGTGGCAAAAAGAGCCGCCTTCCCCTCCTCTTGGTGGCTCTCGGTATCGCCGCCGGGATCGGTGTGGTGGTCTTCTTCCTCCTGCCGGAGCCAGAGACGCCCTCTGCGCCGCCCTCTCCGCCGCCTGTCGCAGCGGCGGCCGGGACGAAGTTGGAGGGCGAGCGCGCGAAGAAGCTGGAACGCCTGCTGGCCGATGCCACGCTCGCCGAAGGAGCGGACGAGTGGGAGAAGGCGCGGGCGAAGCTCGAGGAAGCATTGAGGCTCGACCCCGACTCGAAGGAGATCGAGGCCCGCCTCGGGCGGGCAGAGGCCGAGGCGAAGGCCTACCGCCACTTGCAAGCAGGACGGCGTGCCGTCGAAGCCGGCGATTGGAGTCGGGCGCTCTCCGAGCTGGAGGCGATCCCAGACGACTCCCGCTACTACCCGGACGCGCAGGAGCAGCTGCCGAGTGCTCGCGTCGGCTTCATCGACGAGCGACTGCGGGCTGGACAGAAGGGCCTGCGGACGAAGCACCTCGACGATGCAGAGGCCGCCGCGCAAGAGGTCCTGGAAGTGGACCCCGAGAATGAGGAGGCCAAGCGCATCCTGGAGCTGGTCGATGCCCGCCGCAGCCGCAGCGAGCGTCCGACCGGCACCCACGACAAGCGGCGCAAGGGCAAGCGCGAGAGCGCCCGGCGTGAGACCGCCGTGTCCAGCCTTCCGCAGCCGGCCAACGACAAGGTCGCTCGGGCGCGGGCACTGCGCCTCGCTGGCCTCGACGCCTTCAAACGACAGGCCTACGAAGAGTCCATCAAGAAACTGAAGGAGGCGTTCCGGATCGACCCCGAGGGCCAGAAGGATGTCCACAAGGTCATCGGATCCGCCTACGCGAGCCTCGGCGACGTGGAGCAAGCAGCCCACCACTACCGGCTCTTTCTGAAGCTGAATCCCTACCACCGCGACGCAAGTCGCGTGCAGCAGATTCTGCGCCGCTACGACGCGCAGAAGAAGTAGTGGCCCGGGTGTGGCTCGGACGGCAAAAGCCCCCCTCCGTCCCCGCGCCGTCGAGATCCGGATTCTCATCGTCGACGACGAGCCCGACGTCGGCGACTATCTTTCGATGGTCCTCGAGAAAGAGGGCTACTTCGTCCGCGCGCTGACGAGCCCTGAGCGCGCCCTCGAGGAGCTGCGGTCCTCCGCATACCATCTGGTGGTGCTCGACCTGATGATGCCGGGCATGGGGGGACTCGAACTCTTGCGGGAGATCCGAAGCCGCGACGAGGACATTGCAGTCATCATCTTCACTGGCTACCCCTCGGTGGACAGCGCCATCGAGAGCCTACAGCTGCGCGCGAGCGACTACGTGAAGAAGCCCTTCCGCGTCGAGGACCTGAAAGCCATCGTCCGCCGGACGCTCGAGCGCAAGGGCCTCGTCCTCGACCCGGAAACCGAACTCCACCAGACGATCGGTGCAACCATCCGGGAGATCCGAAAGGAAAAGGGGCTGACGCTCAAGCAGGTCGCACGGCGCACCGGTCTCTCGGTGAGCCTGCTCTCGCAGATCGAACGCGCCGAGAGCAGCGCTTCGATCTCCAGCCTGTATCGGATCGCGTGTGCCCTGCAGGTCCGGCTGACGGAGATCTTCGGAGACTACTGACGGAGAGCGCCGCAGTGCGCGTCCCACCGGCGCAATGCGGCGCGCGCAGTCGGGCGGCATCGGCCACGGCCGGTGCCCCACGGGCGGAGGCTACTCCAGAACCGCGAGGACGTCCCCCTCGCTGACCGCCTGGCCCTCTTCGACCTTGATCTCCGCAATCTTGCCCGCCTCCGGGGCCTCGACGGGCATCTCCATCTTCATCGACTCGAGGATGACGATCACGTCGCCCTCCTCGACCTCGTCCCCCACCTTCTTCTCGATCTTCCACACCGTGCCGGTGATATGCGCTTCCACGTTCGTGGCCACTGTCGCCCTCCCTCGCCCCGCCGCCGGGGCGCGCTACCGCTCTATTGGAAGTGCTCCTGGATGAACCGTGTCGAGAGATCGCCGCGGCGGAACGCCTCGCTTGCGAGCACCTTCCGGTGCAGCGGAATGTTCGTCTTGATCCCCTCGACCACGAAGCCCTCGAGCGCCGTAAGACCCCGTTCGATGGCCTGCGCCCGGGTCTCGCCGTGGACGATGAGCTTTGCGATCATGGGATCGTAGAACGGCGTCACCGTATACCCGGCCTCCACCCCGGAGTCGACCCGAATCCCCTCCCCCTCGGGCACCTCGTAACGCTCGATGGTGCCCGGCGAGGGGAAGAAGCGCTTGTCGGGGTCCTCGGCATAGATGCGCATCTCGATTGCGTGTCCCTGCCGGCGCACCGCCTCCTGGGAGAGGTCGAGGGGCTCGCCCGCGGCGATGCGCAGCTGCCAGCCGATGAGATCGACCCCGGTGGTCACCTCGGTGCAGGGGTGCTCCACCTGCAGCCGGGTGTTCATTTCGATGAAGTAGAAGTCCTCCCCCGAGACGAGGAACTCGAGGGTCCCAGCCCCCTGGTAGTCGATGGCGCGCGCTGCTCGCAGCGCCGCCTCGTACATGGCCGACGCGAGCCCTCTGCGTGCGCCATCGAGGAAGAGCGGACTGCCCGCCTCCTCGACCACCTTCTGGTGCCGGCGCTGAATCGAGCACTCGCGTTCCATCAGGTGCAGGTGGTGGCCGTGGGCATCGCAGAGCACCTGCACCTCGACGTGGCGTGGCGCTTCGAAATAGCGCTCGAGGTACAGGGCATCGTCACCGAAGGCAGCGCGCGCCCGGCTGGCACACTGCTGCACCGCCTTGCCGAGTTCCTCGGCGTTGTGGGCCACGGCCATGCCGATGCCCCCACCGCCCGCGGCCGCCTTCACCAGGACCGGGTAGCCGATGCGCTCCGCCTCGGCGGCTGCCTGCTCCGGCGACACCACCCCGGCCGAACCTGGCACCACCGGCACGCCTGCCGCGGCCATCGTCGATCGGGCGCGGGCCTTGTCCCCCATGGCTTCGATGGCCTCGGGCGAGGGGCCGACGAAGACGAGGCCGGCGTCGGCGCAGGCGCGGGCGAAGGCGGCGTTCTCCGAGAGGAAGCCGTAGCCGGGGTGAACTGCCTCGGCCCCGGTCCGGCGGGCGACTTCGACGATCTTTGCCCCGTCGAGGTAGCTCTCCGCCGGCCGTGGCGGCCCGATCTCCACCGCCTCGTCGCAGGCCCGAACATGGGGTGCGGTGGCATCGGCGCTCGAGTAGACGGCCACGGTGGAGATCCCCATCTCCCGGCAGACCTGCGCGATTCGGCAGGCAATCTCGCCCCGGTTGGCAATGACAATCTTCTGGAACATGGCGGCCGAGTACGACGGATTGACTCGGGAGTCAACCGCTGCTCCGGTGGCGGGGCACGGTGCACCGGATGCGGACCGTCGCGGCGCCGGCTCGGCCTCGCCGCGGCGTTCCGAGGCCGGCGCGGCGTGCGGCGGCCTCGGGCTCAGAAGCGCCAGCACAGGAGGGGCGACGGGGCAGGCACGTCGCCGGTGACCCGATCCGGCGCACCGGGCGCGGCAGCCCGTAGGACCCGACGGCCCCCTGCGGCCGCATAGGCGTCGAGCCCCTGCACCACGTGGACACCCAGCCAGGCCACCCAGGCGAGGGCCCGGAGGAGTCCCAGGCCCCCGAAACCGAAGACGACCTCCCCCACCACGACGATGGCGGCAAGGAGCACGATGTCGACGACCAGCCAGAGGGAGAAGCCTGCATCGTCACCGGCGACGAAGTGCCCGAGGCCGAACCCGGGGAAGATGCCGAGGAGGAGTGCAACGACGGGCTCGACCCGGAGCGGCCGCACGCGGGTCCGGCTCGCACCGCCCCCACCGAACACCGGCTTCGGCGACGCGGAACTTGGCGCGACGGCGCTCGAGACCGCCTGAGGCGGGGAGAGATCGGGAATGAGATCCACGGCCGGCGCCCCGGCGGGCCCGGAGAGAATCGAGAGTGCCATCACCAGGCTCACCATTCAGGATGCCTCCGACTCCACTCGGTTCCTGCCCCCTCGCTTCGCTTCGTAGAGAAAGTGATCCGCGCGCTGGATCAGCGCCGCCTCGTCGGAGAGCTGTGGCGAGAGCCCTGCCACCCCGACGGAAATGGTGACCGGAATTCGCAGGCGGGAGCCGTCGCTGTGCTCGCTCTCGAAGACGGTCGACTCGACGGCACGCCGGACCCGCTCGGCCACCACCGTCGCCTGCTCTACCGTGGTCTGGCGGAGGATGCAGGCGAACTCCTCGCCGCCATATCGGGCAAGGAGATCCTCGGTCCGGAACTGTCGCTTGCAAGTCTGGGCCACCTGCATCAGGACGCGATCTCCAGCGTGGTGCCCGTAGGTGTCGTTGATCTTCTTGAAGAAATCGATGTCGAAGAGGATCAGGGTCAGCGGCGCCCCGTGGCGGCGGTGCCATGCGAACTCTTTGTGGAGCGCCTCGAGGAAGTAGCGCTTGTTGTGCAGGCCGGTGAGGCCGTCTTGCGTCGCCGATTCATAGAGCTGGCTGACGAACTGCTCCTCCACCGAGTCCTGGTAGCCGTACTTCAGGATGGTCGCCGACCCGATCTGGATTCGGTCCCCGTCCTGCAGGCCATGGAAGTCCACACGACTCCCCTCCACCCAGGTCCCATTGGTCGAGCCCAAGTCGAGGATTTTCACCTTGCCGTCCGGCGTGCAGATGAGGCGAGCATGCTTGCGGCTGACACCATCGTCGTCGAGCATGATATCGCAGTCGGGAGAACGGCCGATGAGCATCTCTCCCGCCTGGATCTTGAACATGCGTCCGACGGAGGTGCCCGACAGGACGATGAGATACGGATTCTGCCGGCCGCTCCCCTCGGAGGAGACCAGGGCCGAGACCGACTGAATCGACGTCTTGTCGTCGTCGTCGTCGTCCATGAAACTCATGGTGCCTCCAGCATTCTAGTCGTGGTGCGCTCCTCGTTCCTACCCTCCGGTCCCCCGCCGAAGCCCCGGGCCTCGCGCGATTCGCCGCCGGGCCGCATCGTTGCGCTCGCCGCTGCGCTGACCCTCGCCGGTTCCGCCTGCCTCCCGCCGCGCGCCGCCGATGCGCCACCGGGCCTGCCGGGCCTGCCCATCGCCCGGCGCCCCGCCCCCCTCATTCACCGGCAGGAGGTGGTTCGGCTGGACGATACGACGGTGGTCCTCCGCGAGTACCGTGCCGTGGACGGGGCACCGCCGGTGCTCCGAGAGATCACCGTGGATGGCCGTGGCACGGTGCGCGGGGCCGTGATCCGGCCCACGGGCTCGGCGGTAGCCGCCGGTGCGGCCCCGTCGAAACCACCGCTCCGCTCGTTCGGCGCGCCCCTGCCCGGCTCGGGACGGCTCGCGCTCGAGGCGGGGTGGCTGATCCTGCACGCCGAGGGGCAGGCGGTGCGGCTGGCGCGCTTTCCTCCCGCCCCGGCACGGCCGCTGGGACAGCTCCTCTCCCCGCGGGGCCAGCTGGTCGTCATCCCCTGGGTGTCCCGCGGGCCGGGGATCGATCTGCGCGGCGTGCAGGTGGTCGACCTGAAACGGGCCCGCGCACGCTTGGAGTTGGAGCGGGGCCTCGCGGCCCACCGCACGGGGCGCTTCGAGGCGGCGCTCGCCCACTTCGAGGCGGCGCTGCGGATCGACCCCGAGGCGGCCGATGCCTACTACAACGTCGCCGCGGCGCTGTGCCGCCTCGGCGACTGTGCGCGCGCCGTCTCCTGGCTCTCCGCAGCGCTGGCCCGCGACCCGGCGCGCCTGGGCGCCCTCGCCGCCCGCGACCCCGACTTCGAACCCCTTTGGGCCACGGCGAGTTTTCGCCGTCTCCTGACCGCCGCGGGGCGGTAAGGCACGCCGCACTGGCAACGAGCCGCGACTGTGCTATGCGAAGAGGCCCCATGCTGCCCCGCTGGCTCGCTCCCCTGTGTGTCCTCGGGCTCGCCGCCGCCGCGGCGTGCACGGGCAACGAGCAGGTCGTCCACGACCGCGCCCCCTCGCCGGCCCCCGCCCCTACCGCTGCTCGGGCCTCGGGCGCGCCCGCCGTGATGGAGCTCCCCGGGCTCGGGATCTGGCTCCGCCGGTGCCCCGCCTGCGGCCTCGGCTGGCTCGACCCGATGCCCGAAGCGGACGTGCTCCGGAGCTTCTACCCGGAGGACTACTACGGTGCGCCCGGGCGGAAGTTCGAGGCGCTGATCGAGCCGGTCATCCGCCTGGTGGGGGCGCGGCACGCGCGCTTCCTCTCCCGGGCGCTCCCGCCGGGCGCGCGGGTGCTCGACGTCGGCTGCGGACGCGGGGTCCACCTGCCCGGCCTCCTCGACAC
>CAYYHA010000231.1:0-6819 GCA_964471535.1 uncultured Myxococcia bacterium | reverse complement strand
GCACGGCCCATCCTGAAGGCGCGGCCCCTCGTAGGGGCCCAACCGGTCTATCCGGCGCGCCCCGTCGAAGAGCTGGCCGAGGCGCCCGCATCGCGCCGCGACGGGGCCGGGGAGAGGGTGCCCGTGGTCGAGGCGTCATCGGCTTCGGCCGAGGAGGCGTCGCGGGAGGAGGCGTTGCGGGAAGCACCCTCACCGGAGGAGCCGTCCGAAGGGACGGCTTCGGGGGAGGACGCCTCGCCAACCGAGGCCGACGGCGATGGCGATCCCGAGGACAAGGCGGGGGCGTAGCAGCCGAGGCGCTCCCGCAGGAACTTCTCGAGGCGCAGCGCCACGAGCTCCGGCTGCTCGAGGGGCGCGGCGTGCGACCCCTTTGGCACGATGAGCAGCTCGGCCCCGGGGATGCACTCGGCCATGCGCCGCGAGAGCCAGACGGGGGTGAACGAGTCGTGCTCGGCGCCGATCACGAGGGTGGGCACGTCCACATGCGGCAGGTGATCCTCGGCCGAGTGTTTGCTCACCGCTTCGAGAAGGGTCACGAAGACGCGAGGATCCATCCGGGCGAGGTGATCGAAGTAGGGCTGCAGATCCTCGATGCGGATGAGGGAGCGGTTCACCTCTCCGGCGAGGAGCGCCACGAAGTAGGCGACGGGGCTCGGCAGGAGCGTGCTCCACACGGTCAGGACCGCGCGAGGCACCGCGGTGACGAGCCTGTGGATGTAGGGCAGGGCGCTGCGCAGTGCATCGGTTCCGTGGAAGGTATCGAGGGGATGCCCATAGGAGCCGCAGATGGGTACGAGGGCGCGAACGCGGTTGGGGTGACGCCGGTGCGCCTCGAGGATCACCTGCACCCCCATCGAGTGCCCCGCGAGGACCGCGCGCTCGCTTCGGGCCGCGTCCATCGCCGCGAAGAGGTCGTCGACGAGCGCTGCCATGCTCAAGCGAGAGAGATCGGTGGGCGTCTCCGAGCGCCCGTGGGCGCGGTAGTGGAAACGCACGATCCGGTGCCGGTCGGAGAAGGCAGGGATGAGGTACTTCCAGATGAAGCCGTCACACCCGAGCCCATCGCAGAGCACCAGATCCGGCTCCGGTGTGCCGCCGGCGGGCCCCCGCACCGACCAGTAGATCGCCGTGCCATCCGCCGACCGGCAGTACCCCTCCTCGAAGCGTTCCATCAGCGCCTCTCCGGCTTCACGAGTCCGTACTTCTCACACTTCGCGATGAGGTTCGAGCGGCTGATCCCCAGCTCCCGGGCGAGGCGCGACTTGTTCCATTGGGTGCGAATCAGCCCCTGGTGGATCATCTCCCGCTCGAGGGCTTCGATGGCGTTCTTCAGCTTCCCGGTGGCGCGAATCCGGGGCAGGGGATCGGGGCCGGGGCCGGAGCCCACGGCCTCCCGGATGCGGGGGCTCAAGAGATCGGGGCCGAGTACCGACCGGTCGCTGCCGAGCACGAGGAGCCGTTCGATCTCGTTCTCGAGCTCGCGGATGTTGCCCGGCCACGTGTACTCCATCAGAAGGGCCAGCGTCGCCTCGTCGAGGCTCTTCGGCGGCTCGCCCTCGCGCGCGTGCTTCGTGAGGAAGTGGGTTACGAGCAGGGGGATGTCGTCCCGGCGTTCGCGCAGCGGCGGGACCTCCACGTGGATGACGTTGATCCGATAGTAGAGGTCCTCGCGGAACTCCCCCGCTTCGACCATCTTCTTCAGATCCTTGTGCGTGGCGGCGATGACCCGGACGTCCACCTCCCGCGTCTCGGTGCTCCCCACCGGCGTGAAGGCTCCCTCCTGCAGCACCCGCAAGAGCTTCACCTGCAGCGCCGGCGACATGTCCCCGATCTCGTCGAGGAAGAAGGTGCCCCCGTCCGCCACTTCGAAGAGCCCCTTCTTGTCCTTGATGGCCCCGGTGAACGCTCCGCGCACGTGACCGAAGAGGGCGCTCTCCAAAAGGTTGTCGTTGAACGCCGAGCAGTTCTGCACCACGAAGGGCCCGTCGCGGCGCGCGCCACTGAAGTGGATCGCCCGGGCGACCAGCTCCTTCCCGGTACCGCTCTCGCCCTGGATGAGCACCGTCGAGTCGCTGTCTACGACCTTCTCGAGGAGGCGGAAGACCTCCTGCATCTTGGCGCTCTTGCCGATGATCTTCTCGAAGTGGTGGCGCGCTTCGAGCTGCCCCGTCAGCGCCTGGATCCGTTCCTCGCGCCGCGCAATCTCTGCCTCGAAATTGGCGATCTCGTCGGCTGCGAACTCGAGCAGGTCGCAGAGCTTCTCTAACTCTGCGGCGGAGAGCACTGGCATGCGACGCACCGCCCGCTCGAGATCGGTGGCACTGGGGTTGAGTTCTCGGATGCGCTCTTCGGTGTGCGCCGCCTGCCGCTCGGTCATGGGTTCGCGCAGGAAGCCGCCCACGAAGAGGAAGCCCCGGTAGGTCCCGCCCACCACGATGGGGCACCCGACGATGGAGAAGTCCATGTGACAGTCGTGGAAGAGGCAGCGGCGCGGCTTCTTGCGCGACCGGAAACGGTCGCCGAGGTACTTCACCGACGCATTGCAGCGGCGGAGGCCCTCCTTGGAGAAGAGGGAGAGCCGGCAGAAGTCGTTGTTGGGGGGGATGATCTTCCCCTCGGCGTGGTCGAGGACGTAACCGGACGCATCGGCGATGGCGAGTTCGAGGCCCCACCACTTCCGGATGACGTCCTTGAGCATGACGATGGTGTGGAGGTCCTGGTAGTGCTTCTGGTCCATGGCGCCGCCGGAAACTCCCGGCCCTCGAGTGTTCAAAGTTCGGACATGGCGGGGGTGTGCTGTCCGAAGGCGAGACACTAGGGGAAGGGGCTGGGCGCGGCAAGATCGGGCACCGGAAGGGCACCGCGACGCGCCGTCTCCGGCGGGGTGCCGGGGGGCGGCGCGCAAGAAGCGGAGCCGGTGGTGAAACTCGGATAGAATGCCCGGGCCCGTGATCGACGATCCCTTCCTGAAGAAGCGGCCCGCCGCTGCGGAGCTGCGCCTTGGCCCGCGACCGGTCCGTCTGCTCGCCCTCGGGGACGTCCTCGCCCGCCTCGAGGGGGCGCCGGCGGTGCTCCTCACCGTCTGGGTGGATACCCCGATCCTCGTGCCGCCCGTCCTGCGGGCGGCGCGTGACTGCGACGCGGTCGTTGGCTTCGCGCCGGCCCGGGTCGCCGAGGGACCGCGGGCGTTGCACGCCTTCTTCGAGTCCATCTGCGGCGCAGCCGAGTCTCTGGGGTGGACCCGTCCCCTGTGGATCCGTGCCCCCACGGTGACGCTCGAGCGTCCCGAGGACGCCGATCTCGCGGCCGAACGGATGCACACCTATGTGGAAGCGGGCTTCACGGCGTTCACCCTCCGGGTGGCCGGCCTCGAGCCGGAGGCGGCGGCGCCGGCGGTACGCGAGGCGACCGAGCCGGTTCGGGAGCGGGAGCTGGGCCTCGAGATCGAGGTGGACGACGGGGGCGAGGCGGACGCCGGGCGTCTGGTCGCAGCGCTGAAGCTCCTCGGGGCGGCGCCCGACCTCGTCGGTGTGGTGGGCGGCGAGGGCGCCGGCCTGGCCGAGCTTGCCTCCGAGGTGGATCCGGTGGGGGTCGCCTGGCACCAGGACCCGTGCTCGTTGGTCTGGCGCGAGGGCCTGCGCAGTGCGGTTGGGGCCGGCGCACGGCTGCTCTCCCTGCGCTCGCCGCTCGCCGATGCGCTGGTGGCGGCCTTGCCGCCCCCCCTGTCGGAGGAGATGGGCGCGCGCCTCGGCACGCGCCCACCCGCGGAGGTCTTCGCCGAGTACGGGGAGCGCCTCTCCGACCTCGAAGGGGACGCCCTCGATCGGGTCGAGGTGCGCGTCTACAACGAGACGGAGGACCTGCTTCGCCTCCTGAAGCTCGCCGGGACGGCCGGGCGGCTCCGGGCACAGCTCCTCGAGGAGCTGTGAGGGCTCGATGCGGATCATCGGCGGCAGTGCCCGAGGGGCTCGCCTGAAGACGCCGCGCACCCGCGGAATCCGTCCTACCTCCGACCGGGTGCGTCAGTCGATCTTCGACCTGCTCGGCCAGCGGATGGACGGACTTCGGGTCCTAGACCTCTTCGCTGGAACGGGCGCGCTCGGCCTCGAGGCGCTGTCCCGCGGGGCGGCCCACTGCACCTTCGTGGAGCGCGACCGCCGGCATGCGCGGCTGATCCGGCAGAACCTTCGCGCTCTCGGTTTCGAGGACCGAGCGCGCGTGGTGGTGGGCGATGCACTCTCGCTGCGGCTTGCCGATGTCGCCTTCGACCTCGTCTTCGCCGATCCGCCCTATGCCATGCCCGCCGAGCGGGTGGTCGGGCGGATCGCGGCGGAGCCAGAGAGGCTCTTGGAAGGCGCGCGCGTCGTGGTAGAACACGACCGGCGCAGCGCGGCCCCGGCCCGGGTGCCGCCCTTGTGCCGAACCCTCGAGCGGCGCTACGGCGATACGATGGTGAGCCTCTACCGGGTCAGGGACGTAGGATGAGCAGGCGGGCGATCTATCCAGGGTCCTTCGACCCCCTGACCAACGGACACATCTCCATCATCCGGCGGGGGCTGCGGATCTTCGACTCCCTGGTGGTCGCGATTGCGACCAACCCGCGGAAGACGCCGATGTTCAGCGTGGAGGAGCGCAAGGCGATCCTCCTCGAGGCCCTCGGCGGCGACGAGCGGGTCGAGGTCGATGCCTTCGAGGGCCTGCTCGTGGACTACTGCCGGCAGCGAGGGATCTCGGTGGTCCTGCGGGGCCTGCGGGCGGTGAGCGACTTCGAGTACGAGCTGCAGATGGCCAACATGAACCGAAAGCTGGCGCCAGAGGTCGAGACCCTGTTCATGATGACCGGCGAGGAGAACTTCTACATCTCCAGCAAGTTCGTCCGTGAGGTGCTGCACTTCGGCGGCGACGTGAGCACCATGGTTCCCGAGGCGGTGCTGCGCCGCTACCGGGAGAAGCAAGGGGGAGGGACGGGCCCGTGATCCGGCTCTCCCACCGAGCGCGTGCCGTAAAGCCCTCGGCGACGCTGGCCACCGCGGCCAAGGCCCGGGCCCTGAAGGCCCGAGGGGTGGACGTGGTCACCTTCGGTACGGGCGAGCCCGACTTCGACACCCCGGTCCACATCAAGGAGGCGGCGGTGCAGGCGCTCCGCGAGGGCGCGACGAAATACCCACCCGTCTCGGGCATCCCTCCCCTGAAGGAGGCGATCCGCGCCCGTTACCGGAAAGCGCACGGCCTCGACTTCGAGGACGCGCAGGTGCTCGTCACGGTGGGCGCCAAGCAGGCCCTCTACAACCTCTGCCAAGCCCTCCTCGACGCGGGGGACGAGGCCCTCCTCGTCACCCCCTGCTGGGTGAGCTACCCGGACATGGTCACCCTCGCCGGCGCGACGCCCGTGCGCGTCGAGGCGCGGGCCGAGGACGGCTTCGAGCCGCGCCCCGAGGCGGTGGAGGCGGCGATCGGGCCGCGGACGCGCCTCATCCTGCTCAACTCTCCGAGCAATCCCACCGGTGCCGTGTACGGGCGGGACACGCTCGCGGGGCTGGCCGAGGTCCTGCGCCGCCACCCGGACGTGGTGGTGGTCAGCGACGACATCTACGAACAGATCCTCTACGACGGGCGGCGCTTCGAGAACCTGCTCTCCGTCGCGCCCGACCTGGCCGACCGCACGGTGATCGTCAGCGGGGTCTCCAAGGCCTACGCGATGACCGGCTGGCGCATCGGCTGGGCGGTGGGGCCCGAGGCGATCATCGCGGCGATGCAGAAGATTCAGGGGCAGTCGACCAGCGGCGCCACGCACTTCGCGCAAGCGGGCGCCGTCGCCGCCCTCACCGGCGATCAGTCGGTGGTGGCGGAGATGGTCGCCGCCTTCGATACCCGCCGCCGGCACCTCGTGGAGGGTCTCGCGTCCATCGAGGGCGTGGCCTGTGCGATGCCCGGGGGCGCCTTCTATGCCTTCCCCGACCTTCGCGCGCTCCTGGGGCGGCGTTTCGAGGGACGCCCCCTCGAGGACAGTGTGGCCCTCGCCGACGCGCTCCTCGAGGCGGAGGCGGTGGCCTGCGTCCCGGGTGGGCCCTTTGGTGCCGAAGGATTCCTGCGCCTCTCGTTTGCCACCTCCACCGAGGAGATCGATCGCGGTCTGGAGCGGATCCGCCGCTTTGTCGAGCAGCTCGACTGACGGGGGCAGGCCCGCAGGGAGGCGGCCTGCGGCACGGGGGCTCGGCATGCGCCGGCAAGCGGAGCGGGGACCGGGCAAATCGATCCGGGCCGGTGCGGACTCGACGGCCGGGCGCGCTTCAGTCCGTGTAGGCGACCAGGTACCAGCGGCCGCGCTTCTTCCGGAACACGCCCACGTAGCCGTGGCCGCCGATGTTCGCCACCGTCACCCAGGTGTCCTCGAAGTCGAGGCCGGACAGACGCCGCGGTGGCTGCCCATAGAGGCGGACCATCGTGGGGTAGTCGTAGGTCTTCAGCCCGTAGAAGGTGAGGGCGGAGAGGTCCGCCTGCCCGAAGGCTGCGCGCAGGCGTTCGGTGAGCGCCTGCTTCGTGGCGACGCGCTCGCCGTCGAGGAGGAAGGGGTAGTCGGCCAGCTCGGCGAGCGCCTCGGGGAGCCCCGTGCGCAGGGCATGGACGAAGAGGAGCGCGGTCGCCTTCAGCGCATCCTCGGGTACGGGTCCATCCGCCACCGTGCCCGCTGTATCCGCGGCAGCGCCCGTGGCAGGCGCGGTGGGATCTGTGGGTGGAGGCGAGGGGGAAGTGGCGTTGGCGCGGGCCGGTGCAGAGGTCTTGGCCGGTGCAGAGGTCTTGGCCGGTGCAGAGGTCTTG
>CAYYHA010000230.1:3167-6864 GCA_964471535.1 uncultured Myxococcia bacterium | reverse complement strand
ATCTACACAAGGAGTATCGTCGGCAGCGTCAGGAGGACTTCATCAAGGAGCGTCGAAAGGGGGACCGGCGCTCCGATCCCCGCCATCCGGTGGCGATCACCATGGAGCTCTCGGCGGGGAACGACCTCTACTTCCACGTCTCGGCCAACCTCTCCAAGGGAGGGGCCTTCTTCAACCGAGCCATCCCCCACCCCATCGGAACGAAGGTGCAGCTCACCTTCCAGCTGCCCGGGGAGGACCCCGCGCCCATTCGCTGCGAGGGCGAGGTGGTGAACATCCCCGATGCGGGAGATGGCCTGGGCATGGGGGTGAAGTTCCTGGACCTCTCCGAGGAGGACAAGGAGCGCATCGAGGCCTTCGCGCAGCGGGTGGAGGCGCTGCAGGCGGGCGCAGCGGCAGCGCAGGGACCGGCCGACGAGGCCCCGGCGGGCAGCGGGGGAGGGAACGCAGCGGGCTCAGGCGGCGACGCGGCGGATTCGGCGACTGGGGACGGAGGCGGCGAGTAGCGCGGCCGGAGCCCCCCGCGGCCTGGCGGAAGGGGGGCGAATACCGCCTCGTGCGTCTCCGTCTAGACCGCCCGTCATGCGCCGGATCCTCGTCTTCAGCCTCGTCCTCGCCCTTTCGTCCTCCGGCTGTGCCGCTCTGCGCCGCTTCCTCTCCGAGGTGGTGCAAAAGCCGACGGTCCACTTCGCGGGGGCGAGGGTGCGAAGCCTCTCCTTCCTCGGGGCCGGCCTCGATCTCTCCTGGCGGATCGAGAATCCCAATACCTTCGGCCTGAAGCTCGCCTCGCTCTCCTACACCTTCAAGGTCAACGGAAAGCCGCTCGCCACCGGCTCGACGAAGAAGCACCTGGAGGTCGCCCCCACCGAGACGAGCACCCTCACCCTGCCCTTCGACTTCCGCTTCGCCGATGCGGCCAACATCCTGCTCAACTTCTACCGGAAGGAGGAGGTGGGCTGGCGGGTGCAGGGCGCCTTCGGCTTCGAGACGCCGGCGGGGGTGCTCGAGATCCCCTACGATCAGAAGGGCACCGTCCCGGTTCCCCGCCTGCCGAAGGTGGAGCTCTTGGGCCTGCAGGCCCGCGGCGTGTCCATCCGCGGCGCCGACCTGGTCGTGAGCCTGGCGCTTCGGAACGCCAACCGTTTCCCGCTGCCCGCCTCGACGCTCGACTGGTCGCTCACCCTCGCCGGTCAGTCGGTGGGGCGGGGCACACTCTCCCCGGGCACGGTTCCGGCGGGCGAGGCGCGGCGCATCGAGGTGCCGGTGCGTATCGACTTCGCAAGGACGGGGCAAGCCCTGTACGATGCCCTGCGGTCGGGGCAGGTCGAGGTGGGCCTTGCGGGCACCTTGACGGCGGGGCCGGTCTCGCTGCCCCTGAACGCACATCGCACGCTCTCGATCCAATGAACCCTCCGCACCTCTGGGTGGGCTTCGGCCTCCTCGCCTCCCTCGCCTCCCTCGCCGCGGCGGGGGGGCCCGGCCGCATCGCGCCCGCGGTACCAGGCCGTCCTGTCGCGGCACCGCCGCGGGCATCGCCCGTACCAAGCGAGGCGAAGGATGCCGATGCGCAGTCCCTGGATCCGGGCGACCTCAAGCTGCACCTCCCCAACTTGGAGGGGGCGATGGAGGCACCGCCGGTCCCGAAGGCGGACGACCTGGAGACACAGCGCACGTCCGAGGCGCCGGTGAAGAAGGCGAAGGTGCGCTTCTCCCTGCGGGCGGTTCGCCACGCCCGAGGCTTTCGGATGCACAACCGCCGCTGCGTCGCCATCGACCCGTTCGAGGTCCTGAAGGCGGCCCGCATCCCCGGCCGGGTGGACGGCTTCAGCACCTGCCTCTCCCTCTCCGCGACGCAGCCGGTGACGGCGAAGGTGGCGCTGACGCTCCGCGATCCCGCGGGACGGGCGGTCGCCTGGGCCGAGGGCATGGTCCCCTTCGGGCGGCTCGGGAAGGAGACCGACTACGTCGTCGAATGGGAGGGCTTTTTCGTTCGCCGGCCGGGAACGTATCGTATGGAGGTGCGAGTCGGTACCACCGAGATGCCCGAACACACGATCCGCGTGGAGGGGGCCGAGCCTTGAGCGGCGGAGCAGCGGAGCAGGCGGGTGGCCCAGCGCTGCGCGAGCTGGCCTTTCGTCGCTTCGACGAGATCGTGCTGGGCGAGATCGAGCGGGCCCGCCCCCGCATCCGGGCGCTGCGCCGGCGCTACCCCGACGCGGGTGAGAAGGCGCTCGCCACCCACCTCGTCCACGCAAAGAAGGCCTACGCCGGAACCGGCGGCGCCGTCAGCGGCCTCTTCGGCCTCGTCGCGCTGCCCGCCGATCTGCTCCTGGTCACCTACCTGCAGATCGCACTCATCGTGGAGATCGGGCTCGTGCACCGCGCCAACCTGAAGAGCCGCCGCGGGCAGCAGGAGATCCTCGAGATCCTGGGGCGTGGCAACGGCGTGGGACCGCTCTACCGCAGCGGCACCCCGGTCCTGGCCCGGATCGCCACCCGCCTGATGGCGAGAAAGGGCATTCCGCTCCTAGGCCGGGCTGTGCCCTTCGTCGCCGCGCCGGTCTCCGCCTGGCTCAACAACCGGGACATCGAGCGGGTGGGACAGGAGGCCATGCGGCACTATGGAATGGTGCGGCGACTGCGGGAGAAGAGGCGGCCGTGAGGGATGGACGGGCTGCCTACTGGCATCTCGCCGCCCTGGCCGTGCTCTCGGCGGCAGCGGTACTCAACGCGTGCAGCTGCGGCGATCGCTGCGCGGTGGAAGGGTGCCCCGAGGGAAGGTACTGTTCCTTGGCGACCGACCAGTGCGTAGCGCCCGAGCAGGCCTTCGGTACCGCCTGCACGAGCCCGCAGCAGTGCCACCTGCAGGTCTGCCTCACCCTGGACGTGACCTCGGCGGTGTGCACCGGCCTCTGCGACCCGGCCACCCCCTGCCCCGAGGGCTTTCACTGCCTGCCGGTGAGCGACGGCGCGGGCGGCGTGGTCGACGTCTGCGTCCCCGCCGGCGACGGCCCCATCGGCGCCCCCTGCGAGGGCCCCACCGACTGCCAGACCGCCTTTTGTCTTCCCCTGGAGACGGGGGCCTTCTGCTCTGCCCCCTGCGATCTCTCGGATCCCGACTCCTGTGGCGAGGGAAACACCGGCTGCGCCGGCTTCCAGGACGCGCAGGGCAACCGCTACGAGTTCTGCGTCGCCGGCGGCGACGCCGCCCCGGGACAGAACTGCCCCGGAGGCATCACCGACTGCGACCTGACGCGAAGCGACACCTGTCTTTCCAGCCAGGACGGATCCGTCAGCTTCTGCACCCCTGCCTGTCCCAACGGCGAAAGCGACTGCGACGCGGTCTTCGAGGGAGGCTGCTGCGTCGATCTCGGCGATGCTTCGCAGCCCGACCCCTACTGCTTCCCGCAGCGCTTCTGCGAGTGCCAGCCCAACTGCGCCGGCCGCGTCTGCGGCGACGATGGCTGCGGCGGCAGCTGCGGCAGCTGCGCCGGCGGGGAGATCTGCAGCGGTGGTGCGTGCATCGCGTGCACGCCCGACTGCACGGGCAAGCAGTGTGGCGACGACGGTTGCGGGGGCCTGTGCGGGAGCTGCGCCGACGGAGAGGTCTGCCGCGACGGGAGCTGCTCGGCGACCTGCACCCCCGACTGCACGGGCAAGCAGTGTGGCGACGACGGTTGCGGGGGCCTGTGCGGGA
>CAYYHA010000230.1:0-3067 GCA_964471535.1 uncultured Myxococcia bacterium | reverse complement strand
GCTGCGATGCGACGAGCCTCTGTCACCAGGGGACCTGCGTTGCGCCCGTCACGCTCCTCGTCGACATCGTCGTGCGCGATCCCGCCCTCGATCCGCCGGCCCTCTGGGGCCTCGGCGAATACCGCAGTGCGCCCTCCATCGGCCCGCCGATCCGCTACGGACAGGGCCCGCAACCGGGGACCACCCAGGAGCTGCTCTGCGGCAACACCCTGGTGTGCAGCGACCGCCCTGCCCTGGCCGCCGAGACGCCCTACACGCTCGAGCTCGGCTACGACGCCGGCGCGGGCAAGGTGCGGTGCACCGCGACCTTCGTCCTCCACGAGGGGGCCCCGGCCACGGTGGACGGAGGCGACTGCCTTGTCGCCGGCGGTGGGCCTTTCACATCGGTGGACGTCGAAGGCGGGCCGGGCACGCCCAGCTTCACCTGGGCTGCCCCTTGAGGTCCGGCCCCGGCGGCGCCCGAGGCGGCACACACCGCGCGCCCTCCCTGAGGAGCGATTCCGCTCAAGGGCGATAGCGCGTGGGGTCCGCCACACCGGCCGCCTCGAAGCCGGCGCGCCGCAGGGTGCACGCGTCGCAGCGCCCGCAGGCGCGCCCCGCCCCATCGGGGTCGTAACAGCTGACGGTGAGCGCATAGTCGACACCCAGATCCAACCCCGTGCGGATGATCTCCGCCTTGCGCATGCGGATGAGGGGTGCCTTGATCTGAATGGGCCGGCCCTGCACACCCCGCCGCGTGGCCACGTTGGCGAGCGCCTGGAAGGCAGCAACGAAGTCGGGGCGGCAGTCCGGGTAGCCGGAGTAGTCGATCGCGTTGACCCCGCAGAAGATCGCATCGGCTTCGATCGCCTCGGCAAGCGAGAGCGCCACCGAGAGCATCACCGTGTTCCGGGCCGGCACGTAGGTCTCCGGAATACCCCCCGCCTCGATGGCGCGGGCGTCGCGCCCCGTCGGCACCGTGCGATGGGGCTCGGTGAGCGCCGAGCCGCCGAAGGCGCCGAGTTCCACCCGCACGATGCGGTGGCTGGCTGCGCCGAGCGCCTCGCACACGGCGCGGGCGGCCTCGAGCTCCGCCTTGTGCCGCTGCCCGTAGTCCACGGTCAGTCCGTGGCAGGTCCAGCCCGTGGCGGATGCCATGGCGAGCACGGTCGCCGAGTCGAGGCCCCCGCTGACCAGCACCACGGCGTGACGCAGCTCGTCGATCTGGCTCTCTTGGGGCACCTTCGTAGTTCCGCGATATCGCTTGGAAAAGCCCGTGGGCGTGCTCATACCCCGGCTCGAAACGGTTGAAAAGGCCGGACAGGCGGACTACAGGGGGGGTCCCCGCGGCCGCGCATCGATGGGCGATCCGGCCGGGGGTACGGAACAACCTTTCCAAGGGGGCGGTCCCGCCGCCGGTGCGGGCGCTCCCACGAGGAGCCGCCGATGGCCACGCACGCTGCCAAGAAGCAGACCGAAGTCCACGCCCCGTACCTGCCCCGCGACCTCGAGCTGGGGGCGGTGCTCGACAACCCCTCTCGCGACGCGCTCCGCGAGCTGGCCCGCCCCGGCGAGTGGACGACGATCTGGGGGAATGCGGCCTACGTGAGTCGGGTCCGCTCGCGCTCGGCGAAGTTCTCCAAGAACTTCGTCGACGAGCCGTTCACCGACGAGGACCGCGCCCTCGTCGAGGCGGTGCGTGAGCACGTGCGAAATCGGGAGTTCATCCAGGTGGATCGCACCATGGGCCAGGGCGAGGGGGCCTATCACTGCCGCGCCTTCGTCCAGAAGCACGCCGCGCGGGTGGCGCTGTTCTGGCACTCGGCGCTCTTCCCCCCGCCGGCCGACTACGCGGCGCGTGAACCGGACTTCGTCACCTACTACGTGGAGGACTGGCCAGAGCGCCGCGTGCTCATCGACGCGGAGCACGGGGTCACCTACGTGCTCGGCATCGACTACTACGGCGAGTGCAAGAAGGCCTTCCTGCGGATGGGGATGTACCACACGAAGACCCGTCGGGGCGGGCTCGGCCTCCACGCGGGCTCGAAGATCCTCCGGGTGAAGAACCGAAGTGGCGCGTTGGTGGAACGCGGCGCCATCTTCTTCGGCCTCTCTGGAACGGGGAAGACCTCGCTGACCTGCCACCCGCACGAGCTTCACGGCGAGGAGGGGGTGGAGATCCTGCAGGACGACGTGGTCTTCATGATGCCCGACGGCGCCTGCCGGGGCACCGAGGAGGGCTTCTACATCAAGACCGATGGGCTTAGGCCCGAGGATCAACCCACCCTCTACGACGCGATCCAGAAGCCGCGGGCGCTCCTCGAGAACGTCTGGGTCGGCCCCGACCGCGAGGTCGACTTCGACAACTGCGCGATCTCGAAGAACGGCCGGGCCATCGTCCTGCGCTCGGACATCGACCTGTGCGGGGAGCGCATCGACCTCGAGAAGGTGAACCTCGTCTTCTTCATCACCCGCAACTACACCATCGTTCCCCCGGTGGCTCGGCTCACCCCGGTGCAGGGCGCAGCGGCCTTCATGCTCGGTGAGTCGATCAAGACCAGCGCTGCCGATCCGTCGGCGGCCGGCGAGGCGGTGCGCGAGGTGGGCACCAACCCCTTCATCGTCGGACCCAAGTACGAGGAGGGCAACCGCTTCCTGGAGATCCTCGAACGCAACGGCGACGAGATCCAGTGCTTCCTCCTCAACACCGGCAAGGTCGGCGGGAAGGAAGCAGGCAAGAAGATCACCCTGATGATGAGCCAGGCCATCATCCGCGAGATCGCCCGCGACACGGTGGAGTGGACCACCGATCCGGACTGGGGCTACGAGGTGCCCACGCAGGTTCCCGGCATGGACATCGAGGCCTTCGACCCCAGGAAGCTCTACGCGCCCGAGGAGTACGCGCAGCTCTGCCGCACGCTCAAGCACGAGCGCAAGGCGTGGCTGGAGCAGTTCTCCGGACTTCGGCCGGAGATCGTCCACGCCTTCCCCCTCGACTGACGGGTCCCTCGCCGGCAGGCGCCGGCACTGGCGCCTTTGTCCGCGCCAGGCGCCCGCCCCCTGGCCGCGGCGCCTGAGCCGGCTCCCA
>CAYYHA010000229.1:0-6889 GCA_964471535.1 uncultured Myxococcia bacterium | reverse complement strand
CGCATCTCGTTCTGCGCCACCGCCGTGCCGTCGCGTCGCCAGGGCACCGCATCCACCTCGACCGGGACCGCCCTGCCGGTCGAAAGGTCGCGGGCGAGGGCGACGAAGCGGTCCCCAGCGTCGGTCTCGCCCCCAAGCACCACGAGGCGCTCGGGGGAGGCGAGAGCCGCCGCAGCCCCCTCGAGGCCCACGTCGAGCGGGGCGAGCGCCTCGATCTCTCCCGCGGGCCCGATGCGCGTGATGGCCGGGACGCTCCCCTCGCCGGTCTCACCCCCCACCCACAGCGCACCTCCGTCGGGATGGGCCACCACCACGCCGCCCCACCGCGGTGCCGGCAGGGAGGCCACGGGAAGGCAGAGGCGGCCGTCGCACAGCTCCACCGCGGCGACGGCCGTCCCTTGTCCATCGCGCCCCCCCAGCACCAAGACGCCCCGTGAGGTGGCCACCGCCGCCGGGGCGATACGCGGTGTCCCGAGACAGCCAGGTGGAGGGCCGCAGGTCTCCGCCTCCACCAAGGTGCCCGCGTCGGGATCGATGCGGGCGAGGTGGGCCTCCACCCCCACGTCGGAGGCTCCACCGACGAGGAGGAGCTCTCCATCGGGGAGCGCAGCCAGGGCGGCGTCGGAGCGGCCAAAGGCGAGGCCGGGCCCGCTCGCCGCCGAGAGGCGATCGACGAGCCCCACATAGAGGAGGATCCGATGTACGCCGGGCGTCACCTCGAGGGGCAGCGTTCGGCCGCGGGCCACGAGGCGCCCGCTGGCCTCGGTCCGCGCATTCAGGGTGAGCACGCGGTCGGGGCCAGTGGGGATGCCCACCAAGGGGCGATCGGCCCCGGCCTGCACGTCGAAGCCCCGGGTGGCAACGCCCATCCCCGGCCCCTCCACGCGCAGCTCGAGGTAGCCCACCACCGCCGGATCGAGCGGGTCCTCGGCCACGCGGCTGGAGCGATTCACGAAAACCACCAGGTCGCCCACGTCGCGATCGCAGCCAGGGACCACCGCCATCAGGAGCAGCACGGCAGCGGCGGCAAGACGGGGCGCCCCCTTGGAGCAGGCCTCGGCGGCGGGTAGACTCGATGCGTTCATGGCGGGGGAGAACTCAATATCGCAGTACGACGTCCACCTTTTCCCGGCCGAGCGTGAGTGCGAGGACGACCCCGGCCACCGCCGCCGCCGAGAGCCCGATGGCCGAGCCCCAAACGAGGGGGTTTTCGTGCCACGGGGGCGGTGGCGGCGGGGGCTCAGGAAAGGCCTGACGCAGCTCCTCCTCGAGCTGCTTCCCCTCGCGCATCGCGATCGCTCGCGCCGCCGGCGCCTCCTCGGGCAGGCGCACCCGAACCTCCTCCGAGCCCTGCCTTCCCACCCGATGAAGACGACGCACCAGGTACCGCCTGCCCTCCTCCCGGCCCGTGGCCAGCCAGAGGATTCCCTCGACCCCTGCTTCGGTGGCGAGGCGCTCGAGAACTGCGTCGTCCGGCGCAACGGGCAGGGCCGGGCCTTGGCGCCGGGCCTCGGCGAAGAGCTCGCGTACCGCGGGGGGGTACTCGGGCCCGGCCGTGATGCCGGCATCGAGGGCGAGCGCCTTGCGGAACTCGAGGATCGCCAGATCCCGCTCTCCGGCGTTGGCGTAGGCTGCGGCCAGCCCCACCCGGGCCCGTGCGACGCGGCCGGGGACGAGGAGCACGGTGCGCGCGTTGCTCAGGCGCTCGACCACCTCACGCCAGCGCTCGACCGCCTCCCGGAACGCGAAGCGCAGCTCGAGGGCCCGGGCCTCCTCCTCGAGGTCACGCAGCCCGGCAGGCGCCCCGCCGGCAAGACCGAGGGCGTCGATGTCGACGAAGGCCACCCCCCCGTGGTGCACCGCCTGCAGCACCATTCTGGCGGGCGTCTCCTGCCCCACCGGCAGGATGCGCACGGCGATGCGCGCCGGCGTGGGACCGGGCCCGCCCCGCGCCTGTCCCCAGGCCAGACCCGGCAGGACGAGGAGGAGCGCCAGGACGAGGGGCCCGCAGCGGACGCGCGCGATGCGGGCGAGGTGGGAGTCGACCGCGCTCACCCGGGCAGGCATACCAACGTGCGGAGGTGGCGGCAAATGCGAGCCGGCCTCTACGCAGCGCTGCTGCTCCTCGCGGCCATCGCCCTCGGCGGTTGCTTCTCGGACGAGCAGATCTTCGCCGGCGGCCGCATCGAGGATCTGTGCAACGGGGTGGTGCCCCAGTGCCGGCTGCAGGCGGGCTGCGTCCTCGACGAGGCGCACTTCGTCCGCGGCCGCTTCCCCGGCGAGCAGCGGGTGGTGGTCCGCACCGAACGGGTCGATGCGACGCTGGTCGTCCGCCTCCTCCTCACCAAGATGATCTTTCCGGGGACGGAGCTCCTCGTGGAGGGCTTCAGCCCCGACTGCGGCAACAGCGACCTCGAGCAGCTCGTCGACGTCGATCTCTTCGAGTACGCGGGCGACGACCGAATCTTGGAGTTCCACCTCGAGATGGGCGAGGCGGGGGACCACCTGCTCAGCGTCTACTCCGACATGGACGCGGAGTACCTGATGACCGTCACAGTCGAGGAGGAGCCATGAAGACCTGCGCCGCCGTCCTGCTCGCCTGCGCCGCCGCCGCACCGTCAATCGCCGCGGCCCAGGCGCCCCGCGTGGTGTGGAAGCTCGACACCGACCCGGCCTTCGATCCCATGACCAACGGCGTCGACCTGGTCGACGACGGAGCCACGCAGGGGGATGCTGCGGCGGGGGACGGCATCTGGACGGCACAGCTGAGCTTCCCCGCCGCCGCCGGCGCGCGAACCTACCAGTACCTGGTCATCCCCCCTGGTGGCGATCTCAGCAGCGCCCTCGGTGCCCGCGGCGGCGCGCCGATGCCGCTCGCCTTTCCCGATGGCAATGCCTACACGGTGACGGTTCGCTACGCGACCGCCCTCGACCCGAGTGAGTCCACCGATGCGGCCTGTCCCGACCCGGCCACGGTGCTCGCGTGCCGGGGCTTTGCGCCCATCCCCGCCATCTGGGACGACTACAACACCGCGGGTGCCACTTGGACGGCGGCCGGTTCCTTCCAGCCCCGCTTCGGCGAGGCGGCCTTCGACGCCTCCTCTGCCCGGATGCGCATGGTGGACGATGGCAGCCGGGGCGACCGCGTCGCCGGCGACGGCACCTACACCGTGACCCTGCTCTCGCCTGCCGGCTTTGGCGGCGCCGAGCGCTGGCAGGTCGCCGGCGCGGCCGACTGGTCACTGAAGCTGGGGCCGGACGGCTGGGGCTTCGATGGAGTCGAGTCTCCGTGGAGCGGCTATGCACTCTCCTCCCCCCGCTGGCACTACGTCCGCTTCGAGCTGAAGGCCGATCGGGGGATGGCGCGGCAGGTCGCAGACCCACAGGGGCTCGTGCTGCCGCTTCTCTCCGAGATCGCAACCGATCCCACCGCGCCCTTCATCGAGGTGCAGAACCCCGGCCCCGTTCCCCTCGCCCTCGAGGGGCTCTTCCTGAGCGACGACCCCCGCTACGCGCAGCAGGGTGGCATGCCGGTGGCGGTGGATCCCGGCGACTTCGCCGTCGGCTTCCCCGCCGGCACGGTGCTGCGCGCCGGAGGCTACCTCAGCGTCAGCCTGGTGGACGCAGCGACCTTCACCGCCGCCTACGGCGTGGCCCCCGACCTCGAGGTGGCCTCCATGGTGCCCGCCTACGGCGCCGTGACCTCGGTGGACGGACCGGCCCTCGATCCCGCGGGGGAGTTCGTGGTGCTCTACGCGCTGCTGCCGGGGGACGAGCTCGTCGCCGACGTGGATCTGGTGATCTGGGGCAGCCCCGCCCCGACCGACGCCCCCGCGGACAAAAGTGGGGTCACGGTGGGCACCTCGACCTACGGGACCGATGCGGGCACGGGCACCTTCGCGCCGGCGGGCACCTTCATCGCCCGTCGCGATCCCAGCGAGCCGGGTGAGACGGAGGCGGCGGGGGCCAATGGGGTGCTCGATGCCGCGCGGGGCACCCGCGACGACGAGACCACCGAGGACCTGGCCACGAGCTGGGCGGTCGCCCCTGCTCCGACCCCCGGCGCTCCCCCCGACGCGTTCCAGTTCACCGTCCGCGGGACGGTGACCGACAGCGCCACCAGCATGCCCCTCGGCGGTGCCGTCATCGCCGCCCAGCCGGGCGGCGCCTCGGCGACCTCGGCGATGGACGGAAGCTATGCCCTGACCCTCCCCGGAGGAACCTACACGCTGACCGCAAGCAGGATGGGCTACGCCCCGGCGACCGCGAGCAACCTCGTGGTCGATGGCGACCTCGTGCAGGACTTCGCCCTCGACCCCCTGCCCACGGTCCGCATCAGTGGGCGCGTCGAGTCGGAAGCGACGGGCAAGGCCATCGAGGGGGCTCGGGTGCGCCTCGAGCGGATGGGGACGAACCTGGCCGAGGTGACCACGAACGCGAACGGACAGTTCACCTTGACCGACGTGGAGCCCGACCAGGACTACGACCTCTTGGTGATCGCCACCGGCTACTACAACAAGCGGGTGCCCGTCCCCGTCGCCGACATGGACGTCACGGGGCTGCTCATCTCGCTCCGGCCGCGGCCGGCCGGCTTCGACGTGAGCGGCCGGGTCTACGACGCGACGACCGACGCCCCCATCGCCGGGGCAACGGTGGAGATCCAAGACGAGGGTGCGCTCGTCACCACCGGCGCCGACGGCACCTTCCGCTTCACCCTGATCCCCAACGGGACGCACACCGTCGCCGCCGGTGCCCCCGGCTACGAGGCCACCGAGGTGCAGATCGAGGTGATGAACGGCCCGGTGAGCGACGTCGCCATTGGCCTGGCGCCGGGGGGCCAGGCGCTGGTGCTCTCGGGCAAGGTCACCGTCGCCGGCCTCGAGGACCTCCCCATCGCCGGGGCGACCCTGAAGCTCACCGATGCCAACGGAACGGCGCGCCTCACCGAGAGCGATCAGCTCGGCGACTACGTCTTCTCCGGTCTACCCGCCGGCCGCTACGGCATCACGGTCAGCGCCCAGGGCTGGCGTCCCGTGAGCGAGACCCTCGATCTTTCTACCTCGACGCAGCGCGACTTCGCCCTCGAGCGTGCCGAGGGCGCCGGCTTCGTCCTTGAGGGCGTCGTGCAGCTCGAGGGCCGCGAAGACTGGGGTGGGTCCACCGTGGAGATCGTCGAGGGACCGAAGCTCGGGCGCGCCACCACCGACGGTGAGGGGAAGTACCGCTTCGAGGACAACCCGCCGGGCATCTACCGGATCCGCGCGAGCCATCCCGGCTACGTGCCTGCCTCCACCGTGGTGACCCTCACCAGCAACCAGAGCCAGGGCTTCATCCTCACCCTCGACCAAACGGCGCAGACGCGCGGCTGCGAGGGGGGCTGCGGCGGCTCCGGCGGCAGCCCCGCCGCGCTCTTCTTGCTCGGCGCAGGGAGCGTGGGCCTCCTCCGCCGCCGGCGCCGGCCCTAGGGCCGGCCGGGGAAGCCCGCACCGACGCGGCGAGGCGGAGTGTGACCGCCGGGCGCCCTACCCCTTGTCCGGGAGCGCCTCGAAGTCGAGCTTCAAGCGCTCGACGGTACGGCCCGTCTCGAGCGCGGCAACGATCTCCTCCACGTCCTCCGGCGTCACCCCGCCGTACCAGACGCCCTCCGGATAGATCACCACCACGCAGCCCCCCTCGCAGTAGTCGAAGCAGCCCGCCCGCTGTGCCCGCACCGTGCGATCGAGCCCCCGTGCCTTGAGCGCCTGCTTGAAGGCGGGAACGAGCGCCTCGCTGCCACGCGCCGCACAGCTCCCCCGCGGATGGCCAGGGGGCCGCTCGTTGGTGCAGATGAAGATGTGCCGAGTCCAGGGCTGTCTAGGCATCGCCGTCCCTCCCGGTGGCGCCTCAAGCAGCAGAGGGCAGATGGCGCTCGAGATCGGCCACCGTGTCGGCGAGCGTCTCGTGGGGATCCCGAGGCGCCCATCCGAGCTCTGCCCGGGCCTTCGAATCGTCGAGGTACCAGTAGTACTCGCTCATCTCTGCGCTGACCGGATCCACGGCCGGCGTGAAGCCGAAGATGCCCCCCAGCCGGTCCAACACCTGCGCACTCACCCGTGTGACCCCTTCTGGCAACTTCAGCGGCGGCGCCTCCACGCCGGCGATGGCCGCAACCTTCCGAACGAAGTGGGTGAAGGACATGTTCGCCGCCCCGAGGAGGTAGCGCTCTCCCGGCCGGCCCCGCTCCATTGCGGCGAGGCAGGCCTGCGCCACGTCGCGCACATCGGCGAAGGAGAGGCCGCCAGGAGGGATCGCCGGCAGCGCCCCGTCGACGATCTTCTTTACATCGGAGACCGAGGAGAGGCGACGGTCGCCGGGTCCTAGGAGCAGGCTGGGGTTGACTGCGACCACCTCGATGCCGTGCTCCCGGCCGAGGCGAAAGCAGAGGCGCTCCTGGTAGAGCTTGCTCAGGTAGTAGGGCCAGGCAGCGATGATCTCGATGGGATCGAGGTCGCGCTCGGTAGGCAGCGGATCGGGCCGAGGACTCACCGCCACGGTGCCACTGGTCGACGCAACCACCACGCGCTCGACCCCCGCGGCCGCGGCGGCCTCGAGCACGTTGCGCGAGCCCTCCACGTGCACCTCGTACATCAGGCGCCCGTGACTCCGATCCCGGGAGACGAAGCCCGCGAGGTGGAAGACCTGTCTCACACCCCTGAGTGCCCGCGCCACGTCGTCTCGGATCAGCACCGAGCCTGGGATCACCTCGGCGCCGAGGCGCGAGAGCTCTGCGTCGTCGTTGCGGACCAGGATCTTCGGTGCCTCGCCTGCAGCCAGGAGCGCGCGGACGACGTGCCTCCCCAAGAAGCCGGTTCCACCGGTCACCAGGATGCTCACGGCTCCTCCTCCGCGC
>CAYYHA010000228.1:0-7015 GCA_964471535.1 uncultured Myxococcia bacterium | reverse complement strand
CTACGGAGGTGCCGTGGGTCACCTCGGCGTCGCCCTCACCTTCGGCCTGGTCGTGATGGCGATGATCTTCGCGCTGGGGCACGTCTCCGGCGCCCACTTCAATCCCGCGGTGAGCATCGCCTTCGCGGTGGGAGGCCACTTCCCCTGGCGTCAGGTCCCCGCCTACCTCGTCGCCCAATGTGGCGGAGCGCTCCTCGCCGCCATCGCACTGCGCCTCCTCGCGGGCCCCGAGGCGCCCCTTGGGGAGACCCATCCCTCCGGCATCGGACTCGCCTCCGCCTTCGGCTTGGAGTTCATCATCACCTTCTTCCTCATGTTCGTCATCGTCGCGGTGGCCACCGACGCCCGGGCTGCTGGGCAGGCGGCGGCCATCGCCATCGGCGGCACGGTGACCCTCTGCGCCCTCTTCGCCGGTCCCTTCACCGGCGCCTCGATGAACCCCGCTCGGAGCCTCGGACCCGCGCTGGCCGCCGGCACCCTGTCGGACCTGTGGCTGTACCTCTGTGCCCCTGTGGCCGGCGCGATCGCTGCGACCCTGGCCTACCGGGCCGTCCGCTGTGACGCCGAGGCCCCTCGCCCGGCCTCGGGGTGCTGCTGAGAGCAAAGTGGCGCGCAGGACGCTCCGGGCCTCTCCGAGGCGACGAGCCCCCGGACGATCCTCACCCCGCGCGGCCTCCCAGGCCGTGCCACGACGGTCACCGGTCTTTTGAACGGTCGCTCGCGGCGCCGGTAGAGACACCGCATCGGGCGCCGCTGCGCCCCGAAGCGGAGTTCGGGTGCGCTTTTCCCCTAGACGCTGATGGCGTTCTTGCGGAAGTCGGAGCTTCCGATCTCGACGTTGCACACCGCCGCCCGGTCGGCGGCGAAGGTGCGGTCGAGCGCCGGCCCCAACTCGGCCAAGGTGCGCACCACCTCGCCATGGGCCCCCAGTCCCTCGGCCACCGTCTGGTAGTCGGCCCACGAGAGCTTCGTGGCCACCGCCCGCTCCTCACCGAAGAGGGCGACCTGTCCCCGGCGGATCTGCTGCCAGCAGGAGTCGTTGCCGATGATCATCTTCACGTCGATGCCCTGGCGGACCATTGCCTCGATCTCGAAGCCGTTGAGCCCGAACGAACCGTCTCCGAACATGATCACCACCTGCCGGTCGGGGCAGGCCAGCTTCGCCGCCATCGCATAGCCCGGCCCGACCCCCAGGGTGCCGAGCGGCCCCGGGTCGAGCCAGGAGAAGGGGCGCTTGATGTCGAGGTTGTACGCAGCGGTGGCGACGAAATCACCGCCGTCGCCCACGACGATGGCGTCCTCGGCGAGGCGCCGGTCCACCTCGGCGCACAGGCGAAGCGGATTGATCGGCTCGGCGTCGCTCTCCCGCTCCGGCTTCATCCGCGCGATCTTCTCCGCTTCCGCCTCGGCGATCTTGGCGACCCACTCCTCGGTCGCCGTCGTGTCGGTGCCCTCGAGGCGCTCTGTCAGCCCGTCGAGGACGAGACCTGTGTCGCCGACGATGCCCACCTCGATGGGGCGGTTGCGTCCGATCTCCGCGTGGTCGAGATCGACCTGGATGACCTTGGCGCCCGGGGCGAAGGGCATCCCCTCGCGCCCGTAGCCGAGGCGGAAGTCGAGGGGCGTCCCGAAGACGAGCACCACGTCTGCCTCGGCCAGCGCCTTCTTGCGTACCTGCGTGAACACACAGGGGTGGCTCCGCGGCAGGGCGCCGCGGGCCAGGGAGTTGAAGAAGGTGGGCATGGGGAGCGCGTCGAGGAAGCGGGCCACCGACTGCGGTCCATTCTTGGCCCAGCGGAGCTGCGCGCCGCAGATGAGCATGGGCCGCTCGGCCTTGCGCAAGAGCTCGGCCGCCGCATCAAGGTACTCGGGATCGCCAGCGGGGCGGGCGGCGGTGCGATACTTCGGGTAGGTGACCACGTCGTCCTCATCCACGTGGTCCATGAGGAGGTCGAGGGGCATCTCCAGGAAGACGGGGCCCGGCACGCCGCTCGTCGCCACGCGGAAGGCGGACTGCACGTACTCGCCGAGGCGCCGCGCCTCGGGAACGCTCACCGACCACTTGGTGATGGGCCGCATCAGCTCCACGTGGTTCATGTCCTGCAGCGAACCCATGTCGGCGAAGAGGCGCGGCCCCTGCCCTCCGATGCAGATCATGGGAATGCCCGCGCGGTGCGCATTCGCAACACCCGTGACCGCATCGGTCACGCCGGGCCCCGCTGTCACCGCGCACACACCGGGCTGTCCGGTCACCTTCGCCCAGCCGTCGGCGGCATGGGCCGCACTCTGCTCGTGGCGCGTGTCGACGACCCGGATGCCGACCTCCACGCAACCGTCGTAGATGTTCTGAATGTGGCCACCGCAGAGCGTGAAGAGGTGACTCACACCGGCCTCCTTCAACGCCCGCGCGACGACGAGCCCCCCATGTACGTAGCCCATGAACCTACCTCTCTTTCCGTGCCCGTGTGTCGATGCCGTGGGGGAAGTGCTCGTTCAGGAACTTCTCCACCCGCAGCGCGATGAGTTCGGGATACTCGACCAGACAGTAGTGCGTGCCCCGCGGAACCACGAAGAGTTCCGCCCGAGCCATCTCGCGCACCATGCGACCTGTGACCTCCTTCGGCGTCATCACGTCGCGGTCCCCGGCGATGAGCAGGGCCGGGACCTCCACGTCGGCGAGGACGTCCCCCGCATCGTGGTCGCCGAGGCGGCGCAGCGTCTCGAGGTAGAGGTCCATGTCGAGGTGCGCGAACTCCCGGGCGATGCCCAGGAAGATGCCCCGGTCCACGTTGTCGTCGACCAGGGAGAGAGCCGCCGCCAGTGGCACGGTGTACCGCCATCGGGCGGCGGCATGGACGGCGAGGTTCGTCACCGGCGCCACCGCGCGCAGACCACCGATGAGCGGCGGAAGGAGATGGCCTGCGAGGGGAAACTTCGCGGTAGACAGGGGCGACCCATAGGTGCCGTTCATCAGGATGAAGCCGGCGATGCGGTCGGCATGGTGCCGGTGCAGCTCGAGGGCGACCTGTACCCCCATCGACCAGCCGCAAACGATCGCCCGTTCGATGCCGAAGTGGTCGAGCACCGCCAGCGCATCGCGCGCCTGGTAGGGCACCGCGAGGGTCTCCCGATCCTGTGGCGCCTCGGAACGGTAGAGGCCGCGGTAGTCCCAGGAATAGAAGTGGCAGCGGTCACGGAAGGCATCGACCAGGGGCTTCCAGGCGATGAAGGTCCCGCCGAGGCCATTCGCTAGGAGCACGGGAAGCGGACCCTCGCCGGCGTGGTGGCCGGCGAGAAGGGTCCCGTCGTAGCTGCGAACGCTCTCGAAGTACATGACCGCGTGCAGGCCCCGTTCACATGGGAGCGCGACATGTTAGCGTTGGCGCGTGGAGCAGATCCATGGCGCGTGGAAGAGACGGGGCGAGCCCCGTGCCCCGAGGTCCGCAGAGCGCTCCCTCTGCCCCGCACCCCCGGAGCGCGCCATGGGCCACCGGGACGGCGGGCGCAGGGGTTGGCCGGCCGGATCGCGAGCGGCTGCCCGCTCGGTCGCCGAGGCCGAAGCCCAGAGAGCCACGAGGAGCTAGAAGATGGTCGATCCGCCCGAATCCGGCCGCCCTGGGGAACGCATCGCCTTCGTACCCTCCCCCGAGCGTACCCTCGGCATCGAGATGGAGGTCTCCCTCGTCGATCCCGAGAGTGGACGGCTCTTGCCGCGGGCGCGTGAGATCCTCGAGGCCCTCGACGGCGACGCCAACGTGAAGCCGGAGCTCTTCCAGAGCATCGTCGAGGTGAACACCGGCGTATGCCATACGGTCGCGGAGGCGCGCTCCGACCTCGCGGCGCGCCTTGCACGGGTGCGGGAGATCGCGCGGGAGAAGGGGTGCGAACTCATCTGCACCGGGACCCACCCGATGACCGCCTGGGCCGACGTTCCCATCAGCCCCGACGCGCGCTACCTGGGCCTGGTGGACCGGATGCAGTGGCCCGCGCGGCGGCTGCTCATCTGCGGCATCCACGTGCACGTGGGGCTGCCCAGCGGCGAGCACGCCATCGCCCTGACCAACGCCCTCTCGTGCTTCATCCCCCACTTCCTCGCCCTCTCCGCGTCCAGCCCGTTCTGGGGCGGGCGCGACACGGGGCTCGCCAGCTGCCGGTCCAAGATCTTCGAAGGCCTCCCCACCGCCGGCCTCCCCCCGCGCCTGACCAACTGGGCGGAGTTCGTCACCCTGATGCGCACGCTCCTCTCGGCGGAGACGATCACCTCGATTCGGGAGGTGTGGTGGGACATCCGCCCGCATCCCAACTTCGGCACCATCGAGCTTCGCATGTGCGACGGCATGAACACGCTCTGCGAGGTGGCGGCGGTCGCCGCGTTTGCGCAGTGCATGGTCGAGTACCTGGTCAACCAGTACGACATGGGCGAGCCGCTGCCGGAGATGAAGCGCTGGACGCTTGCCGAGAACCGGTGGCGCGCCGCCCGCTTCGCGCTCGATGCCGATCTGATCCGGAACGAACGCGGGGATCAGATCCCGCTGCGCGAGCACATCCGCGAGTGGGTCGACCACCTCATGCCCACCGCCGAGGCCCTCGGCTGTGCCCGGGAACTCTCGGAGGTCCTCTCCATCCTCGAGCACGGCCCCAGCTACGCCCGCCAGCGCGCCTGGTTCCAGGCACACGGCGACGTCGCCAAGGTGGTCTCGGAGCTGGTCGCCGAACTGAAGCACGACGCCCCGTGGAAGCAGCCGCGCGGCTAGGCGGCCTGGGGTTCCGGGAGTCGGCGGAACTCCCGCGTCCTGCGGCGACAGCGCCCCACACTCGGTGGTATAGGCGGACCTCACCATGCCCGAGTCCCTCTCCTCGATCCTCGCCGATCTCGATGCAGGCCTCGACGCCGCGAAGGACCGCGGCCTCGAGGTCCGTCGCCACCTTGCCCGCTTCCCCGAACTCTCCTGGCAGGAGGAACACACGCAGGCCTACCTGCGGGAGCGCCTCGCGGGGCTGGGCCTAGAGGCCCGTCCCGCAGCGCGCACTGGACTCGTCTGCGACGTGGGCGAGGGGGAGCCCATGGTGGTCTACCGCGCGGACATGGACGCGCTGCCCATCGCAGACCCGAGGCGCCCCGGCGAGGCGCCGGCCGTCTCGGAGGTGAAGGGCGTCAGCCACGCCTGCGGCCACGACATGCACTGTGCCGTGGCCGTCACCCTCGTCGATCTCTTCTCGCAGGTCGCGTCCCGGCTGCCCGGCCGCATCCGCTTCGTCTTCCAACCGGCCGAGGAGGTCGTCCCCTCGGGGGCGGAGGCGCTCGTCGGTGAGGGGGTCTGCGACGACGCCCGCGCCTGCTTCGCCCTGCACGTGGACCCCACCCGCTTCACCGGCCAGGTGGGCCTCCGGGAGGGTGTGTTCACCGCTGCCGGGGACCCCTTCCGCATCGAGGTCCAAGGTCAAGGCGGGCACAGCTCGCGTCCCTATCTGTCACGCGATGCGGTCCTGGCCGCGGCCCGGGTCGTGGACGCACTGGCCACGATCGTCCCGCAGCGCATCGACCCCTTGGACCCCGCTGTCGTCAGCGTCGGGAGCATCCACGGCGGCTCGGCCCCCAACGTCATCGCGGGTCACGTGAACCTCCAGGGCACCATTCGCAGCTTCAGTGAGGAGGCGCGCCGCATCCTGCACGAGGCGCTCACGGAGGCCGCCAAGGGCGCGGCTTCCACCGTGGGCTGCAGTGCCGAGGTGCAGATCGACTGCGGTGCCCCCAGCCTGGTCAACGACTCGCGGCTGCACCGCCTGATGGTCGAAGTGGTCACCGAGACCCTCGGACGGCAGGCCATCGAATTCGTCGAGCGGCCGAGCACCGGCGGTGAGGACTTCTCGTACTTCGGCACCCGCGCGCCCATCTACATGATGCGCCTCGGGGTGCGAAAGCCGGGCACCGAGCCGCGCCATCTCCACACCGCCGGCTTCGATCTGGACGAGGCCGCACTCCCCGTCGCGGTGCGTGTGATGTCCCGCGCCCTGCTCCGCACGCTCACGCTCTAGGATCCTGCCCGTGCCACTTCGCGTTCCCCGGCGCGGGATCCCCGGCGTACGAAGGTGAGCACCTGGTAGGCGAGCCAGCCTTCCAAGAGCGCCTGCTGCAGGGCATCGCCGCCGACCAGGTTGGCCCAGGCCGGCCACCGGTCGAGGAAACGCGCCCAGCCGAGGCTTCGGCAGAGCACGCGAACGACGCGGTCGCGCGGCCGGCCGAGCGACAGGTAGGGGCTCAAGTCCTCGCGCCCCGAGAGCGCAAGGCCGGCTGCCTCCGCCAGCGCTGCCACCTCCGCCACCCGCAGCAGAGTGCCCACGCGCCAGCCGCGGCGAAAGCGCTCGAGCACCGCCGGATCGGCGGGCGCATCGGTGCGAAAGTCGTCTACCAGCAGCAGCCGCGCCCCGGGCCGGAGCGCAGCCGCGGCAGCCTCGAAGAAGCGCGCCGCATCGGCTGCGTGGCAGAAGGCCTCGATGGCGTAGGCCCCATCGGCGGCGGGCAGCGTGCCAGGCCGGGTGAAGTCCCCCTCCACGAAGTCGCAGCGCGCGCCCTCCGGCCGGCGAGCCGCCAGGCTCCGGGCGAGTTCGACCTGCACCGGGCTCAAGGTCACCCCGGTGATCCGCCACGGGTGGCCGGCGGCGATCCAAAAGGCCGTGCCCCCCACCCCGCAGCCCAGGTCGAGGAGCCGGGCGCCCACAGGGAGATCTGCGAAGGTGCGCGCGACCCGCCCGTTGATCCACTCGGCCGCCTCGCGCGAAGAACGCACCCCCGGTGCGTACACGGCCCGGTGGATGGCCAGGGCACCGCCCCCCTCACCCAGGGAGAGGAAGCGTCGCGTGTTGGCATCGTAGTAGCGACGGACCGCGTCGCGCAGGGTGCGGCTGGGGGCGGTCATGGGGGCACCGAAAGGACGGGGGGCGGCGGCGCGGTGAGGCGGAGGAAGGCGGCGATCTCTTCCGCCGCCCGAGGCCAGCTCGTCTGTCCGAGGGCGAG
>CAYYHA010000227.1:0-7035 GCA_964471535.1 uncultured Myxococcia bacterium | reverse complement strand
GCCCCGGGTGTCCGGGCGCCGTGCTAGAGAGGGCCCACCCACGGGGGCGGGACCCGCTGTGCCGGACCGGTTGTACTGCCGCAACCGCTGCCGCAGCCGATGCCTCGGCCGTCCTGCCGCGGCCCTGGCCTCGTCCACCCCGCGAAGCCCGGTGTCCCGCTCGGGCCTCCCACCCCAGCGGTGTACGACGCGCCCCTCGCCCGGGCGCGCGTGGGCCGCGGGTCGTTGCGACCCTACGGCCTGTCTACAAACGCGACACTTTGCACCTCATGCACTCCGCGATGACCACAGTTCGGACAGGTGCGTCGAGCGCTTGGGTCCCCGGCCCCGCCAAAACCGAGTCAACCCCCGAAGATTGAAGGGCTTGCCCGATCCGCCTCGCCTTGGCCTCCCCTTTGCTCGAGGCGGGGGGCCGTGCCCCGGCAGACCCCCAGCACGCCCCCCGGACCCGCCACGGGCAACGCGCCTGCCACCACCCTCGCGGTGCTGCTGACCGCTGCCGGGATCTTCGCCTGCGCCGACCGCCCGGCCGCACCCCTGTCCCCAGCCGCCGGCGAGGCGGCCGCTGGCGCGGGGGCCGGGGCCGCCGCGCCCGCAGCTCTCCGGGCCCCGGCCCCCCCGGTGGAGGCCCCCCGGCCACGGGTGAGCGGTTGGATCCACTTCCTCGAAGCACGGCCCGGGGCCGATCCCGACCAGCCTGCGCCGGTCCGTGCCATGCGCGTGCGCCTCGACGGGACCGGCCTCGGACCGGTGCTCCCCGGAGAGACAGCGGACACGGTGAGCTACGGCGGACGCGCCGGCAGCACCTTGCTCGTGCGCGGGCGCCCTGGAGCCTACGACCTCGTGCGCCTCGACCCGAAGGGCCAGGTCCGGCCGCTGGTGCGCGGCGGCGACTCCTGGAACCCCACCCTCTCCCCCGACGGGACGCAGGTGCTCTTCGAGAGCTCGAAGCAGAGCTTCCGGGACCTCTACCTCGTCCCCATCGGCGGAGGGCCAGTGCGGCGCCTGACCGACGATCCCCAGGGCAACTTCGATCCCGCCTGGTCGCCCGACGGCACCCAGATCGCCTTCGCCAGCAGCCGGCACATGCAGCTCGACCTCTTCGTGATGAACGCCGACGGCAGCGGTCAGCGACGCCTGACCTCCCACCCCGGGGACAGCATGCAGCCACGGTGGTCGCCGCGGGGCGATCGCATCGCCTTCATCAGCGGCCGCGACGGGCGCGACGACCTTTTCGTCATCCGGCCCGACGGCACCGGCCTTCGAAAGCTGACCCGAAGTGACGCGGATGCCCGGCACCACAGCTGGCTGCCCGATGGCCGCCACCTCCTCTACGCCGCCCGGCGCGGAAACGACCGCTCCCGGATTGCCCTTGTCGATGCCGACTCGGGGCGCATCCGCTACCTCTCGCCCGAGGACGCCCACGACGACGAGCCGCTGCTCCTCCCCGATGGGAGGACGGTGGTCTTCGTCTCCACCATCGACGGAACGCCCGGGCTCTTCCGCATGCGCATCGATGGAAGCGAGCGCCGGCAGATCCTTCCCCACGACGTGCCGCGGTGGTGGCCCCGCTTCGTCGAAACCCCGGAGGACGAACCATGAAGGACCGACGCAACGCGACCCCACCCCGTCTCGCTCTCGCACTGGCCGCGGCCCTGCTCGCCGCGTGCGGAGGCGAGTTGTCGGGCGAGGGCTGGGTCAGCCGATCCGGCGCACTCCCCGAGGTCGACGAGACCTCCCCCCTTGCACGCACCTTCGACGAGGCCGCTGCGCGCTACGACGTGCCCGCGGACCTCCTCAAGGCGATCGCCTGGGTCGAGACGGGCTTCGATCCTGCCCTCGGAGAGGCGGAGTTCGACGGGCAGGACGGCGCCTATGGGCTCTTCGCACTGCGGGGGGAGCGGCTCGTACAGGCGGCGGAACTCTCCGGCTACTCGGTGGAGCAGGTCCAGACCGATCCCGACGCGCAGATCTTCGCCGCCGCGGCGCTCCTCGATCACCACGCGCGCACGCTGGGCCCCAGCGGGGAGGCGCGGGACGCCCTCGACGCCTGGACCGATGCCGTCGCCGCCTTCTCGGGACTCGAGGCGGATCTCGCCCTCGGCTACGCCCGCGATGTGATGGCCCGGCTCGAGGCGGGCGGTGCCATCCCGCTGCCCGACGGCACCAACCTCGTCCTCTCCCGCTACGAGGTCCGGCTCCCCGCCCTGCCGCCGGTCTCCCGGGAGGTGCAGGGGCTCGGCGCCGCCGGGGTCGTGTGGCGCCCCTCCCCCAACCACTCCTCGCGGCGGGGCAGCCAGGTGGAGCTGGTGGTCATCCACACCTGCGAAGGCACCTACTGGGGCTGCGTGAGCTGGCTGCGCAAGTCGCGCGCCCGGGCAAGCGCGCACTACGTGGTCAAGGAGGACGGCAGCGAGGTGACGCAGCTCGTCGACGAGAGCCGGAAGGCCTGGCACATCTCCGCCAAGTACGCCAGCAGCCGCAACGGCGGGCGCCTGTCCCACCGCAATGGGCAGGGCACCAACACCTTCTCCATCGGCATCGAGCACGCCGGCTACGCCCGGCAGTCGAGCTGGCCGCAGGCGGAGATCGACCGGAGCGTGGCCCTCGTTCGGGACATCACCGCCCGCCACCAGATCCCGCGGGATCGCTACCACATCGTCGGCCACGGCCAGCTGCAGCCGTGGAACCGCACCGACCCCGGTGCCAACTGGCCCTGGGCTGCCTACATCGCCGCGATCGCCGGCGGTGGCAGTGGCTCGGGCAAGGCCGACACCGGTGCGGTCCCCACCCCCGTCACCGTGGACAACGAGACGCCGGGGCGATTCTCGGCCAGCGCCGCCTGGGGCTACAGCGCCTGGGCCTCGGGACGGTGGGGCCAGAACTACCGCTACCGCGCCCCCGAGGCCACGAGCGACCTCGCCGAATGGAAGGTGAAGCTCGATGTGGGTGGCCGCTACGAGGTCTTCACCCGGGTGCCGGGCAACGGCTACAGCGAGGGCGCGCCCTTCATCGTGCACCACCGCGGCGGGGACACCGTCGTCTGGCGCGACCTCTCGCAAGAAGGGGGCAAATGGGTCAGCCTGGGGACCTTCGACTTCGACGCGGGGGACACCTGGCGCATCGCCCAGAGCTGCTGGACCAACGCCCCGGGCTACCTCATCGCCGACGCCATCCGCTTCGTGCCCCGGTGACCGAAGGCTCCCTCGCCCTATCCTCTAGAAGGGCCCGTCCCGCGACCCCTTTGGGCGCAGGTGCAGGGGGCTCGGCCGCGCCCGGCGGCGCCGGGCGGAGCACGAAGCAGCGCGCGCCGGCCGCGCCAGGCGTCGCCGCCCTCAACGCCCGAGCAGTGCGACCGGCCCCGGCAGCCTGGGCCCAGGAAAGGCGATGGGGCACCTCGGCTCGTACCCCAACAGCCGCGCGGCGCGGCGGCCGTCTAGGATGCCGCCGAAGTGAAAGCGCTCGTAGTTCAGATCGTAGCTGAACTCGAAGCCGGTGGCGGCCATGCGCAGGCGGTAGAGCGGCGCCATGAAGGGTCCGGGGATGGGCACCTCGATGCGCCCCATCTTGGTGATCAGCGCCGAGAGGGGCAGCGTGTCGGCGCCGGGCACGTTGAAGACGCCGCGGGCATCGCTGTCCACCGCTCGGCGAATCGCCCCCGCCGCATCCTCGATGGTGAGCAGATTCAGCATGGGATCGAAGCCCGCCGGACGCAGGCACAGGGCCGAGCGCAGGTACTCGTAGATCTGTGAGCCCGAGTGGGGAGCGAAGAGGTCGCCGAGCCGCAGCACGGCGATGGAGAGACCCGTCTCGGCGATGCGGGTGGACACGATGACGTCGGCCTCCACCCGATCGGCGATGCGCTGCGAGGGCGCCCCAGCGATGCGCAGCGGGTGGTGCTCGTCGATGAGAGTCGGTGCGTCGTGGCCGATGCGGTAGACCTCGCTGGAGGAGACGAGCACGAAGCGACGCAGCGTGGGATGGGGCTGCGCCAGGTCGAGGAGGGCCCGCGTGGTATCCACGTGGAGGCGCCGCGCTCGGCGGCCGAGCTTCTTCAGGCTCCGGTGCATCGCGGCGTGGACCACGCACTCGATGCCCTGTCGCTTCACGTCGTCGTAGAGCAGGTTGCGCAGGTTGCGCACCCGAACGAGATCGATCTGCCGGTAGGTGAAGCCGCTTCGACCCTGGAAGGGGTGGGCGGCCTCGAGGGCCACGGCGAGCACCTTTCGGCCCTCATCGAGAAGGGCCTCGATCACCGCTAGCCCCAGCGGCGTGGTGGCACCGGTGACCAGCACACCGCTCACCGGAACACCCCCTGTCGCTCGGCGAGCCCGCGGGCGATGAGGCCGGCGACAGCCTCCTTCACCCGTGCCGCCGCCGCCTCGACCGCCGCGGGGTCGTCGGCTGCCTCCGGGGGCAGGTCGGCATGGAGATCGAGCGGGGCGCCATAGTAGATGTGGAAGCGCGCCGGCAGGGGCAGCGGCGTGGCGGGAACGGGGATCCACGGCGCACCAAAGGGGTGCGCATCGATGCGGGCGATCTGCGGCCACGCCTCCTCGGCACCGATGATCGCCACCGGCACCACGGGCACCTGGTGGCGCAGCGCCATCTCCGCGTGGCCCACGGTCCAGCGCTGCAGCTGGTAGCGCCGCTGCCACCCCTTCCCGATGCCCTTCGTTCCTTCGGGAAAGATCATGAGGAGCTCGCCCGCCTCGAGCAGCGCCTCGACGTTGGCGCGGGTGCCACTGACCGCGCCCACCCGCGCGAAGAGGGTGTTGACCACGGGGAGCAGGGGCACGAAGAGATCGACGATGGGGCGTGGCGCCCGCGGGGGCTCGGTGCTGCGCAGCACGTCGAGGTAGAGCATCGCCGCATCGATGGGGAGCATGCCGCTGTGGTTGGCGGCGAGGATGGCGCCCCCCTCGCCGGGCAGGTTCTCGGCGCCGTGGTTCACCACCCGGAAGTAGTGCTCGTAGAGCGGGCGAACGAGGGCGTGACCGAAGGCGATCCAATCGGGGTTCTCACCGAAGAGGTCGTAGCCGTGGCCGGCGTCGTGAAAGGCGAGGCGGGCGTGCCGCCGTCGCTCTCTCGGAGAGAGAAGGAGCGACCCAAGCCGTCGCACGATCTCGGTCTCGATCAGGCTGTACATCCGAGGGGACCCACCGTGAGCTTAAGCACGGACGGCAGCGCGCCAACGGCACCGGGTCGACGACGCGGTGCGGGAATCGAGCACCTTTGGGCTTCCCGCTGCTAGGCCGGTTGCCGCCGCACCGAGCCTGTGCGCAAATGAGCGCCCATACTGCCGCATCGAGGCCCCTGGGCCCCCTGCGCCGACCCCTGCGTGGCAGGGCGATCGTGGGACCTTCCATGGGACTTCCCCGTGGAGCGGGTGGCCTCGAACCCAACGGAGGAAATCTCGAGATGACCATCGTCTGTGGCGTGGACTTTTCCGAGGTCTCGGAGCAGGCGGCGCGGGTGGCGCGGGCCTGGGCCGAAGCACTGGGTGCAAAGCTGCTGCTCGTCTCCTGCGCCGACGACCTGCCGATCACCGCCGGTCCCGGCATCTTGACCCCCATCCATGAGCTGAACGCCATGCGCCTCGAGGGGCTGAAGAACGGGCTGTCGAAGATGGCCGAGACGCTCGGTTACGAGGCCACCGAGGTCCGCGCGGTCTACGGCGCCCCCGCGCAGAAGATCGCCGAGGTGGCCGCAGAGAGCGATGCCGATCTGGTGGTGGTGGGCAGCCACGGCTGCTCGGCCCTCGCCGGAATCCTCCTCGGCCACGTCGCCGACCGCGTGGTACGCCTCACCGACCGCCCGACGCTGGTGGTGCGGCGCACCCACGAACGTCTCGAGCGGTGGCCCGGCTCGGGGAGCCCCCTCGCGGTCACTGCGGCCGTGGACTTCGACGGGAGCAGCGAGCGCGCGATCGCCTTCCTGCACCTCCTGCGGCGCATCGGTCCCTGCGACATCACCCTCGCACACGTCTACAAGGTCCCGGACACGCTCCCCACCTTCAGCGAGGAAGCCCGCGGGGACGTCACCCGGGTGGAGGAGCACATCGAGGCGGGGCTTCGCACCCGTCTCCTCGATCTGGTGGACGACCTTCCCGGGAGCGGGCGCATCGAGACCCACCTCGCTCCCACGTGGGGCCCGGTGGCAGACCTGGTGCGCCGGGAGGTCGAGGCGACGCAGCCCGACCTGTTGGTGGCCGGCAGTCACGGGCGCCGGGGCCTGGCGCTCTTGTGGCACGGTTCGGTGACGCAGACCCTGCTCCACCACATACGCGTCTCCACGGTGATCGCGCCACAGCGCAGCAGCGAGGAGGCAGCACCGGCGGCAGCGGGATGAGCGGGACGGAAGGCGCACGGGGCACGCGGGGCCACCCGCGCTGCGTGCGCCCCTGGGGCGCCCGTACCCGCACGCCCTTGGACACGGCGGCACAAGGGCCGGGCGGCGCCCGGCATGAGGCAACGAGGCGGTGAAGGAGGCGAAGGAGAGGGCGCGGGAGCCCGGCGAGGCGACGGCACCAAAGGCACCGGACGGCGGCGCCGACCACTGGCTGCTCCGCCATCGCGGCCTCGTCCTCGGCGTGGCCGCGGCGATCACCCTGGCCCTCGGCGCCTTCCTGCCCCGGCTCGGCTTCGACTTCAGCCCCCAGCAACTCTTCGAGACGGGGGACCCGGATGCGGCGTGGGCGCGGTACGAACGGGTCATCGAAGCCTTCGGGCGCGACGACAACACCCTCTTCGTGGTCCTCGACGCCGGCCCGGGGGGCGACGCACTCTCCCCCGAACTTCGGGCCTGGGCCCGCAAGCTCTCCCGAGAGGCCGAGCGCTGGCCCTTCGTGCAGGCCGTCGTCTCCCTGGCCACCGCCACCACGGTGCACGACGAGGGGGGCGAAATCACCGTGGGTCGGGCCGACGATCTCTCCGCAGAGGCCATCGTCGCCGACCCGCTGCTCTCCGGCTCCCTCGTTTCGGCGGACCGTCGTTACCAGGTCGTCCTCATCGAGCTGAAGTCCGAGGTGCGGCC
>CAYYHA010000226.1:0-7082 GCA_964471535.1 uncultured Myxococcia bacterium | reverse complement strand
CCCCCAGGGTCCCCCGGCCACCGCACCCGCGGTGGCCGGGCTTTTTTTCGCGCCCGCCTGCCGCTTCGGGGGACGCGGCGCCCACTTCACTCCGCGCTCGGAGGGGCCGAGGTTCTCGGGGCCTCCTCGCCCCCGGACCCACGCGTCTCGGCCGCCGCCTCCAGCCACGCGGCGATGCGCTCTCCCGAGATCCCCACGCTGCGGTCCCGCGCCGGGGTGGGCCGCTGCACCAGCGCCACCAGGCGACCCCACCGGTCGAAGGCGGGCAGCCCGTTGGCCCCCACCCCGGAGACATAGAGCACGGCCTCCTCGGGTCGCACCGCGGCAATCCGAATCCCCGGTGCCATGCCGATGAGCGTGGTCGGCACCACGACCTCTACCGCCCCGGTGTCGGGATCCGGAGGGGGCGGCGGCCGCACCTCGGGGACGGGCGTCAGGCCCGTCGCCGCCTTGGGGTCGAAGGCCAGCAGCGCAAGGTCGGCACGGGGATCGACCCGCAGGCGCCGGGCGCGAAGCCGGCGCCGGTCCTTGAGCACGAGCCAGACTTCGTCGGCTTCGGCGAGCCAACGGGCGGTGGTCAACAGCCGCCCGGGGGCCACCACCGTCCCCACGCCATCCTCTACCTTCGGATGCCCGGGATCGAAGGGGGGTGGTAGGCGCGTGACGGCTTCGATTCGCACGACGTGTGCGAAGAGGACGTAGGCGAGGGCCTGGCGCTGTTCCAGGTAGCGCAGGTCCCAGCCTCCCTCGGGCCGTTCGAGCGCAGCGCCGCCCGACCCTGCCGCAACGGCGAGTAGAAGAAGCGCGATCACGAGCCGAGTATCCGCCCGTCGGCCCTCGTGCGCCACCCGCCCCAACGGCGTGCGCCCCAGCCATCTCGCTCAGGCGCCCCGGGCCGCGCCCACGGGCACGCCACTCCGACGCTTGGGGAACCGGGTCCCCCAGGAGGCGCCTTTGCGCCGCCTCGGCCGCCGGCGGCGCGAAACGTCGCAGCAGGCAGGTGCCCGGGGATCACTTCGCCCAGTGGTCTCCCACGTGCACGTCGACGACCGTGGGCACCCGGTGCAGGAAGGCCTGGCCCGCCGCAACCATCTCCGCCTCCAGGACCTCGGCCGCGCGGGCGGCATCCCCTTCACTCACCTCGAAGACCAGTTCGTCGTGCACCGTGTTGACGATGAACGCATCGAGCCCCTCCTCACGCATGCGGCGCGTCGCCCGGGCCATCGCGAGCTTCACGATGTCGGCGCTGCTGCCTTGGATGGGCATGTTCTTCGCGACCCGCTCCAGGTGTGCGCGGCGCTGTGGGTCGTCGCTCTCCTCGAGATAGAGGCGCCGCCCCGCCAGGGTCACGGCGTAGCCGCGCTCGAGCCCTGTCTGCGCGAGGTCCTCGAAGAAGGCGCGAATACGCGGATAGGTGCGAAAGTAGGTCTCGAGCAGTCGCTCCGCCTCGGCGCGGGGCAACCCCGTCTCCGCCGCGAGCCCACCGGCTCCCATCCCATAGGCGAGGCCGAAGTTGATGGCCTTCGCCCGCGCCCGAAGCTCCGGCCGCACGGTCTTGCTCACCTCGGTGTGGAAGATCTGAGACGCCACGATGGCGTGGAGGTCCCCGCCGCGCTCGAAGGTCTCGAGGAAGACGGGATCTCCGCTCATCTCAGCGATGATCCGCAGCTCGGCGCCTGCATAGTCGGCGGTGACGATCTTCCGACCCGGCGGTGCACAGAAGGCGCGGCGGAAGGCATCCCCGCTCTGGATGTTCTGCAGGTTCGGCGCTTCGCAGGAGGCGCGGCCGGTACTCGCCCCGATCTGTCGGAAGCGCGCATGCACCCGACCGGTCACCGGGTGGATGTGGGAGAGGAAGCCCTCGCCATACCGGGAGAGGACCTGCTGGTGCTTTCGATACTCGAGTAGGGCTGCAGCCACGGGATGATCGAGACGCGAGAGCGTGGCACGCGTGAGGTTGGGAAGATCGGGGTATCCCAAGCGTTCGAAGACCTCCCGCAGGGCCTCCTCGCTCTCGTAGTTCACGTGCACGTTACCGAAGAGGTCTCCCCCCACCACCGGAAGGAGCGCCCGCTCCAGCTTCTTGCGCGCCGCGTCCCGCGCCGTCTCCGCCTCCGCGAGCACCGCCTCCCAGGCGGCGCGATCCAGGTAGATGCCCCGCCACTCCAACTCGGCGAACGCGTCCACGGCAGCCCCTTCGATCCGCGCCACCTCCCGCATCCCCGCCCGCTCGATCTCGGGCACCTGCGCGAGGAAGAGATGCCAGGTGGCGATCACGTCGTCGATGGCGTAGGCGATCTGGCTCTCGGTGAGCGTGCCCTCGAAGCCGACGAAGGTGGCCCGCTCCGCTTTGTCGAGGGAGACGCCCACCCGCCGGTCACAGCTCGCCTTGAGCGTGCGCGCGCCCACACGCCGACCTCCTGCAAGGAGGATCTCGAGCAGCATGGTGTCCTGCGGCCGGCGCACCTCGAGGCCGAGGCCCTTGAGGAACTTCAGGTCGAACTGTGCGTTGTGGAAGACCGTGAGTCCTGGGCGCTCGAGTACCTGCCGCAGCGGCGAAAGATCGGTGACCTTTCGCGCATCCACCGCCACCTGCAACCTGCCGTCACCGAGCTGGATCAGCAGCACAGTGTCGCGATGGGGGTCGAGGCCCGTGGTCTCGAGGTCGCAGGCAAGGATGGGCCGCGCCGCCAGCCGCTCGCACGCGGACCGCAAGCTTCGTTCGTCCTCGATGAGCGCCGGCCGGTCCATCCTCGTCGTTCCTACCCGATGGGCCTGACACGCGCGTGTCCGGCCCCACGCCCGCCGCTGGCCGGCGGGGCGCCCGGGGCGCACGCATAGCAGGCGACCGCGGCCGGGTCACGCCATTGCGCGCCCGCCGCACCCTGCCCCTTGGGCCCGGAGCCGCCGCCAGCCCGGCCTACGGCACGCAGCGGGCGTTCCCGTCGAAGTTGGGGGTGCAGCGGTATCCTGCCGGGCAGTCGTCACCCATGGGATCGCAGCGGTACGTGCACAGGTCCGCGCTTCCAAACCGCGGCAGACAGTCCGAGTCATCGAGCCCCGGCACTCCGCACACCTCCGCCCGCCCGGCGGTGCACGCGCTCCCCAGCGTCCGGATCCCCGCGCAGGTGGGGAGCGTGTTCCCGTAGAGGGGCGTGCACTGCCCATTCTGGCAGTGGTACGGGCCAGGGCAGTCGGCGTCCGACGCGCAGGCGACGCCACAGCCGGCGTCCACGACCTGCCCCGCTGCATCGTGGAAGATCACGCAGGCGTCCTGCGGGCCGCCGCACTGTGTGCTGCTGTCGCACGGCTCGCAGAGCCCCCGCCCCGTGGCAGGCAAGCACTCGGACCGTTCGCAGGTCTCACCGGGATTGGGGCAGTCCGCATCGTCCACACATGCCACGCACTGACCATAGGGATCGCACACCCCCTGCGGGCAGTCGGCGTCCGAGAGGCAGCCACGGCAGCTTCCGTCGGGAGCACACAGCGGCGTCGCGGCGTCGCAGTCGGCGTCGGAGAGGCACTGCACGCAGGTGCCGGTGGCGGCGTCGCACCGGCCCCCGTTGCAGTCACCGTCGTCCACGCAGCCGACGCAGTAGCCGCGGCTCGGGTCGCAGCGATGCCGCCCGGGAACGAGGGCGCACTCGCCGTCGGTGCTGCAGGTGAGCGTGCACTCTTGCTGGATCAGGTCACACACGACGGGCAGGCCGCCGACTTGGGGACAGTCGGCATTGCCGAGGCAGGCCACGCAGGTGTGCGAGGTGGTGTCGCAGATCGGTGTGCGGCCGCCGCAGTCCGCTGCCTCGTCACAGCCGTCCACACACACAGGATCCACTTGGCTGGTGTCGCAGTACTGCCCGGAGGGGCAATCCCTACCACTCCGACAGCCAGGGACACAGGTCGATCGCGCAGGATCACAGAGCTGTCCCAGGTCGCACTGATCGTCCCGGTGACAGGCGGCCCGGCACTGGAAAGTCCCTGGATCGCAGACCTCGCCAGCGGCACACTCGGCGTCACTTCGGCACCCGAAGCGACAGCGCCCGGCGTCACAGATCTCGCCCGGGGGGCAGCCGGAATCGTCGCGACAGCCCGAGACACACCGGCCGGTCTCACAGATCTGCCCCACGGCACTGCAGTCCTGATCCGAGGTGCACTGCATGCACACGCCGCCGCTGCACGCCTGGCCATCCGGGCAATCCGCCGCCACCAGGCATTCCACGCAGGCCCCCTGGGGCCCCTGGCTCGGATCGCAGCGCTGGCCCGTGGGGCAGTCTGCATCGCTGCCGCATCCCGGTAGGCAGTAGCCCGAGACGCAGAGGAAGCCGGCAGCGCAGGGGGTGGTGTCATTGCACTCGCTGCCCGGCGGGCGACAGGTTTCGGCCACGCACACCTCCTGCCCGCCGCAGTCGGCATTCTCCACGCAGGCGACACACTGCCCCTCGGCGCCGCAGCGCGGCAGCGCGGGGTCGGTGCATGTCGAATCGTCCACACAGCCCGGATCCTGGCACTGCCCCCCGCGGCACTCGCGCGCCCCGGTGCATCCGGCGTCGCTGCGGCACCCGGCGATGCATTTGCCCCCCTCACAGATCTCCTCGAGGCCGCACCCGGCATCGTCCCGGCAGCCGGGGCGGCACTGCCCACTCTCACAGATGGATCCTGTGGGACAGGCCAAGTCGTCGGCGCAGCTCATCCCCCCGCTGCACATGCCGCCGTCACAGGTGCCGCCCCCGGCGCAGTCTCCGTCGCTCGCGCACTCGACGCAGCGGCCATCGGCGTCACAGTAGGGCATGGGGGCGGCACAGTCGGCATCCCCGGTGCACGCCACGCAGCGGCCATCGGAGCGGCAGGTCGGTGCCTCCTGCGGGCATTCTCCCGGGCCGCTGCAGCGGCGGCACGTCCCGCTCTCGCAGACGGGCGCCACCTCCGGACAGTCGGCGCTGGTCATGCAATCCGCCGCTACGCACGCAAAGTCCCGACAGACCTGAGTACCCTCACAATCCGCATCCGACTGGCACTCGGGCTCCGCACAGATTCCGCCCTGACAGACCTGACCCGGTGTGTCACAGTCGGAATCGGTCGCACATTCCGGCGTGACGCAACGCCCACCGTTGCAGATGGCATCGCCGGGGCAATCCTCCCCGCTGCCGCAATCACGAACGCAGCGCCCCGCCTCGCAGTGCGCATCCTCGCCGCAGTTCTCGTCGGTGTCGCAGTCGAGCGTCTCGACGCACTGGGAGAGCGCGCAGAACGCATCGGGCGGACAGTCTCGGTTGCTGGTGCAGGGCGGCCGCGACCCGTCGGCATCCACCAGGCAGCCGGGGAGGGCGAGGCTCCACCCGAGGAGCATCAGAGAAAGAACGAAGCACGAACGCACGCAGTCGGGACGGTCCTGGCACATGGGCTCTACCTAGCAAGGCTCGTACGAGCCATCACCTACCGGCGGCCTTAACTTCGCAGCTCCGAGGAGGGCGATTTTCTGGACGCCCGCACACAGTATCCTACACTCACCTACGTCATCGTAGGGAGCGCGCCCAAGGCGCACACCGCCCTACCCAACCCCTTCAAGGAGTATCCATGCGAGGCACCAAGAAGCGCAGCGTCTACCTCCCGCAGGACATGCTGGCGGAAATCGAGCACGAGATGGCCCGGCAGGAGCGCACCCTCTCCTGGCTCATCCAGCAGGCCTGGCGCATCGCCGCACCGACGATCCGAAGCTTCCCCGGCGTGGCCGATCACCTGCCGGAGCGGCTCTCGTGACGCGCGGCCTCCTCTCCATCGCCCCCGTTGCAGCGCTGGTGCTCGCCGGCGCTGTGCCGGGGAGCGCCGCAGCGGGCGAGGCAGGGGGGCCGGCCGAGGCACAGGCAAGGGTGCGCGTCCTGCTCTCGGACTTCGGCGCCGAGCGAGAGGAACTCGCCGTACTCCTCGCCCGCTGGGAGACGGCCCGCCGCACCGTTGAAGAGGCGCGCGCGGCCCGTCGCCCCGGAGCGCGCCGCACGGATCCTCGAGGCGGCGCGCGGCCTGGAAGCGTCGGGTCCCGCCCCAAAGCCCCGCGCCCCCAGGCGCACCTCGAGCGGCAGCCGCGGACACCCCGCCCCCTGACAGGCCGCCGCGCCGCCGCCTGCGCCGAGCCTCCAGGTCAAGACTCACCGGGCACCGCGCCAGCCGGGCCTCGGGATGACGACGCCCGAGCCCACGACGGACGGCGCCGGCTCAAGGACAGGGCACCGGCCCGACGTAGTTCACCCCCGCGGGATAGCTGCTCAGGGTTCCGAGCGTCTGTGCCTGCCCCGCCTGGATGTCCACCTGTCCCGCCATCCAGAACACCCCCACTTCGTCCCGGGCGAAGCTGCGGGTCTCGTCGAGGAGCACCGTCCCCTTGTAGACGAGCTTCACCCGGGCTTCGAAGGTGTCGGTGGCGACGCCCTTGTCCTCGAAGTAGTGGACTCCGACGCGGTAGATCCCCGTCGGCGCCACGGCCACCCGAATGTTCTCGAGGCGCACGTCGGTGGTCCCGGGGACGATGGTGTTTCCGATGTTGTCGAAGACCAGGATGGGATCGGTGGGCTCGCTCCCGTCGGGGTCGAGCGCGCCGTCGCCATCGGTGTCGTCCCCCCAATCCAGCGCCGGCACCCCCGCCGAGGTCCCGAGGCAGATGTCCCAGAAGCAGTCGAGGGGGTCGCAGAAAGGCGCCCCTCCGGGCGCGACGAGGTGGAGGTCGAGATCGGCCGCCGCGCGCCACGAGAGTTCCACCGTGATGTCGTCCTTGGGGATCGCATCCACCACGATGCGCGCAGGCATGGAGCTGGCCCCATCGGGATCGGTCACCACGAGCTCGATCTCGTACTGCCCGATCGCGTCCACGTCGAAGTAGGGGGGCTGCTCGGCGCTGCCGGGCGCCGGGCCGCTGCTCGCGTTGGTCAGCGAGGCGCCACTGACCGCCGGTCGGCTCACGAGCGTCCACGCGTAGGTGAGCGCTCCGCCCTCGGGATCAGCCGAGCAATCCATCCGGGGATGCGCGGTCAGGAAGACGCGGTCGGCAGGGCGCGCGGTGGGGGCGGTGGGATCGGCGGGGAGCTCCCGGT
>CAYYHA010000225.1:0-7122 GCA_964471535.1 uncultured Myxococcia bacterium | reverse complement strand
CGCCCAGGGAGACGTGGTGGATCACCCGCAATGTTGAACACGATGGATCCCATGGGCTGGAGACGGACCTCACAGGCCGGCGTGTCCACCGTGACGGTGATCGTCTCGTCCATCTCCCCCTGGGGCAGACTGGCGCGCGCATTCAGCGTGTTGGTGCCCTCGGAGAGACTGACGTTCTCGAAGACGACGCTGTCCCCGGCGAAGAAGGCGGTGGGCATCTGCACGCCGTCTACCCACAGGTTGGCGGGCTCGCCGGTGAGATCCTCGAAGACCTTGCACCGCAGCGCCACGTCGACCTGCACCCCCGGCGTGTCGGGGTCCACGTCGTCCATGGAACCCAGCGTGGCGCCGTCACTGGGATTGACGAAGTCGCAGTCGAGCTGCCCGGCCCCTTCGACGCGTACATCGATGGCATCGACCTTGGGCACCGAGGTCTCGCGATCCCGAACCGAAACGGAGAGGTTCACGTTGCCCTCGGCATCGCCCGGCTCGAGGGTGACGTCGGAGAAGACCACCCGTTCGTTGACCACGAAGCTGGTGCGGGCGAGGTTGGCATCCGCGTTGACCACGAGGGTCGCGGCCGACTGCGGGGCGAAGCACTTCGCCTCCGCCTCCACGTGGACCTGGATCCCCACCCGATCCGGGTTGACGTCGTCCTCGAAGGTGAGCACCGCACCGTCCTGGGGCGAGACGATCTTGACGATCTTGTTCTCCGGTCGGTCGCACTCGCTGGCCTGCCCCCCGCAATCGCATCCGGCGACAAGCAGGACGGCGGCAATGGTCGAACCCAGAAGCGGCCTCACTACGCGCATGTCGTTCCCCTCCATGGACTCCGCACCCCTCCCGGGGCGGTGGGACGCCTACCCTCATCGGGTGGCACCCGCCTCCACTTTAGTGGACCTGACGCCTGCGGGAAACCGCCCCGGCTCAGTCGTCGGCCTCCGCCGCCTCTTCCTGCAACCGGCAGATGCCCTTCTCCACCAGGGTGGAGAGGAATCGGGCGACGTCCGCCTGGGCCGTCTCGAGGTCCACCTCGAAGGCCGACGCAAGCGCTTCGGCGATCTGGGCGGCGGTGTGCCGGCCGTCGGCGCGCTCCCACACGAAGGTACCCGTGGCGTTCAGGGTGTGCATCTGCCCGTCGGCGGGGGTCACCACCACCGCCTCCCCATCGAGGACCTCACCGGGCGCTTCGGGGTCGCGCACCGGATACTTCTCGAGGACCGCCTCGTCCATGGTCTCCCTCATCGCTCCCCCGGCCGGCGCCGTCAAGCCGCCTCCCAGCGCCAGGCCCCCCCAGCGACACGGCGCCGGACGCGGCCGGCCTCCTCGAGCACCTCGAGGTTGCCCAGAACCTCCGAGAGCACGAGGAAGCGGGCGCTGGCATGGGCGCGGGGGAAGAGGCGCGCGCCCAGAGCGTCGACGGTCAGCCCGGGCCTGTCGCGGAGCGCATCGAGGAGGACGCGCTGCCGGCGCTGGTAGAAGCCGAGCAGCCGGTCGATGTGGCGGCGGTGTCCCGTCCATAGGGGGCCGTGGCCTGGGGCCACCCACCGAACCGGCATCTCCCGCACCCGGCGGATCGACGCGAGGTAGGAGACGAGCGCCCGGGGCGCCCTACTGTCTCTGGCCGGCTCCATCACCGGGTTGGGAGAGGTGTGCTCGAGGAGGTGGTCGGCCGTGAGCATCAGCTGTGCCTCCTCGAAGTAGAGCACGCAGTGGCCCGGGGTATGCCCGGGGACGTGGAGCACCGCGGCCTCGGCGCGGCCGAAGCGTAGGCGCTCACCCTCGGCGAGCGACTGCAGGCACGCGCGGGGCACCGCATGCGCAAGCACCCGAAGCCGCTCCCAGTCGGCCTCCAGCGCCGCGATGCCCGCTTCGTCGACGCCGAGGCGGCGGAAGAGTTCGGCATAGAGCGCCTCGCGCGCCTCCGACCAGGCTGCGTCGGGGCTCACCTTGTTCCAGTCCGCGGGATGGGCGAAGACGCGGGCCCCAGAGGCGGCCAGCTCCGCTGCGTTGCCAAAGTGGTCAAGGTGGCCGTGGGAAACGAGGACCCGGCGGATCTCCGGCGCCTCGATGCCAAGCGCCTTCAGCCCCGCCCAGAGGGCGCGCCGCCCCTCGGGGGTGGCCACGCCGGCATCGAAGAGTGCCCACCCGCCGCCGGCCTCCTCGATGAGATAGACGTTGACCGGGCCCTCCTCCACGAAGGGAATGGGAACGACCACCCGGTGGATGCCGAGGCGGGCGAGGGCCTCCCGCGCCGCCTCGGGGCTGGGAACGAGCGTGGTGGCCGGGGCGACTTCCATGGTGTGGCCTCGCAGGTGGGACCTGGCTGGGGCACCCCGCCCGCCCCGGCGCGCGGCGGGAGTCAGGCGCCTACTGCTCCGCCTGGTCGAGCTTCTCCAGCATCTCCGGGATCGCCTTGAAGAGATCGGCGACGAGACCGTAGTCGGCCACCTGGAAGATCGGTGCCTCGGGATCCTTGTTGATGGCGACGATGACCTTGGAACCCTTCATGCCCGCCAGGTGCTGGATGGCACCGCTGATGCCGGCAGCGATGTACAGCTCGGGAGCGACCACCTTCCCGGTCTGTCCGATCTGGTACTCGTTGGGCACCCAGCCGGCATCCACCGCCGCGCGCGTCGCGCCCACGGCCCCTCCCAGCTTGTCGGCCAGGGCTTCGATGAGGCTGAAGTCCCCCTTCGTGCCGCGCCCCCCGGAGACGATGACCCGAGCCTCGGTCAGGGGGGGACGCTCGCTCTGCACCAGCTCACGACCGCGGAACTTCACCTTGAACGAGGCCGGATCGAGCTCGGGGGTGAAGGCGACCACCTCACCTGCCTCGCCTGCCGGCATCGCGTCGAACTCGGTGGGTCGCACGGTGAAGCACTTGATGTCGGTGGTGATCTCCACCTCGGCGAGCACCGAGTCGGACCACATGGGACGCGTCAGCGTCGAGCCGGCGACCTTCACGATGGCGGTGGCCAGCCCTGCGCCGAGCCGAGCCGCGACCCGCGGCATATAATCGCGGCCCTCCACCGTCGCCGCGGCACCGATCCACACCGCGCCGGTGGCCTTGGCGATGTCCGCCACCACCTTCCCCCAGCTCTCGGAGAGGTAGTGCTCGAGGGCGTCGTGCTCTGCCTTGTGGACCTTCTTCACCCCGTGCTTCGCCAGCTCCTCGGCGAGGCCCCCGACGTCCTTGCCGAGGATTGCCGCTTCGAGATCGAGGCCATGGGCATCGGCGATCTCCTTGCCCGCCGTAAGCGCGGCATAGGTGCCCTTTACGAGCTTGCCCCCGTTGTGCTCTGCCACGATGAGTACGCTTGCCATCTCGTCTCTCCTTGCCGTGTCCGTGTCGGGGGCCGGTCAGATGACCTTGGCCTCGTTGCGCAGCTTCTCGATGAGGGTATCCACGTCGGGGACGATCTCGCCCGCCTTCCGCTCCGGCGGCGGCATGAGCTTCTTGACCACGATCTTCGGCGTGACGTCCACGCCGAGCTCCGCCGCCGTCGTCTCCTTCACCTCCTTCTTCTTCGCCTTCATGATGCCGGGGAGCGAGGCGTAACGCGGCAGGTTGAGGCGAAGGTCCGTCGTGACCACCGCCGGCTTGGAGAGTTCGAGTTCCTCGAGGCCGCCGTCGATCTCCCGGACGACCACGAAGTGGTCACCCTCGACCTGGATGCCCGGCTTCCTTGCCTTCTCCTCCTCGCTCTCCAGGCTCTCGCGCTTGGAGACCTGCGTCGCCAGCGCCCAGTCCAGGTACTCGGCGAGGCGCTGCCCCGTCTGGTTCTGGTCCACGTCCACCGCCTGCTTGCCGAGGATCACCAGCTCCGGGCTCTCCTGCTCGCAGATCTTCACCAAAAGCCGGGCGACCGCATCCGAGTCGGCCTGCGGCTCCTTCACCAGGATGCCCCGGTCGGCCCCCATGGCGAGCGCACTGCGGATCTCGGCGATGGCCTCCTCGCTGCCGACACTGACCACCACGACCTCCCCGCCGTGGGCCTCCTTCAGGCGCAGCGCCTCCTCGACGGCGATCTCGTCGAAGGGGTTGACCTTGTAGTTGAGGCCCTCCGTCTCGATCCACGAGCCGTCGGGCTTCACCTTGATCTTGGAGTAGGGGTCCTCGACCCGCTTCACCGTCACGAGGATCTTCATTGCGGTCTCCAGATGCGTTTTCGTTAGTGATATCGGCGACTTAAGGAATCAAGCCGCGCCGGTAGGGAGCGAAACGTAGCGCCCCGATGCCGCGGTGGTCAATGGCGCGTGGCGCATCGCGTTAGAGCGGCGGCCGGGCGGCGGGCACGCCCATCGGCGTGCCGACCGGCTCCGCGCGGCGCGCCCGCCGCGGCCTTCGGTGGAGCGCCCGCGCCACCGCTTCAGTCCTTGAGCAGCTCCCGAGCGATCACCACCCGCTGGATCTGGTTGGTGCCCTCGTAGATCTGGAGCAGCTTCGCGTCGCGCATCAGCTTCTCCACCGGGTACTCGCGGGTGTAGCCGTAGCCGCCGAAGATCTGCACCGCGTCGGTGGTGACCTCCATCGCCATGTCCGCGCCGAAGCACTTGGCGAAGGAGCTGACGAGGGGACTCGGTCGCCCCTGGTCCAGGTGCCAGGCGCTCTGCCAACCGAGCAGCCGGGCGGCAGCAATCGACTTCGCCATGTCGGCGAGCATGAACTGGATCGCCTGGAAGCTGGCGATGGGCACCCCGAACTGCTTGCGCTCCTTGGCGTAGGCGATGCTCTCCTCCATGGCGCGCCGCGCCACCCCCACCGCGCTCGCCGAGATCATGGGCCGGGTGTGATCGAGGGTACGCATGGCGACCTGGAAGCCGGCCCCCTCTTCGCGGAGCAGGTTCTCTGCCGGGACCTTCACGTCCTCGAAGGTGATGGCGCAGGTGTCGCTGGCCCGCTGCCCCATCTTCTTCTCCTTGGGGTGCACCGTCATGCCCTCGGGGAGCTTGCCGTCCGGGGCCTCGATGACCAGCGCCACCCCGCGCTTGTGGGCCTTGCCCCGCTCGAGGGTGGCGAAGACCACGAAGAGCTCCGCGTGGCCTGCGTTGGTGATCCACTGCTTGCTCCCGTTGAGCACGTAGTGGTCACCCTCGCGACGAGCCAGTGTCTGCATGCCCGCCACGTCGCTGCCGGCGTTCGGCTCAGAGAGGGCAAAGCTGGCGAACTTCAGCTTCTCCACGAAGGGGGGAAGGAAGCGCTTTTTCTGCTCTTCACTCCCATCGAGGACGATGGGCATCAGCGCGAGCTCGTTGGCCATCATCGAGGTGCCGATGCCCACGCAGCCCCAGGCGATCTCCTCCACCACCACATAGGTGTCGAGGAAGCTCGCCCCCAGACCGCCATACTCCTGGGGGATGCACAGGTTCATCAGACCCACCTCGTGGGCCTTCTCGAAGATCTCGGTAGGGAACTTCTCCGCCTCGTCGTACTCGTGGGCGACGGGCTTGATCTCGTTCTCGGCGAACCGCCGCGCCGTATCCTGCAGGGCCTTTTGCTCGTCGGTGAGGCTAAAGTCGATCATGGCGCTCTCCTGTTGGGATGGATGGAGGAAAGAAAGGTCGGGGACGCCTCGGCGCTACCCCCCGAGGCCGCGCACGAAGAGATCGGCCACCTCGGCGGCCGCCTGCTTCAGGTCGAAGCGATGTCGTCGCGCAAGGAGCCAGGCGAGGTGGATCTCGTCCACCGCGCCGAAGAGCGCCCGCGCGAGGATTTGGGGATCGCCTGGCGCGCTGAACTCGCCCGAGGCCTGTCCCCCGGCGATGACCTCGGCGATGAGGTTCAGGTAGGCGCGAAAGCCGGGGTTGTCGTACTCCTTCATGAACTTGGACGACTGGCGCAGCTCCACGCAGATGACCTCCGCGAAGGCCGGCTCGGCCTCGACCAGCTCAGCCTGGGCGAGCACCAGTGCCCGCACCTTGTCGGCGGCGCGGTCGCAGGCGGCGGTGGCTTCCTCGAGACGCGCGTTGATCCGCGCCATGATCTCCTCGAAGAGGCGGATGAAGAGGTCGTCCTTGCCCTTGTAGTAGAGGTAGATGGTGCCGTCGGCCACGCCGGCGCGGCGGGCCACCTCGGCGATGGTCGCGTTGTAGAAGCCCCGTTCGGCGAAGACCTCGATGGCCGCGTCGAGGATTCGGCGGGCCTTGTCGCCACCGCGGCGACGGCCTGCACCCGAGGCCTCCTGCACCTCGCCGCGCTGGGTCTTGGAAAGGGTCTCGTCCATGGAAATGAACGCCTATTCACTGGGACGGCGGCGACCTTGTCAACGCCGGCCGGCCGATCGGCGGCCCCGAGCCCGGCCCACGGATGGTAGGCTGACGGGGTATGAGGGAGTCCTTCCGCCGCCGGCGGAGCGCGTGCCAGCTCCGCATGTGCCTCTTGTCTGCGGCGGCGCTGGCCGTGGCGTGCGCCGTGGACGTCGATCTCTCCCGGCCCGGCTTTCCCTGCAACGCCGACGGGCGCTGCGCCGGGGGCCTCGTGTGCGTCGATGGGCGCTGCGTCGCCGGCACCGGCCGCGACGGTGGGAGCGGCGGGGGGCTGGCGGATGGCGGGGTCGAGGACGGCGGTGCGCTGGACGGGGGCGGCGACGGAGGCGCAGTGGATGGGGGCCCCAGAGACGGCGGCACGGCAGATGGCGGGGTCGGGGACGGCGGCCTCGGCGACGGCGGCGGGCCGCTCTCCGTTGAAGTCCTCGTCACGCCATCCACCGCCTTCCTCTGGGATACGGTGCGCCTCCAGGCACGGGTCACCGGCGCGACAGGTCTTCCCACCATCGAATGGCAGCGGCTCGGCGGACCGGCGGGCCGCCTGGGACCCCAGGCCGGTGGGGACTGGGTGGAGGGCCCCGAGGCGACGTACTACCCCGAGGCGACGGGCACCCACCGCGTGCAGGTGACGGTGCGCGTCGGCGCAGAGACGGTCGTCGCCGAAGCGGTGGTGACCGTCCCCGCAATGCGCACCTTCGCCCGCTCGGACCTGCCGGCCGCCCACTACTTCATCGACGCGCTGGCGGTCGATCCGGCGACCGGCATCGTCGGGGCGACCACCCGGGGCGGGCCCCTGCTCATACGGCTCGCCGACGCCTCGGCAACGCCCGAGTACGAGCACTGCATGGACAC
>CAYYHA010000224.1:6543-7151 GCA_964471535.1 uncultured Myxococcia bacterium | reverse complement strand
TCCCAGCCGCGACTGGCAAGCGCCTCGGTGACCTGCTCCAACAGGCGGATCCGGGTGCGATTGTGGGCAGCCCTCGTTGCAGTCCGCCCTGCGACGCACACGGTCACCACCGAAACGGCGCTGCTCGGGTGCACCCGCTTCAGCGCCGCGGAAGCGACGGCGCGCACGGCCTCCTCCGGCGTGGCAACCTCGTCTTCGGCCAAGCGGACGACCAGGTGGCCCTCGCGGGCTGCGAGAATGTCGCGCAGGCTGTCGTAATAGGCGCGCTGTTCGTCGCGATAGGCCGGGGAGGGGTCCGAGGCGTCGATGCGCTCACACTTCCGGATCCACCGAGCCGGGTCGAAGCCGAATACGAGATCCGGCGGATACGCGCGAAGTGCCGCAGCGCGCGCCGCCGTGAAGTGTTGCCGCTCGTCGAACTCGACCAGGATCCCATGCGAGGGTAGGTAGAAGTCACAGCGAAGGCGGCGGCCGGGCCGGTCGAAGTCCTGCCTTCCGCGGCAGCGGACCAAGGCAGTGCGGATCCGGGCGAGATCCCGAGGCAACTCTGCGGGTGACGGCACTCGCAGCCAAGGGAAGGTGGCCTCGGTCCGGACCTCGCCAAAGCG
>CAYYHA010000224.1:0-6533 GCA_964471535.1 uncultured Myxococcia bacterium | reverse complement strand
TTCCAGCGCTTCTCGGAGCGCGTCCTTGAATGCCCTCCGCCCCGAGGTGGCGGAGGCCCGCTGCGTGCGCTTGCCTGGTTTCCGTGCCCGCTTCACGCGCACGGCTGGGCGCTCCACCGCGAATCCGAGGCGCTCCAGGATGGCCGCCGAAGCCTGTCCGCCAGTGAAGTCGTCCGGCCCCAAGCGCCTCCCGGTCGCCAGCTGGTAGGCCAGGCCGAGCACGTACTTCGCCGGCAGCCGGTGGCCCTCGAAGGTCACGAAGGTGGAGCGTCCCCGGCGTCGCTTCGGAACGCCTTCCTCGATGGCGCGCCTGCACGCCTGTTCGACGTGGGAGCGGGAGACTGCGCTGAAGTCGATGGCCATCGGATCCGGAGCTCCTTTCGTTTGCGGGTGGAGCGATGGGCGCAGCAGCGAAATGCATGCGGTCGACGTGCTGGCTCCGCATCGGTTCCCAAGTCCGGATATCCAGCCAGCGCGAAATCCTATCCCTGGAAGCGGCAAGGGACCAGATTCCGAAGAATATGAGAAGAGACACGACCGGTCATAGGGGGAGCGATGGCAGGAGCGATGGGTCGCACCCGAGCGATGGGTCGAGCGATGGGTCGCGAGCGATGGGTCGCACCCGATTGTCCCCTGGATTGTCGCCTCGGCAGGGAGACGTCGCGGCGGATTGTGCCCGGCGTTACAGCTGGGAGGGCTTCTCGAGTCCAGCGGAACAGGCCGACTGGTGGCGCGAGGGTGCGCGCGTCAGCGTCGCCTCGGCAGGCCGTTCGGTTTCCGCGTGCGAGAGCGCCCGGGCTGCGCCTTACCGCGCCTGGGTGAGGTGGGGCGAACGGCCCTGCCATCTTCCACTTCGGCTGTACGCCATTCCCGCAAGCCCCCAATCTTCCAGTGCTTTCAAGCTGCGCTCATTTTCACGGCCTGGCGCTCGAGGGTGTGAAGACTCGTTGGTCCGGGCGCTATCTTGATACACCACCTTCCCCTGGAACGGCACCGGGCTATGTTTGCGGCGAGGTGTTGCCATGAAGAGAAAACTCGTGGTCGCGTTCTTGGCCGTCGATCTGCTGATCGTCGGCTTCGTCGCCGCGGTCGTGCTGCAGCCAGGGCACCTCCACGTCGAACGCAGCACGATTGTGGAGGGGGCGGCCGTCGACGACGTGGAGCCGCTCATTCGCGATCTGAGAGCGCACCACGACTGGAACCCATGGGATGCGCTCGACCCGGACATGAAGCGCACCTACTCCGAGAAGACGGACGAAGTGGGCTCGACCTACGCCTGGAAGGGCAATGACCAAGTGGGTGCGGGCAGCATGACCATCACGGCGATCGAGCCGGGAAAGGTCACGATGCGCCTTGGCTTCATCGAGCCTTTCGAGGACGAGGCGGAGGTCTCCCTGCGCTACGAGCCCTCCGGTGACGGGGTGATGGTGACCTGGACCCTCGATCAAGATCTCGACTTCATGGGCAAGGCGATGTCCCTCTTTATGGATTTCGAAGAGATGATCGGCCGGGACTACGAGAAAGGGCTGAGCAACCTGAAGTCGCTGGCCATCGAGGCGGCCGGTCGGCGCAAGGCGGCTGCGGCCCTGGGCGACGCGCCCGCGGCGGGTGGGGAGTAGGTGTCGCGGGGACTCGCCCGCGATGGCGACGCGCTATCCGCGGCCCGCCTCGGTCGAGTCCGAAACCCACAGGGAGGCTAATCGGATGAGATGGCCGGGGATAGGTCGCATCCGGTTGTTCCGCATGCCGTGGTCGAGGATTTTCACGGCGCCGCTCTGGCGGCCGGGGCTGCAGACAGCGGCGAGCCCGGAACGTGCCTCGAGTCTCACCCGGATTCCTATGCAGCCTTCGTTCTCAGCCCAGAGGATCACAAGATTGAGGCTGTTCGTTTCGAAGACGCAGGCGCCAATGGACGCCATACTCCGACAGAAAGGGTCGCCATTCGTGGTGCTCGCGCAAGCTGTCGCCAGGGATAGGTTGCACCCGACTGTTTCGCGGTCGCGGAGCTGACGAGCGCGGCTACCGCGGCTCGAGCGCGTCCCTGCGCTGGCGGGAGCCATGCCGACGCCGGCCTGGGTAGACCGCCGCCGTGAGGGCCAAGAGGATGAACCCAAGCAGGCTGCGCCCGGTGCCACCCTGGCCGCAAGTGCAGCCTGGTGGCGCGGCCGGGTCTCCCGCCGCGGAACCGACGGGGCCGGTGGGAGAAATGGAGCCGTCACCGACGGTCGCGCCCCCATCGACTACGGCCCCGTCGGTGGTGCCGCCGTCCCGCCCCGGGTCGAGCGGGGGAGGATCCCCGCCCCACCGGTAGGCCCAGGTGCGCTCGCTGCCACCAGGGCCTCGGGTGCGGGCGCGGAAGATCACGACCCCGCTCTCCGGCTCGTAGGCGATGGTCTTCGATACGAGGGTGCCGATGGCCGCACCGTCTGGAGAGTCGACCTCCGCCACCTGCTGGTACCACTGCCGCGTCCGAGGGTCGAAGGCGAAGACCACTCCGTCGGTGATGCCGCCAACGAAGATCTCGTTGACCTCGTCGTAGACCCAGCCATCACGGCCACCGGGAGCTGGGTCCGGTATCGCAACCTCCAGCTTTTGGAGGGTGGTCCGGTCCGGCTGTTCGCGGTCGAGTCGGATCTCCCATACGCCGCCACCGTCCGCCTTTCTCGGCCGGGTCATCAGCACGTAGAAGCGGTCGAGCGCCTGGTGGTAGACGAGCTGCAGGCCGCTACCGGTATCCATCTCTGCCAAGGGTGGGTCGAAACTCACGATGGACGTGAGCGTCTCGGTTTCTGGATCGAACCAGCGAATACCCCACCGGTTGACCAACAGGATGCGGCCGCTGATGGGATCGTATTCGGCGCCGGTCTGGAAGCCAGCGGACTCCACGTCCGTGAAGTGCCAGGTCCTGCTGTCGAAGCGGTACGCAGCGAAGCGCCCCTCGCCGAGCACGTAGGGGATGCCCGCGTCCTCGTCGGGCGGGGGCAGCCTGTTGCAGCCCCTGCCCCGGCCCTGCATCCGCGCCAGCATCCACAGCTCTTCGCGAGGAGGCACCACCACCAGCAGGTCGTAGGCGTGGCGGCTGATCGGATGGTTCGAGGAAATCCACCGCGCCGGAAGCGGGTCGACATTGTCCAGGGTGAGCTCGTCACATGGGGTCGGCGGTGCATCTGGTGCCCACCGAAGCGTAGATAGATCGAAGGCCTCTACATCGTCGCGGTAGGTCGCAGCATGTCCGCCGCCCCAGATGAGCATTCGCGCGCGGGTGGGATCGTAGACCATGCCACCGTAGTCGGTGATGGTGCGGCAGTCGGGCAGCGCGTGTCCCCCCAGCTCCGTGAAGGTCGTGCATTCGTAGACGCCAAGATCCCGGGCGGTGTTGGGAGGGATGGTCCGCAGCAGCGCGTTCTGCGCACCGGCCGGCGAAGCCAGCGAGGTGAGACAGAGCAGGACCACGCGCATCAGCGCTCCGCCGTTCCGTCGATTTCGGCCTAACTTTCGCAGTGAGGTGACTTGCACGTCGGTCACGTCGATGATCAGCAGAACGGTGCGCCTCGCCGGGGCTCCACTCAGTGACCGGCGGGCCCGGGCGTGTTCATCACAACCGAGACGGTCGCCTTGGCAGATCTTATCGTAGATGAATCGCCTGGTGAGAGGCCCAACGTTCGACCTGGCGGCCGTTCCCGGGCAAGGGAATCCCAAGGCCGGCACGAGGGGTGATAGGCCCTTCCGAGCGATTTCCTGCGCGGACCCGAGTTGGCCAGACCGACCCGCGAGTCGTCGGTGGTTCAGGCTGCTCTTCCTGCACCCCAGGCCGGTATGGGGAGTGGAGCAGGCAGCCAGCTGCCTCGACCGCGCAGCTCTGTCGGCAGAGCTGTTGACATGTGTCGACAATTCATGTCACAACTCATGTCTCCATGGACAACGGTCGTCATACTCCCGGCTGTACGGACGACAGGGTCGGAGGGGGAGCACAGGCGTGGCGTCGAAGCTGCGCCCTCCTGCATGAAGGGCAGGCAGGTGCCGGCCCTGTGCGCTCGCATGCCCTGGCGGCACGCTCGGCGCGCGCCTGCTACCGCTACGACGACGCGTTCGAGGTCCTGCGGAGAGCGGTGGAACACGCTCCCGCCGGAGCGGGCCGCTGCGGTGATGACGCGGCATAGGAGGCTCGAGGTACGACCCAGACGCTCTGGAGGACAGCATGCGTGAAGGAGAAGTGGCGTATCCCACCCCCGGTGAGAAGGTGATCTGCATCCGGTCCGGACTTTCCGGCGGCCCGTTCATCTTCGAGCTTCACCTGGAGCCCGGCGCCGGCCGTCCACCGACACATACCCACGAGGCGGAGGATGAGATCGTCGAGGTCCTCGAAGGGAAGGTGGTCTTCCGGGTCAACGGGGTGGAGAGGCGGCTCCGGGCGGGCGATACGCTTCGGCTGACGCCGACGGACGCACATACCTTTTGGAATCCCTCCAAAACACAGGTGATGCGCGCCCGGGTTACGGCCGGACCCCGCTTCGAGCGGCTCGTCGCACAGCCAAGCCTCGTGGCCAAGATGATGTACCTGGTCTACGTCGACCCCGGAGCCTCACGCCTCACGCACCCTGTGATGAAGCGCGTCGCAAGGATCATGGCCTGGTTCGGTCGGCTCCGTGGTGTGTCCCTCGTCTCGGCCGGCGAGCCGGCGTGCCCCTCCACGGAGGTGCAGCCGTGAACGAAGCGAGGTACCGCGCCGCGGAGGAGAAGCTCTGGAGCGCCGTCGGCCTAAGTGTTCGGGAGGAGCGCATCCCTGTGGCCAGCACGGGGACGAAGGTGCGCGTTCAGGTGTGCGGCGACGGCCTTCCTGTACTCTTCGTCCATGGGGGGCCCAACAGTGGCTCCACGTGGGCACCCTTGATACAGCACCTTCGGGGCTTCAAGTGCTTCGTCGTAGACCGGCCTGGGACCGGCCTCAGCGACGATCATGTGATGCGCAAACGCATGCTGCTGGACCGTGCCGACCGCTTCGTCATCGACCTACTCGATGCACTGGGTCTCAAGCGGGCACACGTGGTCGCTTCCTCCTTCGGGGGATTCCTGGCGCTGCGCGCAGCGGCCGCCGCGCCAGAGCGCATCGACCGCATGGTGCAGATGAGCTGTCCTGCATTCGCGCCGGGAATGAAGATACCGAAGTTCATGAAGGCGATGCGCTCCCGCTTCGTGCGCTGGCTCGTTCCGCGCCTGCCCGTTTCCGACCGCACCAACGCCGATATCATGAGACAGATAGGCCACGGGGCGAGCCTCGATGCGGAGCGTATTCCCCACTACTTCTTCGAGTGGTACGCAGTTCCTCTCCGCTACACCCACACGATGCGAAACGACCTCGCCATGGTCGGCGATGCGTTCGAGGGGGAGCAATTCGACCCGGCGCTGACGCTGGATAGCGCGCTGCTCGGTGCGGTGACGACGCCGACGCTCTTTCTTTGGGGCGCCGACGACGGATTCGGCGGAGAAGAGGTGGCGCGCTCGGTCGTAGAGGGCATGCCCCGGGCCGCACTGGAGATGCTGCCACGCGCGGGTCACCTGCCGTGGCTGGACGATCCGGAGGGCATCGCAAAGCGAAGCAGCGCCTGGCTCCAGGCCTAGCCCGCCGCGCGCCTCGGCGCCTGAACCGGCTGTACCCACAGGGGCAGGGCCTCCGACCACTCGGTGCCGTCATCTAGGGCGATCGTCACCTTCAGGGACCAGGAGAACCCAAAGCGCCCCGGGTGGGAGGGGACAGGCAAGTACCGGGGGATCTTGATGGGGAGGTTCTCGTCGACGACCAGCGTGCCTGCCTCGCGGCGGGCCGCCCGAGGACCTAGGCTGGCCAGCAGGTCGTAGCACTGTGTGAAGAGCTTCTTCTCCTCGAGATGTTCGCGGCCGCCCAAGCCTCCATCGCGTGAGGACGCGCTCCGGTTCTGCGCGAGGAAGAAGGCTTTGCCGATCAGCGTTGCCTGGCAGTGGCTCAGCTCCGCGTGCCGCCGGCTGCGAATCCGGAGCGAGAGGTAGGTCGTATCCCCGGGGCGCACCACCTTGGGATCGACGGAAACCTGGGTGCCACGCATGCGCAGGCGGTGGATGAAGCTCACCGTGTAGCCGACCACGCCGAGAAGGCAGACGAACGCCAACACGCCCATGAAGACGTAGGACGGGATGCGTACGAGCGAGTGGAAGAAGGAGCTGGCGGGATCGCCCGTCCACAGTGCCCAGATGCCGAGAACACAGATGCCCGCGATGAAGAGGCTGAGCACCACCTTCATCCCCTCGCCCCAGGTGCCTTGCAGCGCTTCCCGCGGCTGATCCCATCCCGGCGGCGGGGGGCGCGGCTCCGGGTGGGGGTTGGGTCCAACCTCCACCTCCTCCACTGCGGTGATGTCGCGTCGCCCCTTGATGAAGAGCCTGGCCCGGACCTCCCAGGTGACGTCGAAGAGGGGCCCCTCGTGGGTGGGGAACTCACCGGCGGGTACGGCCAAGCGGAACGGGGCTTCCAGCGGCGCCTGCCCGGGTGCGTGGCTCAG
>CAYYHA010000223.1:0-7222 GCA_964471535.1 uncultured Myxococcia bacterium | reverse complement strand
ACCCCCGAGGCCTCGAGCATCTCGAGGAGGTGGCCGGCGAGCCCGTAGCCGGTGACGTCGGTGAGGGCGTGGACGCTGCGGCGGCGCGCCGCGAAGACCTCGGCCGCGGCGCGGTTGAGCGTGGCCATCACCTGGGTGACCTCGCGGATCTCCTTTCGCGTCGCCGTGCCCCGCTTCAGCGCCGTGGTCACGATGCCCGAGCCGAGGGGCTTGGTGAGAATGAGGCGATCGCCCGGCCGTGCACCGCGGTTGGTGAGGACGGCGCCGGGGGCCACGACGCCCACCACCGCCAGGCCGTACTTCGGCTCGGGGTCGTCGATGGAGTGCCCGCCGATGAGCGCGCAGCCCGCCTCGGCGGCGGCCTGTGCGCCGCCCTTCAGGATGCGGTGGAGGACCGAGAGGGGCAGCGTCCGCGAGGGAAAGCCCACGAGGTTCAGGGCCACCAGGGGGCGTGCGCCCATGGCGTAGACGTCCGAGAGGGCGTTGGCCGCGGCGATGCGCCCGAAGTCGACGGGATCGTCGACGACGGGGGTGAAGAAGTCGGTGGTGCACACGAGCGCCGTGCGGGCGTCGAGACGGTACACGCCCGCGTCGTCCCGGGTCTCGGCGGAGACCAGGACCCTCGCGTCTTCCGGCAGGGGCAAGCGGCGCAGCACCTGCGCCAGCTCCGCGGGGCGGAGCTTGCACGCTCACCCGGCGCCGTGGCTGTACTGCGTCAAGCGGATCTGCTCGCGGGTCATCGGAGCGCTCGTACCACAGAGCGCCCCTCGCTCCTACCGAGCAACCCGTCGGCCGGAGGCCTTCGGCCGAGGCGCCCGCGCCGTGCCGGAGCACCCCACGCAGCGCAGGCCGCGCCCGCGGCGCCCTAGCGCTCGGCGGTGAAGACGATCTCCGAGGGCTCCTCCACGTCGATCTCCAGATCACCGACGAAGAGCACCCCCCGCAGCACGTAGGAGAGCCGGTTCTCCTCCTTCATCTTCTGCGCCAGGCCGGGCACCGTCTCCTCGGTGAGATCGGCGGGCACCTCGAAGACGAGCTGCGCGCTGGGCGGCACCGTCACCTTGTTGGCCAGCTCACCGGAGGCCACCTCGTTGCCCTCCACCTCGATGGCGTAGGAGAGGCGCCGCACGCGCACAGGGAAGGGGTTGTCGTTGTAGATCTCCACCCGGAAGGTGGCGGCGATCGCGTCGACGCGCTGCCGGGCCGCATCGGGCGTGCCCAAGGCCACCCGCGGCAGGCGAGGGGTGCGCAGGGATCCCGCCACCGAGACCGGCAGCTCGCCGGCGGAGGTCTTCAGCGTGCCCTCGAAGAGCAGCGGCAGGGAGGCCTTGTCGAGGAACGCACCGAACTCCTCCTCGGTCGGCTCCCACTCCACCGCCACCGGCACCGCGACGGTCGTCGACTCGCCGGGAGGCACGCTGACGCCAATCTCGGCGTCGCCCTCGCGGAGGACGAGATCGCCCGAGGAGAACTCATAGTGGGCGGACTCGACCTCGAGGGGGGTGCGCCCGGGATTCTCCACGTCGACCATGACCACCGCGGTGAAGCTGGAGAGGGTCTGATCCTTCACCTTGATTCCCGCCGGCGAGACGACCGGCTCGGAGGGGGGCGGCGGGGTGGGCGCCGTCTTGCAGCCGCCGGCGGCGGCCAGAGTCAAGACAAACCCTGTCAGAATCGGTCGCACCTTCATCCTGGCACCCCCTGTGTCGCGACACCGCCTGCTAGGGGATCGTGCCGCAGCTCGTCCCTGGCTCGGTGTCCCAGATCTTGACCAACTTCCCCTCGGGGAAGGCGTCCCCATCGAGGTCGAGGCGCGTCCACACGCCTTCCTCCGAGAACTCGAACTCGTCCTGCTCGCTCTGCATCGTGTCCCCCCGGTCCACCACCGCGAAGATGGGAAAGACGTGGTAGGGCTCGGGCCGCTCCTCCACGGTCACGTCCTGGGGCTCGGTCACCGAGATGCGGAAGGTCCAGGTGCTGCTCTCCTCGGTGGAGACGTCGGTCGCGGTGGTCTCGGTGGTCAGGGGCGTGGTTCCGGTGGGGTACACCGGCCGCTCGAGGAGGACCGCCGGGGGATCGAAGGAGACCTCGACGGAGCCCCGGTACTCGCGCCGGTGGAGGCGAAGCTGTCCCTCTTCGGCGGTTACGTAGTCGACCCGCTGCAGGATCCCGCCCAGCCGGTAGCGAATCTGCCGCGTGACGAAGCCGAGGGCGTCGTTCTCCTCCTCGACCCCCAGGGTCATCTCCTGCGCGCCGGCCAACCCGCCCCGGAAGCCGAAGCAGCGTCCCGGGGTCAGCCCGAAGTATTCGAAGTCGGTGGGCTCCTTGCTGCCGCCGTCGCCGCCCTGACCGTTGCCGCCCCCACCGCCGCAGGCGGAGGCCACGAGGAGAAGGAGCGCGAGGGGGCGCGCTGCAGAGGACGCGAAACGCAGGCTCGGATGCTCTCGCATGGCGCCGATCCGATAGCATCCGGGGGGCATCCTCGCTACCCTCGCGCGCCATGAAGGTCGGCGTGCTCACGGGCGGCGGCGACTGCCCCGGACTCAATGCCGTGATCCGCGCCATCGTGCGGCGCTCGGTCACCCACGGCTTCGAGGTGATGGGCCTGCGCGAGGGCTGGCGCGGGCTGCTGGAGCTTCGTCACCGGAAGCTGACCCAGACCGACGTGAGCGGCATCCTACCCCTCGGAGGAACCATCCTCGGCACCTCACGGGCCAACCCCTTCCAGGTGGCCGGCGGCGCAGAACTGACGGAACACAACGCCCGGCACCTCGGCCTCTCGGCGGTCATCGCCATCGGGGGTGAGGGCACCCTCTCCATCGCCCGGGAGATGCACCGGCGGGGGCGGCTGAAGGTGGTCGGCGTGCCCAAGACCATCGACAACGACATCTCGGCCACCGACTACACTTTCGGCTTCGACACGGCGGTGCAGATCGCCACCGAAGCCATCGACCGGCTGCACACCACCGCCGAGTCGCACAGCCGCGTGATGGTGGTCGAGGTGATGGGCCGGCACGTGGGGCACATCGCCCTCCACGCCGGTCTCGCCTCGGGCGCCGATGCGATCCTCATCCCCGAGCGCCCCTTCCGAGTGGAGGACGTCTGCCGCCTCCTCGAGCGCCGCCACCGGACGAAGCACTCCTCCATCGTCGTGGTCGCCGAGGGGGCGAGGGTGGTGGACGAGGGGGGCGGCGCCCGTCTGGTCCTCGCCAACGAGAATCCGGACGACTTCGGTCGCCCGCGCCTAGGCGGCGTCGGCGCCTGGCTGGCCGCACGCATCGAGGCCCGCCTGGGCATCGAGACCCGCGTCACGGTGCTGGGACACGTGCAGCGCGGGGGCACGCCGACGGCGCGGGATCGCGTCCTGGCCACCCGCTTCGGAGTGAAGGCCGCCGACTTGGTGCACGAGGGACGCTTCGGCGAGATGGCGGCGCTGCGGGGGACCCGGATCGTCTCGGTGCCCCTCGAGGAGGCCACGCGGGCCCTGAAGACGGTGGACGAGGCCCTCTACGAGGTGGCCGAGACCTTCTTCGGGTAGCGTCCGCGCCGGCGCCTGCCGAACGCGGTAGGGCTCACTCACCGAAGCGCGTCGATGTCGATGCCGTAGCGCTTGATCTTGTTGTAGACGGTGCCCTTCGCCACCTTCAGCGCCGCCGCCACCTCCGAGACGTTGCCCCGAAAATGGCGCAGCGCCTGCTCGTAGACGCGGCGCTCCACCTCCGCGAAGGGCGCGATCGTCGGTCCCTCGCCGTTCTCGGTCGAAACCGGTGTCCCGGTCTGGCGCACGTTTCCCCGCAACACCGCGGGCACCCGGCGGATGCGGCGCTCGCCCGGCGGAAGGAGGCTCGCCTCCCCCTCCATGACGTTGGCCAGCTCGCGTACGTTCCCCGGCCACTCGTAGCGGGTCAGTGCCTCCATCACCTCCGGGGCGACCTCGAAGGGACCGAGGCCGTGCCGCTTCGCGTAGGCGTTGAGGTGGTGGCGGACGAGCGCCGGGATGTCCTCCTTCCGCGCCCGCAGCGGCGGCAGGTGCAGGTGCACCACACGCAGGCGGTGGAAGAGGTCGAGGCGGAAGCTGCCGTTTTGCACCGAGGTCTCCAGATCGACCTGGGTGGTGGCGACGACGCGGGCGAGGATGGGAATGGGCCGGTGGTCGCCGAGGCGGAAGACCGAGCGCTCCTGCAGCACCCGAAGGAGCTTCGCCTGCATGTCGAGGGGCATGTCCCCGATCTCGTCGAGGAGAAGGGTGCCCTCCCCGGCCAGCTCGAACTTCCCCGCCATCCCGCTCGCCCGGGCGCCGGTGAAGGCCCCGCGGGCGTAGCCGAAGAGCTCGCTCTCGAGCAGCTCCCGGGGGATCGCGGCAACGTTGATCCCCACGAAGGGAGCGTGCGCCCGGGGGGAGGCGTTGTGGATCGCCTGCGCGAGCATCTCCTTGCCCGTCCCGCTCTCCCCGGTGATGAGGATGGGCAGATCGGAGCGCGCTGCGCGCTGCGCCGCCTCGAGGACCTGCCGGAAGGCCGTGCTCTCTCCGACGAGGTCGTCGAAGGAGAAGCGCGGCGCGTGGGTGCTCACCTTCGTCGCCAGGCGCTGCGTCGTGGCGACCGCCTGCAGCGTGGCCACCACGCCCCCGGCGTAGCTGCGCCGGCGCAGCAGGAGATCGCCGCCCCCCGGGAGGGAGACGATCGCCTCCTCGTCGGGTGGGCCGGCGGCGATGGCGGAGGCGAGGGCGGCGAGGCCGGGGACCTCGGCGAGGCGCCTTCCCCGCAGGATCTCCATCGGACGCCCGAGGAGTCGGGCGGCGCTGCTGTTGACCCCGCGGACCACCCCCTGCGCATCGATGGAGAGGACGCCGTCGCGGATCGCCTCGATGGTGGCCGCGTCCCGGTGCGCCGCTTCGCGGAGGGCGGCTTCCCCCTCGGCCCGGGCGAGACAGGTCCCCGCCAGGGTGGCGAAGACGTCGAGCCGCTCGAGGTCTCGGGTGGAGAAGCGTGGCTTCTCGGGGAGCCGCACCACGTGGAGGACCAACTCGGTGCAGCCGGGCAGCGCCACCGCGAGGCTGCGCTCGAGCGCCAGGGGCGCGGCGCGGGAGGAGACGGGAGCCGAGGGTGTCTCGCGCTCCGGCGAGACCTCTGGGGTCGCGCCGGGCTCGCGGATCGCCTCGGGCGCCTCCACCCGCGCCCCCGCTGCGCTCACCTCGTCCAGCGCGGCTCCGTTGCGGCGGAAAAGGGCCGCGCCGCTCGCCCCGAAGAGGTCCACCGCCAGCGTCGGGATGGCCTCGAGGAGCGGTGGGACCTCGGCGATGGCGACGAGCTGCTGCGAGGCAGCCGCCAGCCGGCCCACCTGCTCCCGATCCACCACGGCGCTCTCGAGGGCGGCGATCACCGCCTCGCCCGCGGCGACCGCCGAGGCGATGGCCTCGTCCACCAGGAGATCGGCGGGGCTCTGCTTGCCGCGCGCCGCGGTGCGCCCATCCTGCTGCGCCGCCACCAGGTCGAACATGCGGGCGGCCTGAGCCCGCAGGGTCTCGATGGCCGCGATCGCGTTCAGATCGGCGGCGCGGTCGATGGCGCGCCGTCCGAAGCGCCGGAAGGCCTCGCGGAGCAGGGCCCGGTCCTGCGGCCGCCCCGCCTGCTCCAGAACCCGACCCGCCCGCGTCGCCCAGGCTCCCGGCGCCTCCTCGGTGGGCGCACCCGGGCGCGCGGCGAGCTCGGCCATGAGGAGGTAGGCATGGCCCAGTTCCTGGCAGGGACCGATGCGGTCCAGGCGCTCGATGGCGCGGCGGAGCAGGCCGTAGATGCCCGCCGGCGCCTCGCCGAGCGCCAGGCGCACCCTGGCCTCGACGAGATCGGCCCAACCGGCGAGCAGGCCGCACCGCCCGGCGCGGCCCACCGTATCCACCACCTCGCGGAGCGCCGCCTCGTGCTCGGCGGCCGCGTCGAGGGCAGCGGCGAGGGCGACCGTCGCCCACACCCAGAGCACCCCGTCCTCCGGGGCCTTGGCGCGCGCCACCTGCGCTGCGTCCGCGGCAGGGTGTGCGGCGCCCTCGAGGAGCAGCGTCTCGGCGTGGAGCACCTGCGCGAGGATCCACGCCTCGCTCCCGGGGGGCAGGCAGGCACCGGCCTCGAGGCGCTCGAGGGCACCCGCCGCGCGCGCCGCGTAGCCGCCGCGGAGGAAGACGAAGGCAGAGAGGAGCTCGGTGTCGCCAACCGAGCCACTGCCGCTGTCGCGGAGGGCGTTCAGCCATTTGAGCGAGGCCTCGGTCTGTCCGAGCAGCGCCGCAAAGACGGCCTGCTCCATCCGTGCCGCAGCGCTCAGTTCGACCGGCGCGTGCGCCGCGCGCGTTGCGGCGTCGCGGAGGCGCGGCACAAGGGGCTGCGCCTCGGTCATCGCCTGGACGATGGTCCGGGTCGCGTCGGGCGCGACGACCGGCAGGAAGTCGGTGCTGCGGTCCAGAGACATCGCGCGGGGGCTCCTCTGTAGTCGAGCGGAGGACCTAGGCCCCGGTGCTTCGCTGCTCCGCGGGGCTCAGGACGGCATGCACCACGGCGGAGAGGCGCTTATGATCGGGCAAGGGCAGGGACTCGAAGGCGAGCCCGGTGCGCCCGGCGCCCCGCCAGGCCACGCGCGCCCGCCCCCGGGCCCGGGTACCGTCGGGAAGGCGTACGGTGAGCCCCACCCGCGTCCCTGCAGGCAGCGCGATTTCGCGAAGCAGGCCGAGCCCGCCCACCGACACGTCACGGGTCGGCACCGCGGTGAGACCCTCGGCCAGGTGGAGAGAGGCCTCCCCGCGCCAGGGAATGCGCACGTCGCGACCGCCGGCCTCGCCCATTTTCTGGGGCAGGGTCTCGGTGGCAGCCCGGCCGGCGACGTAGACGGCGGCGTGGATCCGCGCCCGGTCGACGGCGGAGATGTCCTCGAAGCGAAGGCCCACCCGGGCGCCCTTTGGACCGGCCTCGAGCCAGACCACACGGGCCTCCACCTCCGCCTGCTCTGCCGCCAGATCGAGGACGAGGCGGCAGGTGGCACCCTCCCACAGCGGCGCCTCGGTGGCCCCGCGGATCCCTCGAAGGGCGAGGTCCTCCACCGAGAACTCGTAGCGCCGGCCGTGCACCTCGACGCGTGCCTGGGCGCGGAAGGGCACGCGCACCCGGCGTAGGTAGGCCTCCTCGAGGAAGCCGGGCACGCGGCGGAGCAGCGCCGCGAGTTCTCGGGGCCTGCGGAA
>CAYYHA010000222.1:6103-7266 GCA_964471535.1 uncultured Myxococcia bacterium | reverse complement strand
GGGCATGGGCGGGGGAAGATGCCACAGAGGCGCGCGGCCCGAAAGCGCGCGGCGCCTTCCGCCGGAGGTCTCTTCCCCGCATCGGGGGGCTGGTAGCCTCTTCGGCGATGCGCGGTCCGGTCTGGCTCGTGGCGGCCCTCCTGCTCCTCGCCCTCGGGGCGACGGCGCCCGCAGCCCACGCCTTCGATCGGCGGGAGGGCGAGGCCTTCGCTCGTGAGGTACACGCAGCGCGGGCGGCGTGCCGCAGCGGCCGGCCCCTCGAGGGCGCCCACCGCCTCGAGGGCCTTGCTGCCGTGGCAAGGCACCCCGAGAGCCGCGAGCGGCTCTACGTCCTCGCCGGCGACTGCCTCGAGCGGGCCCGCGCCTACACCGCCGCGCGGCAGCTCTGGCAGCGGGCGGAGGCGGCCCTCGACGGGCGAGGCGCCATTCGTGCCGCCTACCACGCGGCGGTGCTCGACGAGCTCCATCTCGGGCGCCCGGAGGCGGCGCGCTCGGTGTACCGGCGCATCCTCCTTCACGCACCGGACACCCCGTACGCCCAGCGCAGCCTCGTCCACCTGCTCTACGACCTCGCCCCCGGCCAGGCGCGCATCGACTTCCTCCTGGCCACCTACCGGGCGGTGGGCGCCTCGAAGCTGGGTCCCCTCCTCCTCTACCGCTGCGTCCGCGAGGCCGAGGCGCAGCACCTCGACGGAATGCTCGAGCGCTGCGCGCGGCGCCTCGCCCGCCGGCATCGAAGCTCCCCGCTCGCCGCCAAGGCACTCCTGCGGGCCGCCCGGCGCCTCGCCGAGCGGGGCAAAACGGCAGAGGCCGCAGCGCTGTACCAGCGACTCATCCTGGAGCCCTGGCCCGGGCGGCCGCGGCCCGAGGCGCTCTACGGGCTCGCCCGCCTTCGCGCCGCCGAGGGCCGCATCCAAGCGGTGCTCGCCCTCACCCGCCGTCTCGAGCGCGACCACCCACGCGGCCTCCAGCGGCAGCGGGGCCGCGATCCGGCCGGATCCGGGCAGCGTCGCCGCGACATCCGCGACCGCGAGGATCCACCGGCAGGCGTACCGGCAGAGAAGGACGCCGGCCTGGCCGGGCCCTCCCCCGACGGCCACCGCGAGCCACCCGCCGGCCAGGGCCGGCGCCAGGGCCGGTCCCGCGACCGCCTGGGCCGGGAC
>CAYYHA010000222.1:0-6093 GCA_964471535.1 uncultured Myxococcia bacterium | reverse complement strand
TGGCTCGAGGCCCGCACCCTGCGCGCCGCCGGCGACGAGGCGGGGGCGCGGTCCGCCTACCGCCGCCTCCTCGCCCGCCACCCAACGAGCCGCTATGCGGCCGAGGCCCGGAGCGCGCTGAAGTGATCGTGCTCTACCGCGTCACGGTCAGCCGGCGCGGGCGGCGCCTCCTAGACGAGGTTTCCCTCGAGGTGGCCCCCGCGCGCCTGCTCGCCCTGATCGGACCCTCGGGGGCAGGCAAGAGCCTGCTCCTGAAGGTGGTCGCGGGCCTCGTTCCCGTGGACGGCGGCGAGGTGTGGGTGCGGGGCCGTCCGCTCCACCGCCTCGGTGAGCTGCGGCTCTTCGAAGCCCGCCGTGAGATGGGCATGGTCTTCCAGGGCGGCGCCCTCTTCGAGCGGCTCACCGTCCTCGAAAACGTGCGCTTCCCCCTCGACCGCCGGGGTCTCCCCCTCGAGGCGGCCACCGCCCGCGCCCTGGCCGAGCTCCGTTCGGTGGGGCTGGCCGAGGTGGGCGACCGGCGCCCCTCGGAGCTGTCCGGCGGCATGCGCAAGCGGGTGGGGATCGCGCGCGCGCGGGTGATCGACGCGCCGGTGAACCTCTGGGACGAGCCCACCGCCGGGCTCGACCCGGTCACCGCGGGGAAGATCCTCGAAGGGGTGGTGGAGACGCGCCGCCGCGGCGCCGCCGGGATCGCCGTGGGCCACGAGCTGTCCACCCTGCTCCCCGCGTGCACCGAGGCGGCGATGCTCCTCGAGGGCCGCCTGCTCTTCCACGGTCCCATCGACGCCTTGGCCCGGGCCGAGCACGCCGCGGTCCGGCAGTTCGTCACCGGGTGCGAGTGGGGGCCCCTATGAGGGAGCAGCGCGCCATCGCCGGCTCGGTCCCGCGCCGCCTCGCGGCGGCCTCCCTCCGCGAGCTGGGCGCCGCTGTCCTCGCCGTCGCCCGAGCCGCGGGTGGGATGCTCCTTCTGCTCCTCGAGAGCGCCCGCGCCCTCGTGCCCCCGCGGGTGGACGCGCTGGAGTTCGTCCGCGCCGCCCACCGCTTCGGGGTCGAGAGTGTTCCCATCGTCGCCGTGGCCGCATTCCTGGCCGGCGTGATCGTGCTCCTACAGGTCGCCGTCTACGTGCGCGCCTACGGGGCGACCCTCCTCGTCGGCTGGGGCTCGGGCTTCGCCGGGCTGCGCGAGATCGGCCCGGTGCTCATCGCCCTGATGGTCAGCGGCCGCGCCGGCGCCCGCAACGCCGCCGAGCTCGCCACCATGCGCGTCACCGAGCAGATCGATGCGCTGCGGGCCATGGCCATCGACCCTGTGCCCTATCTCGTCGTGCCCAGGCTGCTCGCCATCACCGGGTCGACCGTCCTCCTGACCGTCCTAGGCGATCTCTTCGTCGTCGCCGGGAGCGCGCTCTCCGCCTGGCTGATGGTCGATCTTCGCCTGGCCACCTTCTGGGCGAGCTTTTCCACCTACGTCCACCCCCAGGACTTCCTCCTCGGCGTGCAAAAGAGCGTCTTCTTCGGGCTCTCCATCTCACTCGTCTCCTGCCACTTCGGCCTCGCGGCCCGCGTGGGCGCCACCGCCGTGGGCGCGGCGGTCAACCGCGCCGTGGTGGGGGGGGCCGCGTCGATCTTCCTCCTCGACTACCTGCTCACCTTCCTCCTGCCATGACGCCCTCGACCCTCCGCCACGCCGCCCGAGAAGCGCTGCGCCTGACCGGCGCGGTGGTGCTCCTCGAGGTGGCGGCGCTGCGGGCTCGGCGCCTCGGCGGGTGGCCGCGCGGCGAGCTGTGGCGACAGCTCGAGGCAGCGGGCAACCGCTCCTTCCCCCTGGTTGCCCTCACCATCGCCTTCGTGGGCATGGTGCTCACCGTGCAGGCCGGCTATCAGCTCGAGCGGATCCTCGGCGACACGCGCGTGATGGGGCCCGCCTACCTGAAGCTGATGCTTCGCGACTTCGCCCCGGTGCTCACCGCGCTGATGGTCGCGGCCCGCTATGGCGCCGGCATCGCCGCGGAGCTGGGTACGATGACCGTGACCGAGGAGGTGGATGCCCTGCGGATGAACGCCGCCCATCCCGCGGCCTACCTGGTGGCTCCACGCATTCTCGCCTGCGCGGCCATGACCCCCGTGCTCTCCCTCCTCGCGGTCGCCATCGCCGCGGCCAGCGGTGCGCTCACCGCCTGGCAGTTCTTCGCCATTCCGTGGCGCGCCTTCGTCGACCTCTCCCTCACACAGGTCGGCGACCTGGTCGCGGGACTGACGAAGGCCCTCGCCTTCGGCCTCTACGTCCCCGGCGTGGCCGCCCTGGTGGGGCTCGAGGCGGAGGGCGGGAGCGTCGGCGTGGGCCGAGCCACCAACCGTGCCGTCGTGCTGGGCTCCCTGGGCGTGATCCTCCTCGATGTGGTCCTCGGCATCCTCTTCTTCGCCCTCGGCCAATGAGCATCGAGTTCATCGACGTCGTCAAGCGCTTCGGCACACACACCGTCCTCGATGGGGTGACGCTGTCGGTTCCCACCGGCGAGGTGCACTTCGTGGTGGGACCCTCCGGCACCGGCAAGAGCGTGCTGATGAAGCACGCCATCGGTCTGCTCAAGCCCGACTCGGGCGAGGTGCACGTCGACGGGATGCGGGTGGATACGATGGACGAGCCGGCGCTCTTCGCGGTGCGCCGGCGCCTGGGCTACGTCTTCCAACATCCCACCCTCCTCGATGCGCTCACGCTGCAGGAGAACGTCGCGATGCCCCTCGTGCGGCGGGAAGGGCGACCGCGGAGGGAGGCGAAAGCGATCGCCGCGCGATGGCTGCAGCGGGTCGGTGTCGCCGAAGCGGACGCCTGGCCGGCCGACGTGGGCGACGGGGTGAAGAAGCGCGCCGCCATCGCCCGCGCCCTGGCGCTCGAGCCGCGATACGTCATCTATGATGAGCCCACTACCGGCCTCGATCCCATCAACGCCCGGCGCATCGATCGCCTGATCCGCCGCCTCGCCGACGAAACCGGGGTGACCGCAATCGTCGTCAGTCACGATCTGCAGAGCATCTTCGGCATCGCCGATCGCGTCGCGTTCCTCTACCGGGGACGCATCCACAGCGTGCTCTCCGCCGAGGCCTTCCGTGAGAGCAGCGACCCGCTTTTGCGGCAGTTTGCCACGGGCGCACCGGAGGGCCCCCTCGAGCTGTAGGGGCGCACGACGTGCCAGGCCGCCCCATGGACCGCGAGGCTTTCCCCCGTTCCCGCCCCGTGTAGGGTAGAGGGCCGATGGACCGAGCGCTGGAGATCAAGGTCGGGGCCTTCGTCCTCACCGCCACCGCGGTGCTCGTCGCCTTCGTGGTCGCCCTCGGCGGGATCTCCCTCGAGCCGCGCTGGACGGTTCAGGTCGACTTCCGCTTCGCCGGGGCCATCCATCCCGGGGCGGCCGTGAAGATCTCCGGCGTGCCGGTGGGAAAGGTCGAGCGGGTCGACTTCCTCGGCGCCGGCGTGCGCGATGCTCGGGGTGAGCCGGTGCTCGTCCGCCTCACCCTCTCCCTCGAGGAGCGGACGCGTGAGGTGGTGACGCGGGATGCGACCTTCTACATCAACACCCAAGGGGTGCTCGGTGAGCCCTACGTGGAGATCGATCCCGGGGCGATGCGTGGGCCGCCCCTCGAGCCGGGTGCGGGCCCCCTCCGCGGCGTGGACCCCCCACGTACCGACCTCTTGCTCTCGCGCGTCTTCGGCCTCCTCGACGGGCTCACCGAGGCGATGCGAGAGAACGAGGCCTCCGTGTCCGAACTCCTCGACGCGGGCGCGGGCCTCGCCCGCACCGCCGACGAGGTCCTCTCGGAGAACCGCGCCGGCCTCTCGCGGGGGCTCGCCGACCTCCTCGCCGCGGTCGCCGACCTCCGGCGGATCCTCTCCCGCCTCGCCGAGGCCCTCGAGGAGGGGGGCGACCTCGATCGCATCGTCGGCGACGCCCGGGAGACGGTGGCGGCGCTGCGCCGGGACCTGCCCCCCCTCCTCGCCGATGCACGGACGGCCGCCGCCGAGCTCGCTCGTCTGAAGCAGGTCACCGGCCCCCTCGGCGAAGAGGACACCCGCCGCCTGAAAGCGGCTCTCGCCCACTACGAGACCGTCGGACGCCACCTCGAGGCCCTCACCGCGGATCTCGAGGTCATCGTCGATCGCGCACAGCGGGGACATGGGACCGTGGGCGCGCTTTTGCAGGACGACCAGATCTACGACGACCTCAAAGAGCTCCTCGAGGACCTGAAGGAGCACCCGTGGAAGGTGGTGTGGAAGGAGTGAGGCGCCGCCTCGCCGCCCGGCTCTGCCTCTGCCTCGCTGCGCTGCTCCCCGCCCTCCGGGCGCGGGCGCTCGACCCGCGCCACGAGTACCGTACGCTTCTCACGCCGCACTTCCGGATCCACTTTCCCGATGGAGGCTACCGCTTCGCGCTGCGGGCCGCTCGGGCCCTCGAGGAGGCGCACCGGCTCCTCGTCCCCCACCTGGGACACGTCCCCTGGCGGCCCACCGAGGTGGTGCTCACCGACGATACGGACTCGGCCAACGGGTCGGCCACCGCCACCTTCCGTCCGCTGATCCGGGGCTTCATGGCCCCACCCGAGGCCACCAGCAGCCTCGGCCACTACGACGACTTCGTGTGGCTCTTGATGCTCCACGAGTACGTGCACATCCTCCACCTCGACACCACCTCCGACCTGCCCTGGCTGGGAAACCAAATCTTCGGGCACGTCTTCGCCCCCAACGGTGTGCAGCCCTTGTGGGTGGTGGAGGGGCTGGCGACCTACTACGAGAGTCGCCTGACCGGCGGCGGTCGCAACGACAGCCCCTTCGTGGACATGTTCCTGCGCGCCCAGGTTGCCGAGGGCGGGCTGTGGAACGCCGACCGCATCTCCACCGCGAGCCCCGTGCAGTGGCCCGGCGGCCACGGTCGCTACTTCTATGGGGGGCGCCTCCTCGCCGAGATCACCGCTCGCCACGGGCCTGCCGCCCCTTTTCGCATGAGCCACGATTACGGCGGCCGCGCCCTGCCCTACGCGGTGAACGTCTCCACCGCGGCGGCGCTCGGTGAGCCGATGCAGCCTCTCTTCGAGGCCTGGCGAGACGCCGAAACCCAGCGCCACCGGAGGACCCTCGACGAGATCGAGGCTGCCGGCATCGTCGAGGGCCGGCGCCTCACCCACCTCGGGCGGGAGGTGCACGCACCCCGGTGGTTGGACCGGGCGCACCTTCTCTTCTACGCCGACGACGGAGTGCGGGCACCGGGCCTCTTCGCCCTCTCGCTCGCGGGCGCGAAACCGTCCGAGCCACGCCGCATCCACCTGCACTATGCCGGCGGCCGCTTCGACGTCGCCCGGGGCATCGCCGTCTACCAGGCGGTGGAGACGGTGGACCGCCACCAGAGCCACGCCGACCTGTGGGCGGTGGACGTGGCAGGCGGCCCGGCCCTGCGCTTGAGCTACGGCCTTCGTGCCCGCGACCCCGCGCTCGACGGGGCCGGCCGCCGCCTCGCCTTCGTCGCCAGCCGCAGGGGCATCTCGGCCCTCTACGTGGCGGCCCTTCGCCTCGAGCGAGAGGGGCCCGGCCTTCCACCGCGCGTGGTACTTGGCCGGCCGATCCGACTCTTCGCCGCGGAGGGTACCGAGATCGACCGTCCCGCTCTGTCGCAGGATGGACGCCACCTGGCAGTAGCGCTCCACGAGAGCCGGGGCCGCCACATCGCCCTCTTCGACCTCGCGGGTCTGACGCTTCCGCCGCCGGTCGTCCGCATCCACCCCGGCGCCACCGAGTGTCTCGCGGCTGCGCCGGAGGCGTGCCGCCTCGACCCCGAGCCTCCCGATGCAGGTACCGTACGCCGCGCCACCCCGCAGCGAATCGACGCCGGTCCGTGGGATGCATCCGACCCGGCCTTCGACCCGTCGGGCCGCTGGCTCTACTTCACGAGTGCCCGCTCGGGGATTTACGACCTCTATGCCTGGCCCCTGGCCGGCGGCACGCTGCGCCGACTGACGCGGGTACGCACCGGCGCCTTCGAGCCGCGGCCGGCCGGCGACGGGCGGTGGTTCTGGCTCCTCGGATTGCAGGGCGACCGGCACTGG
>CAYYHA010000221.1:0-7277 GCA_964471535.1 uncultured Myxococcia bacterium | reverse complement strand
GTGCTCAAGGAGATGAAGGCCATCGCCGAGGCCAACCTCGGCCGGGAGATCACCAAGGCGGTGATCACCGTCCCGGCCTACTTCAACGACAACCAGCGGCAAGCCACGAAGGACGCGGGACGCATCGCCGGCCTCGAGGTGCTGCGCATCATCAACGAACCAACGGCAGCGGCGCTCGCCTATGGCTTCGGCCGGGACGTGGGCCAGCAGAAGGCGGTCATCTACGATCTCGGTGGAGGGACCTTCGACGTGTCGGTGCTCGACATCGACAACGACATGTTCGAGGTGCTCTCCACCGCGGGGGACACCTACCTAGGCGGCGACGACTTCGACGATCGGGTGATGAAGTGGCTGGCCGACGGCTTCCAGCAGCAGTACGGCATCGATCTCCGGCAGAACAAGTATTGCCTACAGATGCTGAAGGAGGCAGCCGAGCGGGCGAAGATCGACGTATCCAACACGGGCGTCGCCCAGATCTTCGTCGAGGGGATCTGCCAAACGCCCGATGGGCAGGTGCTCAACCTCCAGACCACGCTCTCCGGCGACGACTTCAACCGGATGGTCATGGATCTGGTGCAGCGGACCTTCAAGGTCTGCGACGAGGCCCTGCAGGCGGCGCGGCTCACCGCCGGGGACATCGACGCGGTCATCCTGGTGGGCGGCCCCACGCGGCTGCCCATCATCCGCAACTCGGTGAAGCATTACTTCCAGACCGAGCCCATGACCGACATCGACCCCGACGAGGTGGTGGCCCTCGGCGCCGCACTGCAAGCACATGCGCTTCTCGACCCGGCCACCGAGCACTTCCTCCTCGACGTCACGCCGCTCTCCCTGCGCATCGGGACGGTGGGCGGCTACACGGAGAAGATCATCGACAAGAACACGCCCATTCCCATCGAGCGCAGCCGCACCTTCACCACCAGCCGCGACGGACAGGACAGGGTCACCATCAAGGTCTTTCAGGGCGAATCCAACCGGCAGGAGGAGTGCGAACTTCTCGGGCAGTTCGAGTTCAGCGGCTTTCGTATCGGCTATCGGGGCGAGGTGAAGATCGAGGTGACCTTCGAGATCGACACCAACGGCATCGTCAACGTGACCGCCACCGACCTGGAGACGGGGCAAGCGACGAGCACCACGATCACCCTGTCCTCGGGGCTCTCCGAGGCGGAGATCGAGGCCAGCCGCCAGCACGCGGCCGACATTCAGCTGGCCGGCCATGCGTGAGGCGGCGTCTCCGGGACCGGCCGAGGCGCCTGGCCCGGCGCGGTGCCTCGGTCCGGTTGGGGGCTGAGGCAGGGTGCGTGAGCCACCGCAGGGCGTTGAGCCGCCGCCTCGACTGCGCTTAAGATCGTAGACTGCGATGTCGGTGGATCCCCAGCTGGCAATCGAGGTGCAGGTGCTCCGGCAGGCGCTGGACACCTTGGACTACTACCAGATCCTGAAGGTGCAGCAGGACGCCACCTTGAGTGAGATCAAGAGGGCGTACTACCGCGAGAGCCGCGCCTGGCACCCGGATCGCTTCTACCACCTGCCCGATGGGGAGCTGAAGGACGGGGTCAACGCCATCTACAAGCGCATCACCGAGGCGTACACGGTGCTCCGCGACGCAGAGAAACGGGCGAAGTACACCGCAGACATCAACTCGCCCGAGCGGGAACGGAAGCTGCGCTTCACCGAGGCGAGCGAGCAGGAGCAGAAGCAGGCGAAGGCGGAGCGCGAAGGCAAGACGCCGCAGGCGAGGCAGGCCTATCGGGCCGCGCTGCGGGAGATGCAGGCGAAGCGCTGGGAGGCGGCCGTCCGACAGCTCAAGACGGCGCTCATGTACGAGTCGGACAACGAGCTCTTCCAGGAGAAGCTGAAGGAGGCCGAGGCGGAGCTGAAGAAGATGCCCAAGAAGGGCGGTGGCTTCGCCATCCACTGAGCGCTCGAGCACCGCCGGGTGCGGGTCGGTGTGTGGCACCGCGGTCCGCAATGGTCCGCCGGATCCGGAGGCGGCGCACGCCGAAGGGATGCGCCCAAGCGGGCCACGCGCCGTTGCCCCTGCTAGGCTCGGACCATGCTCGTAGACCTGCTCTTTCTCACCCTGTGCCTGCTCTTCGCCGTCGTGGGGGGGTTCAGCGGCTTTTTGAAGCAGCTCGTCCACCTAGTGGCGCTCGGTGGGGCCTGGGTGGCAGCTCGCCTCACCGGTCCCCACCTCGCCCGCCTCCTCACCGGGAGTCTCGGCCTCCACCCCATCGCCGCCCTGGGTGCAGGATCGGTGCTCGCCGGCACCCTCGCCTTCGTGGTCGTGCTCCTCGGCGGGCGCCTTGCCGTTCGGCGCCTGCGCGGGGCCGGCGGGCCACGGCCTTGGGAGCGCGCTTTGGGTGTGCTTTTGGGCGCCGCGAAGACGGGGACGCTCCTCTCCCTCGTGCTGGGGCTCATCGTCCTGGCAGACGGCTTCGTACCGTTGCGGCTTCTGCCAAAGGATTCGGAGGTGGTGCGGCTCGTCCGGCGCCACAACCCCGTGGCAGCGCTGCCCCTCCCCCTCGAGACCCTCCATCGCTCCCTCGCCCGCGTCGCGACCGCCCGGCAGGGCGGCAGCGACGACCCGCTGGCGCAGGCCCTGGCTGCCGACCCCACAGTGGGGGCCGCCGCCGCCGACCCGCGCGTGCTGCGGGCCCTGGAGGAGGGGGAACTCTCCGCGCTGATGCGCCACGGGCTCTTCCGCCGCCTCCTCACCGATCCGAAGCTGGTCGAGCAGTTGGAGCGGGCGAGCCACGGCGGAAGACGCGCGCGCGACGTTGGCTCCCGCGCCTCTGGGAAGCAGGGGGCGCGGTGAGCGGGGCCGGCTGCGGGCGCGGCGCGCCCGTGGCGCTGCCGCCCTGTGGCATGCGTCTGCAAACCAAAATGAACGCGGCGCCCCCGGGCGGGGAACGCCGCGTCGGCTGGCCACAGGCCGGTGTCGCCTCTAGAAGCCGCCTTTGTTGTTCTTGCCGAAGTCGGAGAGGTTCTTCGCCTTCTCGTATGCGGAGGCTTTCTTGGTCTTCTTCGTCCCCCGGTTGGTGTCGCCCTGCAGGGCGTCGGCCGAGGCGCCGAAGAGGGCGCGGATGTTGTCGCCGAAGAGCGTGACCACGCCGATGGCAGCGATGGCGATGAGCGCGACGATGATGATGTACTCGGTCATGCCCTGGCCGGACTCGTCGCGGATGGCGCTGCGGAACTTCGAAATCATCATGGCTTCGTCTCCCTTGTGCTTGAGTCTCCCGGGACTCGGTTGTGGACGGTTTGGGTGAGTGGATTCGATGGGGTGAGGCGGCTGGGGCCCTGGTGCTGGGTTGCTGTCGCTTGCTCGTTCGTTTGGGCCATGCCGGCTCGGGCGATGCCTTTGGGGTCGTTCCTGGTGCGGCCGTGCCCGGGTCCTCGCCCTCGATGTTGGCCACTGTACCCAGCGAGATGGGCGACCACCATCGGTCAACGGGAGGATGCGTCGGCGACCGATGCGCCGCAACGCGTCATTACCCTTGGGGAGCAGGGTGGCGGCGAGCCGGGCCATCTGGTAGACGAAGGAGCCCGGAAATCGCTTGGATTCGGCCCAGTTATGGGGTTTTCGCCATGGTTCACTCGCTCTCTCGCGCCGCCGTCGTCCCTCTCCTCGTCCTCCTCGCCCTCGAGGGCTGCAGCTGTGAGGAAGGGCCCATTCAGAAGACCACGGGGCGGATCGAACTCGGCCAGGGTGTGGTCGACTTCAACAAGGTGTGCCTAGGCGACCGGGTCGAGGTGCCGCTGCCGGTCTACAACCGAGGCACGGTGCCGCTCCTCCTCGACTCGGTCGAGATCTCCGGTTCGTCCGCCTTCACCGTGGTGTCGGCGCCCGAGCGGCTTGCAGCCGCCGGGCAGGCGGGGAGCGAGGATGTGATCCTGCTCGCCTTCGAGCCGGCGGCGCCGGGGAAGGTGAGCGCGGACCTCGTGATCGCGAGCAGCGACGCGGAGCGCCCCGAGATCAGCGCCCGGCTCACGGGCGAGGGGGACGATGGCGTGCGCGTCGACCTGGCCCTCTTGTGCGAGAACGAGGACGGCTCGATGCTCGAGGCGTGCCCGGCGGCGCTTCTCTTCGGAGACGTGGCCGTGGGCGCGACGAAGGAACTGCCGGTGGTGCTCGAGAACCGCGGCTGCGCGGAACTCTACCTCACCGAGTACTCGGTGCAGAACACCGTGAACGAGGGGTTCTCGGTCACCGGCCCCGAGCTCCCGGCCTCGCCAGAGGACGAGCCGGTGGTGATCTCGCAGACGACGCAGCAGACCCTCGTGCTCACGCTGGCGCCCGACACCCCCGACGCATTCACGGGGACCCTCTCCCTCTCCTACTTGGACCACCGCGTGACCGAGACGCCCGAGTCGCGCTCGGTGAATCTCATCGGACAAGGGGTCGAGCTGCAGCTCATCGTGGAGCCGGCGGGCTTCATTTTCTCCGAGGCGGACGTGAATACCCCGCAGACCCAAACCTTCACGGTGCGGAACATCGGGGGACAGGCGGGTACGATCGAAGCCATCCAGCTTCGGGACGGCAGCCCAGAGTTCAGCATCGATGCACAAGGGCTTCCCACCACGCTGGCGGGCGGCCAGAGCTACACCTTCGATGTCACCTATGCGCCTACGGATGCGGGTCGGGACGAAGACGCCCTGGTGGTGGTTACGAACGCCGGCAATCTGGATCCGGTACCGATCGCCGGCGGGGCCGTCCCCCAGATCGAAGTCGATCCCCCGACCACGGTGGACTTCGGCATGGTGCAGACCGGCGGTTTCGCGACCGCGGACGTGACGGTGCGGAACGTCGGCCGCGCGGATCTCAACGTGACGGCCCTGGACTTCAAGCTCAACCCGGCGATGGTCTTCAGCATCGAGGCGGCGCCGTCTCTGCCGGTGACATTGGCGCCCACCGAGAGCTTCACCGCGACGTTACGCTTCGACGACAACCCCAGCATCGGCAAGGATGCGCAGGGTATGGGTCAGTCGGAGCTGGGCGAGCTGGCGATCGTCAGCGACGATCCCTCCTATGCCGATCAGGGCGGAGAATACCTGCTAGTCCTCGCAACGGATACGCAGGCCAACTTCGGTCCCACGGCGCGCCTGTGCATCTTCGCCGATGGGATGCGCAAGTTCGTGCAGCCTGCCGACGTCACCGTGGGCCAAGTCGTCACCTTCGATGCCGCCGGTGTCAACGACAGCGATCCCCAGTGTGTGAGCACCGACCCCGAGAACGACCCACTGACCTACACCTGGACCCTTCGCTCGGCGCCCATGGGGGCCACCGCCACGCTCACCTCGAGCAGCGGCCAGACCACCACCCTGCAGCCCGACTTCCCCGGGCGTTGGGAGGTGGAACTCCAGGTCGAGGATCCCTTCGGGAACCAGGGGACGGCCACGAGCGAACTCTCGGTCACCCAGCCATGAGCCGGGCGAGGCCGCGCACGCGCTCGCCGTCGCGGTCGATCTCGATACCGAGCGTCAGGACCACCCGCACCTCGCCCCACTCGAAGGGGCGGGGCGCGCTGTCGGGATAGCGCACCGCAAAGGGCTGCGCAGGGCCCTGGCGGGTGGCGAGCGTCGCCTGCACAAGGGCACCCTGGCCAAGGAGGCGTCCCCTCTGGTGCACCTCCCAGCCCAGGACGAGACGGCAGCGGTCCTCGCCGCGGCGGGTGCTTCCGAGGAGCCCCTTCAGCTCTCCATCCTCGAAACCGGTGAGCGTGAGATGGCCCTGCGGTGCGCCGCCGCCCGGCGGGCGGAGGGAGAGGGGGGCGGGCAAGGCCAGGTGTGGCCAGGGCGCAGATGGGCCGGGGAGGGCGGCTGTTTCGAGCCAGGCACGGGGCGCCTGCGAGAAGCGCGCTTCCAGCCGCCAGCGGAGGAAGATGTCCGCGCCTTCCTCACCGAAGGGCCCGGGTGCCTTGCGGGTGGTCAACAGCGCGATCGGGGCATCGAAGCCCCGGGGGCCGAGGGGCGGCAGGTCGAAGGTGATGCCCCCTGCCGCCTCGAGGGGCAGAATGCGGCGGCTCGGGCCTTCGGCCTCCGAGCGGACGAGGAAGGTCAGGACAGGTCGGGCACGGACCCGGACGGTCACGCCGGGAAGATCCTCCGCGAGGCTACGCGCGGTGAGCCGCGCGCTCAGCTCGTGGCCGGGTCCCCGCCAGTGGATTTGGCTCAAGGAGGCCTCGAGGGGACCTTCCTGCACCTCGGCGAGCGCGGCCTCGAGCAGGGCGGCTTCGGCGCGAGGGTCACGCTCGCTCTCCTGCAGCTCTCGACGGAAGGTTTCGATGAGCATCCTCGCCTCGGTGGCGCGCGCCTTGGGCACCACGTAAGCTCCGTCCGGGCGCAGCAGCACGGGGATGCGCCGTGACTCGAGCAGTTCGAGAACAAAGTTGGGTTCGAAGGGGTCACGGGCCCGCGCGACGACCTCGCTCTCCTCGGGTGGGGCCGTGAGGGCACCGATACGCAGGGCCTCCTCCTCGACGAGGGCCAGCCCGCATTCGGGACAGGTCTCGAAGGCGCCTGTCAGGCTGCACTGGGGACAGATGCGCACTGCGCCCATCCTAGTCGAGCCGGCCGGGGGGGGGCAGCGATGCGGGCGGTGCACCCGCAGCGCCGTTGCGGGAGAGGCGCCGCTTCGAATCATGGTATCACCCGCGGCGATGCTCGCATCCGACGAGAGGCGCGTGGTGCAGGTCGCTCGGCGACACGTCTGGGTCTACGAAGGGGGCCGGACCGTGCACCGGCGCGTCCGCGGCGGGGTGGACCTGGTCGTGGGCGACCGGGTCATGGTGGATCCCGATGGCGCGGTCTCCAGGCGTCTCCCACGGGACAACGTCCTCGAGCGGGCGACGCCCAAGGGCCGGCGCGTGCTGGCTGCGAACTTCGACGATCTGGTCGTGATCGTCGCGGCCAGGACGCGAGATGGCGGCGAGGGCCTGGTGGCACGGGTCGTCGCGGCGGCCTACCGGGCGGGTGCGGAACCGCTCATCCTGGGCAACAAGGTGGACCTCGACGCCGATGGACGCCTTGCGGCCCGCATCGAGCGGTGGCGGCGCCTGGGCTTCGAAGCGCTCACGGCCAGCGCGACGCGCGGGGAGGGTCTCGACGCGCTGCGTGTCCGTCTCCGCGGGCGCGTCGCCTGTCTCGTCGGTGCTTCGGGCGTTGGCAAGTCGACGCTGATCAACGCGCTGCTGCCCGAGGCGGGGCGGCGAGTGGGTCACTTGGGCGCCGGCGGGCGCGGGCGACATACCACCACGCTCGCTACTGGGTTCGTG
>CAYYHA010000220.1:0-7306 GCA_964471535.1 uncultured Myxococcia bacterium | reverse complement strand
CCAGAGCCGAGGCGGAGGGCGGCACCCGCGTGCACACCTCACTCGCCCCGGCGCGGGCGAGGCGGAGCACATCCGGCACACTGAGCCCCGGTGCCACGAGCCACAGCTCCTCCCACGGTCGCCGCGCGGCGAGTGGCAGCGCCTCGCCCGCGACCGGCGGCACGGAACGCCCCAAACCCGAGAGGTCGGCGAGGACCAGGGGCGCCCGCCGGCGGGGGAGCGCACCGGGATCCCGCTGCGCCAGGCGCTCCGCGGCCGGAGCCGCCTGTGGCAGGGCGAGGTGCTCGAGTGCCCGCACGCAGAGCGCGCGGAGCGACGCATCCGCGACGCACACCCAGGCCTCCACTTCCCGACGCTGCACGGGCAGGACTCTGGCACGCGGCCGCCCGACCCGCTACCCTCCTCCTCCCGATGCATGCGTCCCCCTCGCCGGACCCCTCGGAGGTGCTGCGCAACCTCCCGGCGGTCCCGCTCCTCGTTGCGACCGCCCTGACCTTCCTCCTCGCGGGCGCGACGGCGCAGTCGCTCGATCTGGCCTACGGGGTGTGGCTCACCGAGCTTTGGGTCTTCCTCGTCCCGCCGCTGCTGCTCGCCCGCGCCTACAACCTGAAACCGACCGCACTCTTCGGTCTTCGCACCCCCCTGCCCGCCGGGCTGCTGCTGCAGGTGCTGCTCCTCTCCGCCGTCAACTACGCCTTCGCCGGCGGACTGATGGGGGTCCTCGACCTCCTGCTCCCCGACGCGCTGCACTGGATGGACGTGGATGCGCTCCTCGGCCAGGAGACGGGCCTGCGCTTCGCACTGCTCACCGTGGGGGTGGCGGGGTTGGCGCCGCTCGGTGAGGAGGTGCTCTTCCGCGGGCTCCTGCAGCCCCACCTCTGTGCCCGCCTCGGCACCGGGCGAGGGCTCGTCGTCACCGCCGCGCTCTTCTCCCTGCTCCACCTCGATCCCATCGGCCTCGTGCCGCGCTTCGAGCTGGGCCTCCTCTTCGGGTGGCTCGTGCTCCGGACAGGATCGCTGTGGGCGAGCATCCTCGCGCATGCGGTGAACAACGGCGCCGCGCTCCTGCTGTGGTGGGCCGCGGGGCACGGCGCCCCCGCGGCACCGCTCGAGGCGGCGACCCTCGATCAGCTGCCTGCCTTGCTGACCGTGCTCGGGATCGGGGGCCTGTTGCTCGTTCCCCTCCTGCGCAGCTTCGCGCGGCAGACCGCGCCCCTCACCGGCCGGCAGGGGCCCCGGGTCGAGCCGCTCCGCCCCGGCGCGCCCGTCGCCTTCGATCCCAGGGAGGGCCTGCGCAGCGGCGCGGCCGCAGCGGGGCTGCTCGCACTGTTCACCGCCGGGTGGTTCTGGGTCTTTCCCGGCCCGCGGCCCACTGCCCGACGCGGGGTGTCGCCGGAGGCGGCCTCCCGCACCGCGCCGGCGCCTCGCCCTCCCGGCCGCACCGAAGACCCCGCCGCCGAGCCCGAGCGTGCTCTTCCCGGAACCTCCGACGGAAGCGGTCCTAGGTAGCGCCGGCGGTGCGCCAGCGGTGCACCTCGAGGACGGGACCAGCCATGCCGATGGTCATGAGGTTCTCGCGGACCTCCCCCTCGACCTCCACCGCCTGCCCATCCTTGCGGAGGCCCGCATCGCCCCCCGCCAGTTGGTAGCGCACGCCGTCGTCCCCCTCGAGGAGCCACAGGCCCCCTTCCAGATCCTGGAAGCGGACCCGACCTGTCACACGCCGCGCCATCACGACACCTCCGATCGGCTCGCCTCCGGCCGACTCATGGACCAGGCGAGGAAGAAGGCGAGCGCGGCGTTCGCCGCCAGCCACACGAGATCGAGGAGACGTCCCGGGAGCAGGACCACGTCCACCTGCCTGGCGAAGAGGGCATGGAGGAGGAAGGCGGCGGTGCCCGCCGCGAGCCCCGAGAGGAGCGGCCGCAGTGACCGCTTGTGGAAGAGCAACAGCCCGGCGAGCAGTGGCAGCGCCGCAGAGTAGGTCAAAGGATTGGCGTGCCAGCGGGGACCAAAGGCATAGAGTCCCCAGTCCAGGAGCGCGCTCGAGAGCACGGCCTCACCGGCGAAGGGAGGCAGCACCCAGGGCAGGAAGAAGAGGCCCACGCCGGCGAGCACCGCGCCCACGACGAAGGAGGGACGCAGCAGCACCGACGAGGCCGCGCCTGCGGCGGGCCATCCTCGGCGCAGGAGCAGCAGCAGGAAGACCACCGCCGCCCAGAGGAAGCGTCCGAGGCCCCGCCGCCCCTGCCCGGCGCGCAGCGCAGCCGCCGCATCGAGCACCCCATGTCCGTACTTCTCGTTGGGTCCGTTTTGCCCGGCAACCTTCCGCGCGCTGGAGGTGAGGACCTCCTCGACCGCGTCGGGGTCGGTGATTCCCGTCGCCATGACCAAGGCCGCCGCCGCGGCGACATGGGGCGTGGCCATCGAGGTGCCTTGGAACCACTCGTAGACGTCCGTCCCCGGGCGTCCGATGGCGATGGTGTTCTGGAGCACGCCGTCGGGATACCCGTCGCCGTTCTGGTCGACGCTCTTGTCCCCCCCGGGCGCAGCGATGTCCACCTGCGGGCCGTAGCTGGAGTAGGGCGCCAGGGCGTCGTCGTAGCGCGTCGCACTCACCGCGATCACGCCGTCGTAGGCGGCGGGATAGGAGACCCCCCGCCGGCCGCTGTTGCCCGCCGCCGCCACGATCACGACGCCCTTCTTGCGGGCGTACTTCACCGCGTTCGCCATGACGTGGCTGTAGCCACCCCCGCCGAGGCTCATGTTGATCACCGAGGCCCCGTGGTCCGCGGCCCACCGGATGGCATCGGCGATGTCGGCGCTGTTGCCATAGCCTTGGGCGCTCAGGACCTTCAGCGGCATCAGGGCCGCCTCGGGGGCGAGGCCGGCGACGCCCTTCCCGTTGTTGGTGACCTGGGCGATGGTGCCGGCGACGTGCGTGCCGTGGCCGTGGTCGTCCACGGCTTCGGGCCGCTCGTGCACGAAGTCCCAGCCGGGGACGAAGCGGGCCCCTTCGAGATCCTCCACCACGCGGAAGCTCTTGCCGTAGCGCGTGTAGGCGATCCCCGTGTCGATCACCGCGACCACCACACCGCGGCCCCGGCTCTGGTCCCAGGCTTCGGCGGCCCCGACTTTGGCGAGGTGCCACTGCAGCTTGTAGTCGGGGTCGTTGGGCTCCCACAGGGCCTCATAGCGCTCGAGCGGCTCGGCGGCCTCCACCGCCGGGTGGGTGCGGATCCGTGCGAGGACCTGTTCGGGATCCCCGTCCACGTGCGCCAGGGTGATCCCCGTCTCTGGCCCCATCACCGAGTTGTACTCGAGGTCGATGCCCCAGGCCTGCTCCCAAGCGTCGAACTCCGCCTTGGTGGTGCCATCCACGAAGTCGACGACGATCCATTCCGAGGGCGGGTCCGCCGGCCCCAGCCCGGCCACCTGCTCCGGCGGGCCCGACCCGGGCGCGCAGGCAGCAAGGAGCGCGAGCAGGAGGGCGGCGGGCGGGATGGGTCGAGCCATGGGACACTCCTCTGGGACCGAGACGCGGGGCGCCGGCGACGCCTGGGAGTCGTTACGTCTGACGCGGAGGCAGGATCTTCGGCCCCCTTCTATCTTGGCACCTCGCCCGGCTCGCGCCAAACGGCGTCCCCGCGGCGCCCTCCCACCGGGATCGCCCTCGGCATGGCCGTCGCGCCCGTTGGCCCCACCGTCGCCTTTGCCTCGGGGGCGACCGGGGCGCAAGAGCCCCTCGGCAGGGGGCAATCAATCGGGTGAGACCGACCACCCAGGGACAATCGGGTCCGACCTTCCCTGGACCTTCCCTCCCCTGCCCTTGCCTCGGGGCGGCCAGTGGATAGGCTCGGACCGTGAGGGAAGCGCGGCGAGACGGGGGCTCGGTGTGGGAGGCGCTGTACCGGGCCATCGACGCCTCCTTACGCCTCTTCGGCGACCGCGTCGAACTGGCCCTCCTCGACGCCCGCGTGGATCTGGGGCGAACGGTACGCGGGGCGGCGCTCCTCTTCACCGGGGTCGCGCTGCTCCTCGCCGGGTGGACCGCGGCGATGGCGGCGGCGGTGCTCCTGCTCGCCGCCTACCTCCCGCCGGCCCTCGCAGCAGGCCTGGTCGGCGGCCTCCACGCGGTGCTAGGGCTGGGGCTGGCCTTTTCGGGATGGCGCCGGCTCGGCGGGGGTCGCGCTTCGGAATCTGGGGAACGTGCGGCGATCGAGATCGCGACAGACGGCGGAACGTGGCAAGGCGCGGGAGGATCCCTTGACGGTGCACATAGAGAGCACGGACAGCGAAGCAGCGAGGCGCCGCCTCCCTCCCTCGACGGTGGCCGCCCTGCGGCCCCCCCCCGACCTGGCGAGGCAGAGGTGGGAGGCGCGTGAGGTGCTGGAGGCGGAGATCGCGCAGGCGCGGCAGGACCTCGCCGAAGCAGTGCAGGACCTGAAGGCCGCCTCGCAGCGGCTGAACCTGGCGCGGCGCATCGGCGAGCGCCCGGGCCCCTGGCTGGCCGCCGGCTTCGCGGTGGGCCTCCTCTGGGGGCTTTGCCGGCGCTGAAGCGAGATCGAACACAGTCGCGGAGGAGAGCGATGACGACAGCAGACACAACGGACGTTCAGGCGACCGCGCCCGACGCCGGGGCACCGGCGGATTTCGAGCCCGGCGCCTCTCTCGAAGTGCGCCTCGCCAGCCTGCGTGAGGGCTTGGCCGAGGCAGACCGGCGGACGCGGGACTTCGTGCGTGAGCACCCGCTGCTCTCCCTCGCCGGCGCGGTCGCAGCCGGCTACCTGGTCGGGCGGCTCTTTTCCCGGAGGTGACCCGTGGCGAAGGACCGTGGAAGCACGCAACGTGGAGCGGGTGCAGCGCCGCGAGCTGACGGCGCCCAAAGCACCGCCCCGGCAGCCCAGGACGCGGCCCGGCGCGCACCGAGCGCGGGGGAGGTGGGCGCGCGCGCCTCGGCGCTGGCCGAGGACGTGGAGCGCATCGAAGCAGACGTGGAGGCGCTCGCCCGGGAGACGACGGAGTTCCTCCGTGACCAACTCACCCGGCGCCCGTACGTGACCCTCGGGGCCGCAGCAAGCATCGGTTACGTGCTGGGGGGCGGCCTCCCCCGATGGGCGGTCCGAGCCGCGCTGGGCGTGGCGGCCAAGGCCGCACTCGACGTCCTGGCGCGGGAGGCGGCGCAGGGGCTCCTTGCGGCGGGCGGCAAGGACGCGGATGGCAGCTAGACGAGGCCGCCCGCAGCTGTCCGCCGGCGCCGCATCGAACGACGCAGCAGGCACAGGATCGAGACCTACCCCCTACAGCACGAAGGAGTGAAACGATGAGCCTCAAGGATCTGACCCGAGACGACATTCTTCGCAGCATCGGCCTGGAGACGCGGAAGACCCCCGCCGACTACGTGCTGCCAGCGCTGGGCATCTTCGGTGCCGGCCTCTTGGTGGGTGCGGGCCTGGGCCTGCTCCTAGCCCCCAAGAGCGGCCGCGAGCTCCGCGGCGACATCCGCCAGCGGGCGAGCCAGCTCCGCGAGAAGCTCCCCGCAGGGACGCGGGAGCAGCCGCAGGCCTGAGCCGCCCCCTGGCCAAGCGAGCGAGGCAGCAGCCGCGGCCCGGTCCGAGGCTGCCCCCGCTCGTGCTCTAGATTCGAACGTCTACCTGGTAGCGCACCGTCAGCCGCAGCTGCACGTCCTGCAGCGGCCGCGGGTTCGGGAGCAGGGAGGCCCGCAGCGTCATCGACTCGTCGGTGACATAGGGGGTGATCTCGGCCTGCTCTAGCACCAGGGGCGCGCGCTGCGTGGCACCGGGGCGGTCCAGCGCGGCCACGCGCGCCTCGGGGTGGGCCGGACTCTCTACGAAGAGTTCGAGGCGTTCCACGAAGGCAAGGTCGCAGCCCACCTGCCCGCTGCAGGCGGGCCCCAGGTGGGTGAGCGTCGCCTCGACGATGCGGACACGCTCCACCCGGTCCTGGGGGACCCCGGCGTTCTCCAGGGTCTTCGCGATCTCGGCGCCCGCGCCGGGGAAGCGGCCCGTGGCGGCGCCCCCCAGGCTGCCCTGCACGGCAAACTCGTACTCCAGGGTGTCCTCGACGGTGGCCGGGAGCGCGCCGCAGCCGGCCCCCGTAAGGCCCACACCGCCCAGGCCGGCGACGCCGAGGCACGCGAGCGCGATCCCCCGCCGCAGCGCAGTCGTCGACTCCGAGCCTCGTCGCATGGCGCTGACGCTGCCACCTAAGCGCGGGGGAAGCAATGGTCAAGGATCCGCGACCACACGGCATCGCGGCCCTCACCCGTGACGGCGGAAAAGGGCAGGAGGTGGCCGGAGGGGAGCGAGAGGTCGCGCGCCAGGCGATCGAGCACACCTTTGCGCTTCGACCGCGGCACCTTGTCGATCTTCGTGGCCACCACCTGATAGGCGCGGCGCCGCTCGGACAGGTAGGCCGCGAGCTGGCGATCGAGATCGGAAGGCGCATGGCGCGCGTCCACGATGGAGACGACGAGCGCGAGCGTCTCCCGCGCCTCGAGGTAGGACTCGATCATCTGCCGCCAACGTCGGCGCTCCGCCTGCGAGACCTTGGCGAAGCCATAGCCAGGCAGATCGCAGAGGCGGAGGTCATGCCTCGTCCCGCCTACTCCCACCGTCACGTCGATGAAGTTCAGTGTGCGCGTATGACCCGGTTTGCCGGAGGTGCGTGCGAGGGAGCGGCGGCCTAGCAGTGCGTTGATGAGGGAGGACTTGCCCACGTTGGAGCGCCCTGCGATGGCCACCTCGGGGCGCGGCGCCCGCGGGTAGTGCTCGGGACCGGTCGCCGAGCACAGGAACTCGGCGGCATGCACCTTCATCGGGCCCCCCCTCGTGCCACGTGCGGCAGACGGGCCCGCCCCGGCGGCTGCCACCTCTGGGCTCTTGCCCTGCTCCGCCGCCTCACCGTGACACCGCCGCATCGGCCGCGGCGCGCACCTCGTCGTCCCCCGGCGGCGTGGCCCGCACGCCGCGACCGTCGATCACCACCGCTCGCGTTCCCCGCGCGCCCAAGAAGAGGAGCACGGCACCGGTGAGGAGCACGAGGCCGGCGGCGATGAAGAACCACCGACCCGGGTGCCGCACCACGGCAACGATGGCCTCCTTCGGGCGCTCGATCGCCTCGAGAGAGAGGCCCCACCGGCCGCCGCGATTCTGGGCATCGAAGTCGGGATAACGGGAGAAGATCCACGTGCCATCGACCGGGCCCTCCGGCGGCTGGATCTCGAGCCGCACCGCCGGGCCGAGGCCATGGGCGTCGAGGGAGAAGCCGACCAGCGCCACCTGGG
>CAYYHA010000219.1:0-7322 GCA_964471535.1 uncultured Myxococcia bacterium | reverse complement strand
CCTCGCTGACGCCCTGCAGAAGCGCATGAGCACGGGGAAGTTCCTCACGCTCGAGATCAGCGGGATCCAGAGCTATCGGGAGCTGCAGAGGATCAAGCGCTACCTGCAAAGCGGCATTCGTGGGGTGACCGCCGTGAGCGAGCGCAGCCTCGAGGGGGACAAGGCGACCCTGGAGGTTCGCAGCACCGCGTCGGCGCAGGACATCGCGATGCACCTCGAGAGCAAGGGCCTGGGGAAGAAGTCGGTGCGCATCACGAAGGTCAACGATGGCCTGGTCGCATTGAAGCTGCAGTAGGGGGGCGCTTGAGGTGGGGCATCGCCATGGTCGCTCTGACGGGGCTCGTGTTCGCCTGTGCCGGCCAGCAGAAGCCCAGGGGCCCTGCCGGCCCGGTACCTGCCACCCCGCCGCCGTCCGTGCGTGAGGTGCCAAGGCCCCTCGAGGTGCCCAAGGACCAGGGGCTGATTCGCATCCAGTGCGAGCCCCCGGACGCCGTGGTGGTGGTGGACGGCGTCACCCGCGGCGTTGCCGCCGACTTCTCCGGCGAGCGGGTCCTGCATCTTCCCGCTGGAACCCACCGGATCGAGCTTCGCAAAGAGGGGTATGCCACCTACCGAACCGAGGTCTACGTGGCCGCGGAGGTCCTCGAGACCATCCCTGTCACCCTGAGGCGGCTCCCGGCGACGGCCGCCTCGTCGAGTGAGGAGCCAAGTCCATGATCCAACAGCCGAGGCAAGGGTTCGCTGCCGTGAAGGCGTTCAGCGGTGTAGCGGCTGCTGCCCTGCTGCTGTGTGCAGCGCTGTGGTTGCCGCTCCATGCCGGCGCAGCCGAGGAGGCTGCCCGCGCGCCCGCCGGGACGGTGACCTACTTCAAGGCCAAGAAGGGAGCCAAGGCCTTCCGCATCCGTGAGAAGCAGCGCGAGGCCCTTCGCAAGGGAGTGAAGGTGTACGAAGGCGACCGCATCGTGACGCAGGGGAAGGTGAAGATGGAGGTCCGCCTGAAGGACGGTTCGGCCCTGCGCGTCGGCCCGGACAGCGAGGTGCTCCTCGAGGCGGCACAGTTCGACCTCGAGAAGAAGGCGCGCAAGGTGTCCGCCTCGCTGATCATCGGGAAGGCCTGGTCGAAGGTGAGCAAGGGCTTCACGGCGAAGGACGGGGGGGCAGAGAGCTTCCAGGTCCACACAGAGAATGCGGTGGCAGGGGTCCGAGGCACCACCTTCCGCGTCAATGCGCTCGTCGACAAGTCCACCCTCGTCCGGGTGTACGCGGGCACGGTGGCGGTTCGCGGTATCCGGCCGCTCTACCAGACCGAGGAGCCCGATGCGAAATCTGGGCGACGACAGGTCAAGAAGCCCGCCCAGATCTCACGCAAGGAATGGGAGCGCACGGTCACCAAGATGATGTCCATCAAGATCGGCGCCAACGGCCTCCCCGAGGAGGAGGGCGAATTCGCACTCGCCGACGAGCTGAAGGGCGAGGAGGGCGACTGGGTGGCCTGGAACCGCGCCCTCGACGAGGCCGAGGGGCACGAGTAGCCCGGGCCGCTGAGCTTGGCTCGCGCGCGGGCGCTGGGTGAGAATGCACCCGTGAGCCCTGACGAGCGCGAAGCCAAGGGAGGGGGCGCCGCCGGCGAGGGCACGGCGGAGGACGCGGGGCGTTCCGGTTCCGAGTCGGGCGATGCGCCCGAGGACAGTCCTCGCGGTCGAGCCGTTGAAGGGCCGACGCCTGGCTCGGGCGTAGGGCCGACGGCGAGCGCTGGCCGTGGAGGGGCCCCGCCGCCGGATACGGCCCCGACGGCGGCTGCCGAGCCCTTGATGACGCTTCACATCGGGGCGGGACCACGCTGGCGCCGGATCGGCTGGGGACTGCTCGCCTTCGCCGCGCTAGGCGGCGTGCTCTGGCTCGCGGTGGCAGCGCCGACAGTCTCGGTGCCTCTGCTGATCGCCTTCATCATCGCCTACCTCCTCGATCCGGTGGTCGACTGGTTCGAAGCACGGGGCATCCAAAGGACGCCCGCCATCGCGATCATCTTGGGCATCTTCCTCCTCTTCGTCGGCGGACTGGCGCTCCTCGTGGTTCCGCAGGTCATCCGGGAGTTTGCCCAGATCCCCGGGAAGCTGAAGGAGTTCGTGAGCCATGCGGTGCCCTGGGTGGAGCAGCGGCTCGGTGTGACCGCGCCCAGGAACCTCCAGGACGCCCTCGATGCAGTGCAGCGCGAGCTTGCGGGATTGGAGGTGAAATCGCTGGTGGGCCCCACGTTGAAGCTACTCCGGGGCGTCTACGGCGGAACGATGGGCCTGCTCGCTGGCTTTGCCGCGCTGGTGATGATCCCTGTCTTCGCCTTCTACCTCCTGCGGGACTTCGACGAGCTGGTTGCGGAGATTCGCGCACTGATCCCGATGCGCTACCGCGCGTCCGTCGGGGCCCGCTTCGCCGAAATCGATGCGGCGATGAGTTCCTTCATCCGGGGGCAGCTCACGGTGGCCGCGGTCCTCTCGGCGCTGTACGCGCTGGGGCTGTGGATCGCGGGCCTTCCGCTCGCCCTCGTGGTGGGTCTCATTGCGGGGCTCGGCAACATGATCCCCTACGTGGGGACCGCGATCGGGGTGGTCCTCGCGGCGGTGCTCTGTCTCCTCTCCGGGGAAGGCTGGCCCATCTTCGCCAAGGTCGCCGGCGTCTTCGTGGTGGTGCAGGGTCTGGAGGGCTGGGTAATCACCCCGAAGATCGTGGGGGAGTCGGTGGGCCTCTCGCCCTTTGCGGTGATTGTCGCTGTCCTCTTCTTTGGTGAGCTCTTCGGCTTCGTCGGTGTGCTGGTGGCCGTGCCGCTCGCCGCCATTCTGAAGATCCTCCTCCGCGTGGGGCTCGAGGCCTACCGCAAGAGTCCCTTCTTCACCTCATGAGACGTGTGAAGCTGGTGGTCAGCGACTTCCACATCGGGACCGGACGCTATCGGCCCGATGGAACTCGGAACCCCATCGAGGACTTCTACTTCGGGGAGAAGTTCATCGAGTTTCTCGAGTACCACCGGACGGGCGAGTTCCACGACGCCGAGGTGGAACTCATCGTCAATGGGGACTTCTTCAACCTCCTGCAGCTCTCCGAGGTGGCACCCGAGGGAGATCTCTTCACCGAGCGCGTCTGCGTGGAGCTCATCCAGCACGTCTTCGAGGGGCACGAGCGCGTCTTCGATGCCCTGGCACATTTCAACAAGGATGCGCGACGCTCGATCACCTTCATCATGGGCAACCACGATCCCGGGCTCGTCTTCGACGGGGTGCAGCGCCTGCTGAGAGAGCGCATCGGCGGCCGCATCGATTTCTACGTGGACCACTACGACTTCGACGAAGTGCACATCGAGCACGGCAATCAGTTCGACGCACTCAACGCCTTCGACACCAAGAAGCTCTTCCTCACCCGCGGGCTGCCCGAGCCGGTGGTGAACCTGCCATGGGGCAGTCAGTACCTGATCCACGTCATGACGCGCGAGAAGCTTCGCCGCCCGTGGATCGACAAGGTGACCCCACACCACCGTCTCCTGCGTTGGGCCCTCTTCAACGATACGCGATGGTTCCTGGGAGTCGCCTGGCGCTCCTTCCTCTTCCTTCTGCGCTCGGTCTTCGTTCCGCGGAAGGTGGGGCGCTTCAAGCTGGGCACCCTCCTCAAGGCGATCTGGCGGTACCATCCCTCGCCGACGCTGGAGCGCGAGGCCCGGGCGCAGATGGAAGCGAAGGGCTACCGGACCGTGATCTATGGGCACACCCACATCGCGATGTATCGGGAGTACGATAATGGGGGTGTGTACGTGAACTGTGGTTCCTGGAACCACGTCACCTCACTCGACCTCGGTAACCTCGGCCGCTTGGTGCGCCTGACCTATGCATTCCTCGAATGGAACTCCGACGAAGGACGGTGGACGCCACACCTCAGGGAGTGGAAGGGCTACCACCGCGTCGTGGAGGAGCTCTACCGGTAGGCGCGACGGATGCGCGTGGGGACGGGCGGCCGCGTTGCTCCTCGCACTCCTCCTGTGTCCTGCTGCTTCGGCCGCCACCGCACCGCCCAAGACCGAGCGGCCGAAGCTCGGCCCCGCTGGCATTTCCATCGGCGGACGCAAACCGGTCCCCAAGCTCGAACTCGAACGAGGTGAGCAGGAGCCCAAAGGGCTCGCCATGCGGCTCGGTCCCATCCCCAAGCTCGTGGTGGTTTCCGAGAGGGCTCCCAGCGAGGTCCTGCAGCGCATCGCTTCGGCCGGGGAAACGCGGGTCGGGATCTTCCTGTCGGAGGCGGGCAACGCTCTGCCGAAGTCGCTCGTGCGCCGCCTCTCCCGCCTTTCCTACGTGCACCTCTTCCTCCGCCCGCCGGTGCTGCCCATCCACGCCCAGATGATCCGGGACCTCGATGCGACCACGGAGCTCACGGTGATCTATCGGCGGGGCGAGACGCCCCAGGAGGACCTCGTCCCCGTGCTCGAGCGGGCCGGCTTCGGGCGGAAGAATGTCTTCCTGCGAGGTGCCGTCGATCCGGCGCGTCTGGCTCCGCTTCGCCGACTGAAGCACGGGATGCTGCGGGTCGACTTGCCCCCGGGGGGCTTCGATGAGCAAGCGCGGGCCCTGCTGGCGGACCATGGACGCGCGGAGCTTGCGGTGCGCGTTCCGGCCACGGCGACAGCGGCGGATCTTCGCACCCTCGAGGGCCTCGGGGTGGAGCACCTGTGGCTGGAGACGCTGGGCAATCGCTTGAGTCCTGAGGTGCAGGCGTTCGCGGAACAGAGCGGGGCGCGGATTCACGTGCGCCTCTCCCCCGATCTCGACGGCGCGGACCTTGCGGCCCTGCGCAAGCTGCCGCGGCTGCACCTGGTGGTGTGGGCGAAGGACGCCGCATCGGTGCCGCCCTCCCTGACCGAGCTGCTGGCACGAAGCGAAGGGGAGAGCCGTTGACAAGGGCATCGGGCGCTTTGTATCTAGCGCACCTTCGATCTTGCAGGCGCGTAGCTCAGGGGTAGAGCGCTACCTTGACACGGTAGAGGTCGGCGGTTCGAAACCGCCCGCGCCTACCAATCCATCCTTGCGTGGGCCACTGTCTCGGCTTTGAATGCGGGACTGTGGCCCCTCGCGTTTCGAGGCGCAGGCGGGCTCGCGAGCGATCCGGTGCGGAACACGCGCACGGACGCGGGCCAGGCCGGCAGTGCCTATAGAGGCGACAGGGCCCACAGAGTGACGACGATGAGCGAGACGGTTCGCATCACGCTCCCAGATGGGAGCACGAAAGAGGCGCCCAAGGGGATGCCGATCCGGGACTTCGTCGCGCAGGAGATCGGGGAAGGCCTGGCCCGTGCGGCCATCGGCGCCGAGGTGAACGGCCGTGCGGTGGACTTGAGCGCGCCGCTCGAGACGGACGGAACGCTGCGAGTGATCACCCCCCGGGATCCGGAGGCGCTCGACTGGCTCCGGCACAGCTCGGCGCACATCCTCGCCTCCGCGATCAAGCATCTCTTTCCCGACGCGCGCTTCGACGACGGCCCCCCCACCGAGACCGGCTTCTTCTACGACGTCGCACTCGACCACCACCTCACGCCCGAGGATCTGGAAGCCATCGAGAAGGAGGCGCTTCGGATCATCCGGGAGAAGCAGCCGTTCGTCCGCACGGAGAAGTCCCGCGCCGAAGCGCTCGCCTGGGCGGAGGCCAACGACGACAAGTACAAGAAGCGCATCATCGAGCAGCTCCCCGAGGATGCGACGATCAGCTTCTACACCCACGGTGACTTCACCGATCTGTGCCGTGGCCCCCACATTCCCGACACGGGCCGGGTCGGGGCCTTCAAGGTCTTCTCGGTGAGTGGGGCGTATTGGGGTGGCGACGAGTCGTCGGAGCAGCTGCAGCGGGTGCATGGCACCGCCTTCTTCGACAAGAAGGATCTGAAGCGCTACCTGAAGCAGCTCGAGGAGGCGAGGCGCCGCGACCACCGGCGCTTGGGCAAGGAGCTCGACCTCTTCTCGATCAACGAGAACGTGGGCGGCGGCCTCATCCTCTGGCATCCGAAGGGCGCCATCGTCCGGAAGGTGCTCGAGGACTACTGGCGCGATCAGCACCTGAAAGCCGGCTATCAGCTCGTGTACACCCCGCACGTGGGGCGGTCGAAGCTTTGGGAGACGAGCGGGCACCTCGATTTCTATCGGGAGGGCATGTACCCCGCGATGGAGCTCGAGGGGGTGACCTACTACGTCAAGCCGATGAACTGTCCCTTCCACATGACCATCTACGGGGAGCGACGGCGCAGCTACCGCGAACTCCCGATGAAGCTCTTCGAGCTGGGGACGGTCTACCGCTACGAGCGAAGCGGCACCATGCACGGGCTGATGCGCGTGCGAGGCTTCACGCAGGACGACAGCCACCTCTTCGTCGCGCCCGAGGATCTCGAAGCGCAGGTGGTCGAGGTGGTGCGTTTCTGCCTGCAGATGCTCCGCAGCCTCGGATTCACCGACTTCGAAGCGTACGTCTCCACGCGGCCCGAGAAGGCCGTGGGCGCACCGGAGGCGTGGGCCCGAGCGGAGGCGGCTCTGAAGGAAGCAGCGAAGAAGGCAGGCCTCGAGGCGGGCATCGACGAGGGTGGCGGTGCCTTCTACGGCCCGAAGATCGATCTGAAGCTGCGCGACGCCATCGGGCGGAGCTGGCAGTGCTCCACGGTGCAGTTCGACTTCAACCTGCCGGAGCGCTTCGACTTGACCTACGTCGGGGAGGACAATCAGGCGCACCGCCCCTACGTGATCCACCGGGCGCTCCTCGGATCCATCGAGCGCTTCATGGGGATCCTGATCGAGCACTACGCGGGGGCGTTTCCCATGTGGCTGGCACCGGTGCAGGCGGGCGTCGTGACCATCGCCGACCGGCACCTCGAGGCGGCCGATGCGCTGGCGGCGCGGTTGGCCGCAGAGGGGATCCGCGTCGACGTGGACCGCTCGAGCGAAAAGATGGGCGCGAAGATCCGCCGATACGCGCTGGAGAAGGTGCCGTACATCCTCGTAGTGGGGGACAAGGAGGTGGAGCGCGGCGGCGCCTCGGTGCGGCTGCGTGGCGGGAAGGACGAGGGGTTCTTGACGACCGAGGTGCTGGTAGAACGCCTCGTGGGGGAGGCCGCGCCACCGGAGCTCGGGGTACCGCCCTCGGGGCCGGCCGACCTGCCTCCCTCGCTGGACTTGGATGCGTGAGTCGGCGGCCGCGTAGGCGTCGCCCGCCGCTGTGGCGAGGCGGCGCGGGTCCTTTGGCACGGGTGCGGGGGCGCCGGTCGCGGGGTGCAGGTCGGGGGCAGGAGGTCGCTTGACAGGGGA
>CAYYHA010000218.1:0-7349 GCA_964471535.1 uncultured Myxococcia bacterium | reverse complement strand
CCGCTCCACCGCGGCGATGACGCCGCGCAAGAGATCGATCTCGTAGTTGCTGTCCACCCCCTGCACCACCGCGGCAATGCGCTCGAGCCCCATCCCCGTGTCGATGCTCGGCCGCGGGAGGGGACTCAAGGTTCCCGACGCGTCTCGGTCGTACTGCATGAAGACGAGGTTCCAGATCTCCAGGAAGTCGTCGCCGTCACAGCCCTCGCCGGTCTGCCAGTCGGCCCCCTCGGGCAGCGCATCGAGCTTCACGTAGTGGATCTCGCTGCAGGGGCCACACGGACCCGTGTCGCCCATCTGCCAGAAGTTGTCCTTCTCGTCGCGCCGTCCGATGCGCTCCGGCGGCACGCCGACCTCGCGCCACAGCGCCGCGGCTTCGTCGTCGTCCCGAAAGACGGTGATCCACAGGCGCTCCTCGGGAATCTCGAGCTGCCCGGTGAGGAAGTCCCAGGCGTAGGCGATGGCCTCCTTCTTGAAGTAGTCGCCGAAGGAGAAGTTCCCCAGCATCTCGAAGAAGGTGTGGTGCCGAGCGGTCCGTCCCACCTGCTCCAGATCGTTGTGCTTGCCCCCGGCACGCACGCACTTCTGGGCGCTCACCGCGCGGGTGTAGGGCCGCGTCTCCCGCCCGGTGAAGACGTCCTTGAACTGGTTCATCCCCGCGTTCGTGAACAGCAGGGTCGGATCGTTGTGCGGGACGAGGGAGGAGGATCGCACACGGGTGTGTCCCTTGCCCTCGAAGTACCGAAGGAAGCGCTCGCGAATCTCGGTTGCGGAAAGGGGTCGCATGGTGCCTCTCGCCTGTCGGCCCGGCCGGCGCCCCCCGACGCCACCGACGCCACCGGCGCCACCGGCACCCCCGGCGCCGCCGGCACCCCCGGCGCCGCCGACCCGGGGGGCGTCGCCTCGCAACGGGCCAGAAAATCGCTGAAAATAGGGGGTTTCTTGCCGGTATCATAGGGCCCCAACGCGGTCAATCGAGCCCCCGGCCGGCCCGGCACGCCGGGGGCCGTCTCCAGGGGCCCGGTGGGGCGACGCCGCCTCAGCGCAGGGGGAGGTGGACGCGCCAGGCGCCGTCCTCGAAGCGCATCTCCACCTCTTGGGTCTGCCCGCTGCGATCCCGCACCCGCAGCCGGGCGGTGGTCTGTGTCTGCTCGAGCACCTCGACGGTGTCGAGCTGTCGCGCCAGGGAGAGTCCGGAGCCGAAGAGAAGTTCTCGGCCGTTGCGGGGGCCGCCCCCGCGCTGCGCGGCCCGCGCCACCCGGGCCATGCTGTCGGCGGTTTGCCGGGTCTCCGCCGAGAGCATGCGCCACGCCGCTTCCTTCTGGCCCGCAGCGACACGCTCCACGAAGACGACGAAGGCCTTGCCCGGTCCCTCGCTGGGCAGCCCTTCGTCACAGGCGGGCCCGACCGCGAGGAGGAGCACGGCGGCCAGCGGCAGACCGGCCCTCGCCCCGAGCCGCGTGGCCATCACGGCTCCTCCCCTGCCGAGCCCGCTTCTTCACCCGGCGCGGCGCCGGCCACGTCGACCCCCGCGCCGCCGACCTCCACCCGGTTGCGCCCCTTCGCCTTGGCCCGGTAGAGGGCCTCGTCGGCCTCGCGCAGGAGATCGTCCTCGGAGGCCGCCGCCACCTCGGGAAGCGCAGCGACGCCGAGAGAGATGGTCACGGAGAGGGACCGGTCCGCCGCAGCGTCCTTCTCCGCGTCGAGGTGCACCGGGTGCTCGGCCACGGCCCGGCGTAGGCGCTCGGCGACGTAGGCGCCCTTGTCCAGAGGGGTCTCGGGGAGCAGCGCCACGATCTCCTCGCCACCGTAGCGGGCGAGGATGTCCACCTTCCGCAGCGCGGTGAGCAGGGTGTGACTGACCGCCTCGAGGACGGCGTCTCCCGCCTGGTGGCCGTGGGCGTCGTTCACCGCCTTGAAGTGGTCGATGTCGATCATGATGCAGGTCAAAGGCACGTGGTAGCGCCTCGCCCGCTCGAACTCGTAGCGGAAGCGCTTGTTGAAGTACAGGCGGTTGTAGATCCCGGTGAGGGGATCGGTCATCGACAGCTCCTGCAGCTTCTCGTTGATCTGCTGCAGGCGCTCGTTGGCCGAGAGGATCTCGTCCTGCAGCACCTTGATCCGCAGCATCGAGCGCACCCGCGCGCCTAGCTCCAGGAGATCCACCGGCTTGAAGAGGTAGTCGTCGGCCCCCTGCGTCAGCCCCGCGATCTTCATCTGCGCGTCGGCGCGCGCCGTCATCAGGATGACGGGGATGAAGGAGAAACGCCGGTTCGCCTTGAGGATGCGGCACAGCTCGATGCCGCCCATCCCCGGCATCTCCACGTCGCTTATCACCAGGTCGGGGAGGTGATCGCGCACCCGCGAGAGGGCTTCCTCGCCGTTTCTCGCCTCGAGGAAGGCGTACCCGCCATCGGAGAGCCCCTCCCGTACGAACGCGATGTTCCGGGTGTCGTCGTCGACGATGAGGATCTTCCGGCCCCGGAAGTCTTGTTCTCCCGGCAAGGTCAGAAGCGGATTTGGGGTCCCCGCGGTCACGTGACGTTCTCTTATCATCGCGGCGCCGGGGTCTTGAAGCCCGCCGGGCCAGGGGTCGGCGGCGGCTCGGCCGGCTGCGCGGGCGCTTTCGGGCCGCTGCGCCTTTGCACTAGACTTCGCCCATGAGCCGGAAGCACACGTGCGGACTCCTCGCCTTCCTCCTCCTCGCCTCCACCGCCGCCTGCGGGGGGGGCGCGCAGAGCGTCCTCATCATCGAGGTCGCCGACCAGGAACTGCCCGCCGATGGCATGACGACCACCACCCTCACGGTCCGGGCGATCTTCCAGGGAAATCCGGTACCTGACGGGACACAGATCAAGGTGAAGGTCTCCGACGGGAAGCTCGGGGAAGACGGCGAGACGGAGGCCGACGTCTCGACCGTGGGCGGCGCGGGGACCATCGAGTACCTGGGTCCCTACGAGGAGGTGGGGCCCGAAGGCAAGCCCGTCGCCATCACTGCCTCGTACACCGACCCATACGACCAAGTACAACAGGCGAGCGCCACCCTGCTGATGGTGCAGCCGCCGCCCATCGATGGCAACGCATTCAATTTCTTCTGTGAGCTGCGCAACGCAGGGCTTCCCCAGAACAGCGAGCCGCTGCGTGTCGGCTGCACCGTGGCGGCGAAGGACGTGGATCAGCGCACCATTCCCGCCGACTTCGTACGCTTCCAGTTCATGTCCGAGGTGGGCTACTTCGAGATCGACGAACGCTCGGGCCGCCTCGAGTGGGTGCTGCCGCCGGGGCAGATTCCCGTCGACGTGGAACCGGCGGGCACGGCCACCGACGGCGAGCCTCGCTGGTTGGACCCGGCCACCAACCGGACCCGCAACCCACGGGACGGGATCGTAACCCTGGTCGTGCACACCCGCGGGAAGCCCGGTACGCCAGACACCCTGCTCGGCGAGCCCTACGTGGACCTCGACGACAACGGGCAGTACGACATGGGCGAGCCCTACTTCGACGCCGATGAAAATGGCGCCTACACCGGGCCGGGCGTGAGCGCCACCGGCGAGGCTCGCATCTGGCGCTGGGCCAAGATCATGCTCACTGGCGGTGTCGATCCCGATGCGGCGGTCGCCTCGGGGCTGGGCATGTGGCTGGTGGACGATCAGGCCAACCTGACGGTGAACGTCGCCCGCGGCGCCACCGCGAGCCTGCAGCTCTTCCTCATCGACTCCAACCTCAACCCCATCGCCTCCCACGATGACCGGGACGAGATCTCCCTCTCCGCCCAACCGTCGCAGGCCGACATCACGCCGCGGAACCTGCTGCTCGCCCGGGATCAGACGGGCGTCTCCTTCAACCCGAACACAGGCGCTTTGGACGGGTACGAGACGCGGGCGGGCTACCTGAAGTCGAACGACATCGTCTACGGGTTCACGCTCTTCAACGGCCTGTCCCCCGGCGACGATCCGGCCACCTGGTTCCTGGAGAGCGCCACCGTGCGCCGGACGCCCTACCCTGGGGCCCAGTCGGTCACCGAAAACCTGCCCACCACGCCGGGCAAGGCCCCCAGCGGCACCCTCGAATAAGCGGTCTCCCAGGCCGTTTCGAAGGGCGCCACCTGCTCTGGCGCCGGCTACGCTACGGCGTTGCCGCCCCGCCCCGGGCCACTGCGGGCCGCGGCCGGCCTACAGGCCCGGCTCACGCCTCGCGCACGTAGCCCTTCTCGAGCAGGTGCAGGACGTGCCGCGCGGTCTCCAGGTCGCTCATGTCCGACTTGTCGAGCGCGTCCTTCAACGTGCCGAAGTTGTGGACGAGCTGCAGCACCTCGAGCTGATCGGGCTCGAGCTCGCGCAGCGGCGCGACCATCGGATGCTCGAGGGAGAGGGGCGCGTCGGGGTCGGGGAGATCCTCCTCGAGCCGTCGCAGCTCGTCGAGCTGCCGGAGCGCCTCCATCAGCAAGGCCTCGGTCGGCTCGTCGAGTTCGATCATGAACTCCTCGTCGGTGGGCGGCTTCAGCTCGAAGGTCCCCGAGTCCATGCCCACGATGCGGTTGAACGCTTTCTGGGGGCCGAGCTCGTGGTCCTCCCCGATCACCGCGTAGCACACCCGACCGTCACGCAGATAGACCTTCGCGGTCTGCTCCCCCTTGATCACCAAGACCCCGCTGCGCCGGCTCGTCTGGAAGAGCTGCAACAGATCGGGGACGGGCACGTCCTCGATCCGCCCACTCATCGTGGAGTCCTTCTTCCGGGAGCCCGCCGCGGCGAGCGTCTCGCGCGCCGCCGCCTCGTCGGCGTCGGTGGCCGCAACCTCCTTGGCGATGAGCTTCAGGATGCTCGTGCCGATGAGAATGCGATCGCCCTCTTTCAGGCGGGCCTTCTTGATCTTCTCCCCGTTGACGAAGGAGCCATTGGTGCTGCCGAGGTCCTGGATGATGACCGCATCGTCGGTGGTGATGATCTTCGCGTGCTTGCGCGAGACCATGTCCTCGACGAGGGTCATGTCCAGGTCACTCGACCGCCCGATGAGGATCTCCCGGTTGGGCAGGAGCGGGAACTCTCCGCCCTGGTACTTCCCACTGATGAACTTGAGGGCGTAGGCCTTGGCCACGTCCCATCATTGACCGGAAAACACGCTTGGGATCAAGGGGAGAATCGCACCGCTGTGATCCCCATCATCGCGGGGCCCACCGGCCCCGCAGAGCGCTCACGCCTCGCCACCCTGGAGGATGGCCTGGGCGTTCCGCCAGACGAGCAGCGCCGAGATGATGAGGAGGAGCATGCTCCGGGTCGCGAGGCCATAGGCAGCAATCGGCGTTGCGAGAAGCACCGAGATCCACGCGGCCACCAGGTCAGCCCGGCGCGGGATCCAGCGACGCAGGAGGGCTCGCATCGCCTGCCCCCCGTCCAGCGGCACGATGGGCAGGAGGTTGAAGACCCCGAGAATGAGGTTGTACCACCAAAAAATATCAAGAAAAACAAGGAGTTGTCCGAGCGTCGGCGGGACGACCCGCAGGACGAGGTAGGCCAGGGCCGCCAGGAGGAAGTTCACCCCTGGCCCCACCACGGAGATGAGGAACTGCTGGGCGTGGGTGGGGTGGATTCGGTAGGAGGTGAGCCCCCCGAGGCCGTAGAGGGTGATCTCGGGGTGGCCGCCGAGGCGGTGGACCACCAGCGCGTGCCCGAGTTCGTGGAGGAGCACCGCGAGGATGAGGGTGACCACCACCATCGCCCCGTAGACGGGCGTGGGTGCGGAGAGGCCGAAGACGACGAGGAGGAGGATCGCGGTGGGATCCACCCGCACCGGGAAGCCGAGCACCCGCCCCAGCTCGAAGCCCATGCGCGTTACCCCTCTTGGCCCGGCGACTTCGGGCTCGCTGCAGCCGCTGCGCCTTCAGCGCTGGAAGCTGCTTCGGTCCCCGCCGGACCCGCTGCAACGGCCGTGCTCCCTCCCGACGGCTCGCCCCCGGCGCGCACGAGCTTCAGGTACATCTCGGCAGTGCGGTTCCCCGGGTTTCGGTCGAGCACGCCTTCCCAGCAGGTCACCGCCTCGGACACGCGGCCGGCCGCGTAAAGAGCCACCCCCAGCGCGATGTGCCCCTTCAGGTACTCGGGCTTCGTCTCCACGACCCGGCGCAGCTCCTCGATGGCCTCCTCCTTCTCGCCCTTGTCGCGCAGGGCGCCGGCCAGCTTCATGCGGATGTCCACGAAGTTGGGGCACAGCGCCAGGGCGTTTCGGTACTCGCGGATGGCCTCGTCCCACATCGCGCTCGAAGCGAAGGCGTCCCCGATGTCCGCATACATGTTGGCGATCTTCCCCCGGACGAAGGGATCCATCTCGCCCTCGCCCCCACCGGTGCGGGAGAGCGCGCGGGTGTAGACCTCCTTGGCCTCGGCGTACCGCCCCATGTCGTTGTAGATGACCGCCAGGTTGAGCGCTGCCTCCGTGTAGGCGGGGTTCAGGCGCAGGGCCGCTTCGAAGGCCCGCCGCGCTTTCGCGAACTGACCCTGGTCGTGGTAGATGACGCCGAGCATGTTGTAGACGTCGGCGAAGGACTGGTTGCGCTCCACCACCTGCGAGAGGTACCGCTCCGCCTTCGCGTACTCCTTGCGCAGGTAGTGACCCTGCCCGAGTGCCAGAAGGTGCTTCAACTCCTCGTCCATCGGACCCCGACGCTATAACAGCCCGCCCACGAAGCGCCACCCACCTGGGGTGGGCCGCAGGCGGTAGCGCGCCCGGTACTGCGACCAGCCGGCGTCGGTTGCCGCACCGTGGGACGGGTCCTTCGCGCCGTCTGCCCCCGTCGCCCCTGCCGTGCCCGCCGCGGCGTGGACCTGTCGGATGCGGTAGGTCTCGGTGACGATGGCCTCCCGCCCGTCCACGCGAAGGTGCCGCTCCACGATCTGCTGCTGCCCGAGCACCTGCTCGGAGAAGAGCCGCGAAAGGCGCCGCAGCAGCCCCTCCCTGTCCACGCCCTCCTCCTCGTAGTCGGCGTGGACGAGCCGGGCGTAGGCGGCGAGGTCCTGCCTCTCGAAGGCGGCGTGGCGCGCGTCGAGGGCCTCGATGACCCCCTTCAGGCGCGGCAGAGGGAAGCCGACGACCGCCCAGCCCGCCTCGCCCCGGCGCAGTTCGAGCCGCTCGACGCAGAGGCAGCGCAGGGGCACGCCCCGCATCCGCCCGTGCACGTCGGCGCGCACGAAGACGGTGGCCCGGTCGCCCTCGATCGAGACCGTGGGCCGGCCGAGACGCAGCTCGAGCTCTGTGTCCTCCCCCGGCACGCGCAGCGGCGCCTCACCGAGGCGGCGCACCGTCTCGACCACCCGCGCCTTGGGCCCGGCGAACAGCTCGTAGGCCGCGCTGCA
>CAYYHA010000217.1:0-7406 GCA_964471535.1 uncultured Myxococcia bacterium | reverse complement strand
CGTTCGCCGGCCGGTCCACTCCGGCCGTTCGCTCCGGCGTCTCCGGTGTGAGCTGCACCTCGACGCGGACCGGCTTTCGAGCGCGGACGGCGATGCGCTTTCGTATCGGGGTGTAGCCCGGCGCACGAAGCTCCAGGGTATGCACACCGCGGCGTATCGGAACGCCTGTCAGCGGCGTCATGCCGATCGGCACATCGTCGACATAAGCGATTGCTTCGGGCTCGCTCACGACGACCAGCTGCCCGGCCCCGCGTGACGAAGCCTTTCGACGGGTATGTGTGGATGCGCGGGCCGCCGCGTCCCCCGAACTTGACCCCCGAACAACGGGCTCCTCCTCACCCCCGGACTCCTCGACTGGACCTGATTCCGCCCCCTTCGCCTTCCGTGCCTTCTCGAGTAGGTCGCGCGCTTCCTGATTGGAAAAATCCAGCATCAGCGCCTGCTTTGCGTACTCGATTGCCCTGTCGAGATCGTTCTGCGCGATCGCCGCCCGGGCTTTCGACACCGCACCGAACACTCTGAGCTTCCCAACCATCTTCAGCCGTCGAATGTCCAAGTCCGGATCTTTTGCTGACATCTCCTCCAGCTTTGACGCCAGCTGGTCGGCAAGCGCTGCGTCACCGTCTTTCAGGACACGCTCCGCTTCAGCGACATAGCTCTCGACTGCCGCATCCTGCACTGGACTGGAAGCTGCGCGAGAGCCATCGGAACCCGGTTTCGACTCGAGTTGTGCGCCACCCCGGAGGTAGAGCACCGCGCCAAGGGCGCCCGCCGCCAGCACCGCGACCAGCGCGACGATCCAAGCCAAATTCGAGCGTTCTCGGACGACGACGGACTGGCTTGGCGTAAGATTCAATCGACCTCCCTCTACGGAGGGAATCGCCACAGTCGGAGGAACCGTGGCGCCAGAAAAGGAGCTGACGCCCACCTCCGAGGTTCCAGCACCCGAAGCCGATGACTCCAGCACGGCCTCTTCCACGGGAAGCGGATTAAAGACCGTCGGGTCCGGGAAGAGTTCATGAACCCAAGCACGCAGCGTTTCCGGCGACGAAGGCTCCGGGCCCTTCGTTGCGAAGTTTTCCAAGGCGTTGTGGAGGATCCGAGCGGAGGGACATCTCCGCTCAGGGTCAGGCTGCATCGCCCAAAGAATGATCTCCTCTAGCCGGTCTGGAAAATTTTCGTCTAGCTCGGTCGGCCTCGTGAAGGTCCCCTCCATCACTGCGCGGAGTGTTTCTGCCTCGCTCGCGCCCCGGAACGGCTTTCGCAGGAGAGACGCCTCATACAGACAAACCCCAAGGGCAAAAATGTCCGTTGCAGGCGTTACGACACCCCGAATCTGCTCGGGCGACATATAGGCAAACTTACCCTTTAGAGACTGTCCCTTCGTTTCACTCAGGCGTCCCTCTGCTTTTGCAACACCAAAATCGAGGAGCTTTGGGACCCCGTCCATCGAAACAATAATGTTTGGAGGTGAAACATCTCTGTGCACGATTCCGAGAGGCTGTCCTGCGGCATCTTTCTTATTGTGCGCGTAATCAAGAGCCAAAGCGACAGCGGACAAAATTCTCGCGATGTGTCCTAGATGCCGCTTTTTCTCAGCACGAAGTTGGCGGATAATTTGCCGCAGCGTGGGACCATGCACATATTCCATACAAAGATAGGGAATTCCTTCGAGTTCCCCTACCTCGAACACCTGCGCAATGTTTGGATGGCTCAGTTGAGCAACGAGCCTCGCCTCATCCAGAAACATCTGGACCAGTTCCGGATTTCCCGCCAGATCGGGGCGCAGCCGCTTTACAACGATCGGTTTGTCGAATCCGCCAATGCCGGAGATGCTGGCCTTGAACACCTCGGCCATTCCGCCCCGCCCCAGGAGCCCTCTAACGTCGTACCGTCCAAACTTCATCATTTCAACCCCAAGCTTGACACAGAGCCTGCGATTTTCACCACTACGATGGTGGCGTCCGGCGAGAGGCAGGATCTGTCGCCCGCGTAAGGCGAAGGTGAGCAGAGAGGCCGGGCAGGAACGCGACGCCTCACCGCATACGCCTTGTTGGTATCACGCAATGGTTTGAGTTCGTAGCTCATTTCAGTGCCGACCGAATCTCTCGGCACCACTCATTCGGGGCGATTTTCATAGAGATACAGCGACATGCCGCGGGCCAGATCTTCGAAGGCCGGGAACCTGGGCATGCAATCTATCAAGGTCCCGTTCGGAGCATTTAGCGACAGCTTCGACCTGCTCCCTCAGGTGACTCGCACGTAAGACTACCGATTCCATGCTATCGGTGAGTATCATCGAAGCTTCGGGGGACTGCAACACAGGAAACCGCGTCTCGAAGCATCATGCTGTGGGTAAATGTCTTGATGGGTAGGAGAAGGTGAGCGGCTGCAACAGCAGATGATCCGTCGGCACCGGTGCTCGGATTGGCAGCTGTCTCGCGGCCTTCGTGGCGGCGCAGGGAACGGGCTAGGCTCAGGGAAACGCGTACTGCCAGCCAAGGATTGCAGGCCACCACGACGATGCCAGACCGCGCTTCAAGCGAACGACGCGATCTGTCGCTCACCGCGCTGTACACCGCGGGGGCGTGGCAGGCCTTCGGGCTGCCCGGCTCCGACCTGTTGGCCAGTGACGAGGCCGCCCGGGTCTTCCGGGTGGTCAACTTCGCGCTCCGCATCGCGCGCTTCTTCCGCCCCGGCCCGGTGCTGCGCGAGACCCTGCGCCACCGGCACGCCCTCATCGACCACCTCGTCGAGCAAAGCGAAGCGCCTCTGGTGCTCGAGCTCGCCGCCGGGCTCTCGCCGCGGGGGCTCTGGCTCTCTGGGCGGGGGCGGGAGGCGGTGGAAGTGGACCTGCCAGATCTGATGGCGACAAAGCGCCGCCTACTCGAACGAAGCGAGGCAGGCCGTGCCGCCCTCGCGCGGACGGGGCTGCGCCTCGTCTCTGGTGACGTCTTCGAGGTGGACTTCGACGCACTCTTGAGCCGGCCCGGCCCTGTCTGTGTCGTCGCCGAGGGACTCCTCGTCTACCTGGAGCCGGCAGCGCGGCGGACCCTGTACGAGAAGGTGGCGCGTCTGCTGGCGCGTCGCAGCGGAGACTTCGTCTTCGACCTCTTGCCTCCGGCCGAGGAGCCCCCTCCCGGCCTCGTCGGACAGCTCTTGGCATGGCTCATGCGACGCGCCACCGGCGGGGCCGACTTCGATCGGACGCCGGAGACCCGAGAGGCGATCCGGCGCGCTCTCCTAGAGGCCGGCTTCACTTCTGTGACGACCTACGAGCCGGCGACGCATCCCGCGCTCGTGCCGCGTCCCGACGCCCCATCTCAGACCTTGGTCTGGCGGGCCACCGTTCGAGAGCGCTGAGGAAGCGCTGTTGCGGCCGCATCGTCAAAGGAGCACCCACGCCACGGCGTACTCACCGTCGACTCGGGTCTCGATCCAGTGCTCGCCGATGCGCACGCGCTGCCCCTCGATGGCGGAGACGGCAAGGCTGCGTGGATTCTCGAGCCCGCTTCCAAGCGCTTTGGCGAGGGCCTCCTTTGCGCACCACAGCCGCGTGGCCCACTCGATCCGCCCTTCACTGTCGTCGAGCAGTCGAAGCTCCTCGTCGGTGAAGGCGGCGCGTTCGAAGGCCGAAGGCCGCGCCTCGATGCGCTCGACATCGATGCCCACCTGCCTTCCTTCGGTGGCCAGGGCAACGGCGACATTCTCCGTATGGGCGATGGACACGCGGAGATCGCGACCGGGAAATCCATGGACTTCGGGCACTCCCTGTGGGCCGGTGCGGATCTCCACCTCCACGGGAAAGATGGGACCGGCACCCTCCTCCCACAGCCACCGGCGCACGGCATCCTTCGCGGCGATGCGGCCATGGAGGTAGTCGCGCTGCCGCCGTGGTCCCGCGGCGAGCATCTCCTCGCGTTCTCGGTGACCGAGGTAGCGGCGCATCAGCCAGTCGCGGCTGGGGGCCCGGTGTCGCCGGTCGTCGTAGAGGACATAGGCTTCGCGCACCTCGGAGAGCAGCGTGTCCTCGGGACGGCGGAGAACCGACCACAGGTGCACGTCGCTCTCGAAGCGCTTATCCGTCCATCCGAGGATGCGTGCCCAGAGCCGGCCACCTTGGCTGACCTCGATGTCGCAGGTGACATGGTCTTGGTCGATGTCGGTCACCCGCACGGTGCATGCGAGGCGCTCGCCTAGCTTCGGTGGGGGACCGTAACGTTCCAGCCGTTCAAACCCGATGGGCATGGCGAGGCGATCGGTGCTGCGCGTGTCCATCACCCAGTACCCGAAGAGCTGCCCCGCACTGTCGAGGAGCGCGCCCGGCCCCGCGGTCACCTCCAAGACCCCGTCGATCCCTTCCTCTCCCACGCCGCCGAGTTCCACCACCCCATGGTAGGCGGGCCCGTGGAACATCCAGCGCTCGCTGTAGAGTTCGGAGGCGCGGATGGCCGCGGGCCGGGCGTCGCGAAGGGGGCGGTGGGTCGGGAGAGGCGGCTCGGGATAGCGAGCGTCGAGCTCCACCACCGCTTCGGCATAGCCCTCGACACAGACTTTCATGCGGCGGGCATCGATGGGCTCGGTCACGATCGTCACCTCTACCGGCGGCTCGACCTTCAGCCATTTGTAGGCTTTCAAGTCCGAGACGGCCACGACCACCTGTCCGCTGCCTGCCGCTTCCGCCGCCTCGATCATCATCTCGACGGTCATGGTCATGGGCACGACCGGGTAGCGATCGCTGACCACCGGCCATCCCGGTGGTTGCGGGAAGAAGCTATGGTCGAGGAGTTCCGGAACCGTCTCCACACCGAGGACGCGCGTACTCCGATGGGGCCTCGGTCCTTTCTGCCGGCCCCGCCAAGCCTCGAAGGCCTGCATGACCTCCTGTTGCGTGCGACCGATCGTGTCCAGCGTCTCTTGGAACTCACGCACGACGCGGTCGGTCGCACGACGGGTGGAAACGACCTGCGTCTTCAGGGGGGGCTCATCTGCGAGATCGATGAGCGGCGCACCGAGTGGCAGGGCGAGGGGACGCCCCCTCGCCGCTTTCGTTCCGGTGAACGGCTCGAGGTCGACCTCCACCCCCTCCACCCACAGTGCCGCTACGAGGTTGCGCAGCTGCGCCATCCCGGGACGGCGCGGCAGGTTTGCGGCGATCGCCAGGTGTGGCCTTTCGCCGAGGGTGTCGTCGACGAAGCCGACGAGGCGACCTGTCCCCACCTGTACGAAGATCCGGTAGCCTGCCTCCCACATGGCCAGGATGAGTTCCCGGAAGCGCACCGGGGTGACGAGGTGCTCGATGGCGAGCTCGCGCACCGCCGAGGGGTCGTCGGGAAAGGGAGTGCAGGTGGTGGCGGACCAGACCGGGACCTCGGGGGGCTCGAGGGGGAGGCTACGGAAGTGCCTGCGATGGGGCTCGACGTAGTCGCGGAAGAGCGGCGAGTGGAAACCGGAACGGAAGGGGAGGATCTGGCAGAGGACGCCCCGCTCCACGAGGCGACGCCGCGCGACCTCGATCCGGTCGTCCCGGCCACACAGGATGACCTGATGGGGGCAGTTGTCGTGGCTCACCGCAATCTGGTCGAGATCGGCGATGGCCTCGCGCGCGGTTTCTATCCCGCAGCCGGCTGCGGCGAAGAGTACGCCGGGTACCTCGAGGGTGCCGGGGCGCAGCGTCCCGATGAAGGCGTCCGCTTCGTCCTGCGGGATGAGATTGGCCTCGATCATGGCGGTCCACTCGCCGATGCTGTGTCCTGCCACTGCATGGGGACGGACGCCGAGGCGGCGCAGTACGCGGCCGAGGAGGCGGCTGACCGCCACGATGGCCAGGCCCTGCTCCTCGAGATCGTCCGCCTGTAGGTAGGGAGGAAGGGCCTCGTCGAAGCGCTCGGCCACGTCCTCGACGCGCGGCTCGAACACCGCGTCCACCCCGGGGTAGAGGAAGGCGATCTTGCCCCCCTGCGTGGCCAGGCCCCGTGGTGAAAAGTAGATGCCGCCGCGGCCCTGCCAAGGCGCGCCGCGTTCGACGATCTCACGGGCCCGCGCAAGACGCGCAGGGCTGGGGTCGACGACTGCGAGACGGGCAGGGCCGCTGCCGCCGCGGCGGCCGACGTCGAGGTCCGCGAGCAGGGCGGCCGGGCTGGCAGAAGCGAGGAGGAGGAGTCGCGCATTCGGGTCGTCCTCGGGACGCCGGCGCCGGCGGCGCTCCTTCGCCCCATGCGACTCGAGAACGACGTGGGCATCGATTCCGCCGAAGCCAAAGGCATTGACCGCCGCCCGGCGCACGGCATGCGCCTCCCAGGGCTCGGCTGAACTCAGAACACGAAAGCGCGTCTGGGCGAGCGCTGGGGCGGGCTCCTCGCAGTGGAGCGTGGGCGGCAGGACCCCGTGGTGGAGGGCGAGCACCGTCTTGATGAGTCCCGCCGCGCCGGCCGCCGGCATGGCATGGCCGATGTTCGACTTTACGCTGCCCAGTACGGCACGGTGAGCCGGATCGTGGCCGAAGACGCGGCGAAGCGTCTCCAGCTCCGCGGCGTCGCCCGCAGGGGTGGCCGTGCCGTGGCCCTCCACGAGCTGCACGGTCTCTGGATCGAGCTCGGCATCGAGCCAGGCGCGCTCGAGCGCGAGCACCTGCCCCTCGATGCGCGGCTGCATCACGCTGGATGCGCGGCCGTCGCTGGCGACACCCACCCCGCGGATGACCGCATAGATGCGGTCGCCGTCTCGCTCGGCGTCCCGGAGCCGCTTGAGGAGGAGCATGCCGACGCCTTCGCCGATGAGCAGCCCATCGGCACGGGCATCGTAGGGACGGATCGAGCCGCTTCGCGAGAGTGCGCCGAGCTGTGTGAAGACGCTCCAAAAGGTGACGTCGTGGACGAGGTGGATCCCGCCGGCGAGGACGAGATCGGCCTGTTCGCTGCGGAGTGCCCGCACGGCATGTTCGACGGCCAGCAGTGCCGAGGCACACGCCGCGTCAACCGTGTAGGCGGCCCCATGGAGATCCAGCCGGTTGGCGATGCGTGACGCGGCTAGATTTGGCACCAGGCCGATGACCGTGTCGGGTCCGAGGGGACCGGCGCGGTCTTGTAAACGCCGCTTGATGCGCGCGATGGTTGCGTCGTCCAGTTCCGGGAGGAGGCGGCGGAGCAGAAGTGCCACTTCGTTGGCGGTGCGTATCTTCTGCACCATCCGCACCATGCCAGGGGTGAGATAGCCGCCACGGCCCAGGATGACGCCGGTGCGATCTCTGGGAAAGGGCCGCCGGTCGTAGCCGGCATCGGCAAAGGCGTGAGCGGCGGCCTCTAGCGCTACCATCTGGTCTGGCTCGGCGCCCGCGGCCGCAACGGGCATGACGCCGAAAGCAGCTGCATCGAAGTCGACGGTGTCTCCGAGGAATCCGCCGCGGC
>CAYYHA010000216.1:0-7443 GCA_964471535.1 uncultured Myxococcia bacterium | reverse complement strand
CCTCCTCGGCCCCCGCCCCCACCGCGATCTCGAAGCGCAGGCCGCCGGTGTCCTCGTCCACCAGGAGCAGACTCCACTGGTACGGCTGCAGCAGCGCGCCGATCTTGTCGACGATGCGCCCGAGGACGTCCCGGAGGTCGAGGGTGGAGGTCAGGATCTTCCCGATCTCCGCCACGGCCTCGAGCTCGGCGAGGCTGTCGCCGCGTGCGCGCGCCGCACCACCCTCCATGGCGGCGAGCATAGCCCACCCCGGCGAGGGCCGAAACGTTCGGACCGGAGCGTGCCCGCCGCTGCAGGCGCCTGCCCGGTCATGGTAGAAGGCGCCCGATGTCCCGCCGCCTCGTCCTCGCTTCCGCCTCCCCCCGCCGCCGGCAGCTCCTCGGGTGGTTGGGCGTGGACTTCGAGGTGGACCCGGCCGCCGTGGACGAGACGCAGCGCCCCGGCGAGGCCCCCACCGACTTCGTGTGCCGCATGGCGACGGAGAAGGCGAAGGCCGTGGCGACCCGCCACCCAGGTGCCGTGGTCTTGGCCGCCGACACCGAGGTGGTCCTCAACGGAGAGGCGCTGGGCAAACCGGGCACCCGAGACCGGGCGGCAGAGATGCTCTCCCGCCTCTCCGGCCGCACCCACCAGGTCTTGAGCGCCGTCGCGGTCGGCGACGGAGCGGCGCTGCAGACGCGGCTCGTGCGCTCGGAAGTGCGCTTCTCCCGTCTGACACCGGCGGCCATTGCCTGGTACGTGGAGACGGGGGAGCCCCTCGACAAGGCGGGCGCCTACGCGCTGCAGGGGCGCGGCGCCGCCCTCGTCGCCCGGGTGGAGGGCTCGCCCACCGGGATCATCGGGCTGCCCCTCGAAGAGACCGCCGCGCTCCTCGCTGCGGCGGGCGTCGAGGTGCCCTGGTGCCGGTGAGAGGTCCCGGCGAGGGCGGACGGGCGCTCGCGGCCCGCCTAGAGGCCATCGAGGCACGCATCACCGCCGCCTGCGACCGCGCCGGCCGCAAGCGGGAGGAGGTCACGCTGGTCGCCGTCTCCAAGACCTTCCCCGCCGAGGTGGTGCGCGCCGCCCATGCGCTCGGCCTGCGCGACTTCGGGGAGAACTACGCGCAGGAGCTCCGGGACAAGGCTCGGGCACTCTCCGATCTCGAGGACCTGCGCTGGCACTTCGTGGGCCCGGTGCAGTCGAACAAGGCGCGCTACCTGGTGGGGACCGCCGAGCGCATCCACGCCCTCGACAGCGAGGGGGCGGCCGAGGCCCTCTCGGCCCGGGCGCTGCGCACCGGCGCGGCCCCGCTGGCCGTGCTCCTCGCGGTGAACCTGGGGCGGGAGCCGCAAAAGCGCGGGCTCGCTCCCGAAGCGGTCCCGGCCTTCGCCCAGCGGGTCGCCCGGCTGCCGGGCCTCACGCTCACCGGCCTGATGACGCTTCCGCCGAAGGCGAGCGACCCCGAGGCCAGCCGGCCGTACTTCCGGGCGCTGCGGCAGCTTCGCGATCGCCTCGTCCAGCTGCCCGGGCTCGGGCCACTCACCGAACTCTCGATGGGGATGTCCTCGGATTTCGAGGTCGCCATCGAGGAAGGGGCAACGCACCTGCGCGTGGGGACGGCACTCTTCGGGGCGCGACCCGTGAAGGGCGCCGGTGAGGCGGCCCCCAGTTCCTAGCGGGTACCTAGGCGGCCGCCAGCGAGAGCGCCGCCTCCCGAGCCCGGCCGAGGAGGTCCCGCTGGCCGCGCCGATGGGTTGCCACGCCGATCACGAAATGGCCCGCCACCGGGCCCAGGCACTCCCGGATGCGCTCGATCGCCGGGCCGATGCCCGTGCCATCGCACTCGGGGAGCAGGAGCACCAAGGCCTCGGCGAGCACGTAGATGCGGTCGCTCTCCCGGAGTCCCCGGGCGAGGAGGAGCGCCCGCTCCGCGAGCCAGGCCGGCCGGTCCGGTCCCTCCGGCGTGCACCCGAACTGTGGGGCGAGCACCGCACAGGCGAGCGGCCGGTCATAGCGATCCGCGCGGGCCATCTCGCAGCCGAGATCGCGCCGCAGGTCCTGATCGTCCCCGACGAGGAGCGGCCGCACGCGGTCCTCGAGGGTGCGCAGGTTGGCCTCGGCGACCCGGCGGCGCAGGCGGGAGAGGCGCAGGCAGCGCTCGAGGGTGCTGCGGAGCGCCTCGAGACGACACGGCTTCTCCAGGTAGTCCTCGGCCCCCGCCTCGAGGGCCTCGAGGCGCGTGGCGGCGTCCCCTCGGCCCGTCACCATGAGCACGGGCACCGCCTCTAGGCCCAGATCCGTCTTCAGAGACCGAAGCACCGTCAGGCCGTCCCGGTCCGGCAGCACGATGTCGAGGAGCACGAGATCCGGTCGTGCCGCGTGGGCCCGCTCGAGCGCCTCCTCCCCCGTGGCGGCGGTGACCGCATCGTGGCCGAGGCTGCTTACCACCTCGCTCAAGAGATCCCGGAGATTGGGATCGTCGTCGACGATCAGAATGCGACCTCGCATCGAAAGGCTCCCCCGTCCCCGGCAGGCGCGGCACGTCCGCCGGGCTGGGAGGCGGACCCTACCAGAGCCCGCCCCGCCCCTGTCAACCGCCGAATCTGCGGCAGCGCGGCCTGGCCGGGCGCCGCGCTTGCACACGCACGGCGCACCTCACCCGCGGTCCTCGCGCGCTTGCGGGCTCACCGCCTGGTGACTGCAACCCCAGACAACCCGACGCACCTGCACCGCGTATTGCGCGCGAGCGGCAAGTCGGCCGCTACGGACACCGCAGCTCAGTTGATCGTGTCGCGGATGTAGATCGGCCAGAGTTCGGTGCCTGGGATCAGGTCGGTCTGCGTAACGCCCGACACACGCACCAAGTCCAGTTCGAACGCATTCGTCGCCATGGGAGGGTCAACCACCGGTATGCCGCTCGAGCGCCCCTGGACCTCGACATCGAAGACCATCCAAACCAGTTCCAGATACTCCCAGTTCAGACTCTGACACTGCCCAATGGGCCCCGCACACACGAGGGGGCAGTTCGGATCCAACATGGGATCGCATCCCGCCTGGAACCGTACCTCGTAGTAGTCGTCCCACGAATCGCGGTTCGCCCACCTCCAGTAGGTTGGCGTTCCATTGAGGTCGGACCGGCCATTCCCATCTGCGGCGAGATGCAACCCATGGAGCGCCGACCCGTCGTAGAACGTCGAGCGGGGGTAGAAGCCGGACGCCGTGCCGCCACTCGGGGTGACCAGGTAGAGATCGAGCGCCAAGGACTGTCCCGCGGCATCGGCCGTGGGAAGCGCCCAGGCGGGCCCGTTCGCATCCGGCGGGACGAGCCCCGCAGGCCCAAGGAGTTCCGCCTCGACGTCCCGGAGCACCGATTGCCAGTTCGTCTCCGCGCCAGGCGCCGTGGGATAGGGATCCACACGCCGATCGCGGCAGTTGGGCGTCTGGTTCGGGTCCTGGTACGGATCGCCCTCCAGCACGTCGTACCAGTAGTTGTACCAGCCCGGGAAGTTCGTCCAACTTTGGCCTGCCGATGCACAGACCGGCGTACCACCGCGAGCAACGTGACACGTGCCTGCGTCGACCATCGCCGTGGTCACACAGGATTCGCGGTGGCGCGCGCTGCGAATCTCACGGCCCTTTCGCCTCCACCGGAACTCCACCTTGATGGGTTCGGTTGCGGGCCCGATGGGGGGGCGGGTCGGGAGAAAGGCGAGTCTCTGCCCGTCGTCACTGACCCCATTCGCTTCGCGCAACGAGATTTGCACCGAACACGGCGTCTTTGCACCAGTCTCATCGGTACATTGGGTCCAAGGGACAAAAACCTTTCCGTGGGCGAAGCGGAAATACCGGGCGCTCCCGCTCCCGAGAACGTACTCGTCCCAATCCGCCGCTGCGAGCGAGAGGTCCTGTAGGTCGGCACCGGAGGATCCGGCGAATGCAGGATCGATCCAAAGCCCTACCGGAGCCGGTAGCACCTCGCTCAGGTGGACCCGATAGATGGCGCGACCTCCATTGCCCGCGAGGTCTGTCACCGAAACCGTGACCCGGTAGTACCCCGGCCGGTGGAAGCCCAGGCTAGCCGTCTCTGCGCTCAAGTAGAAGGCGTGCGTTCGGGTTCCCGTCGGCGTACCCAACGTAGCAAGGGGCCGGGGCGATGTGGCGTCGCTCCAGGTGCTCCCGTCCGCGCTCCACTCGGTTCGTGCAGTCGCCGTCAGCATCGGACCGGGCGTCGTCACGCCTCCTGCCACTGGATCGGCCAAGAGCAGGTAGAACACGGGGAGGTTTTGAGTTTTTGCCGCCTGCAGCGTAGAAGCCGAGAGCCGGTGCTCGAACTTCGCAAAGCTCGGCACGGACGCCAGATCGGCCGCCACCGCCGTTCCCAGATCGACCTGCCCGTCGTCCGCCGGATCGATGGGCACGAGCTGACAGTCGGCAATATTGGCGCTGGGGCACGAAAGATAGAGCTTCGAAGCATCGGTCACCGTCGAGCCAATCGAATCGTCAGAGACGGTGGGCGGCGTCAAATCCACGTTGACCACAAGCGCTTCGTCCACCAAGGATGTCTCGTGCCCAAAACGATCCTCCGCGACCAGGTAGAGCCGGTGCGACCCTTCGGCCAACTCGACCGCCAGCGTCCCGGAACAGGTGTCCGTACAGTCTCCCAAGCTGTCGATCACCGAGAGTTCCTGTGTGTCATCGAAGGCCCGCACCCGGGCGAGGTTTGCATCCTGCACCGTAAAGGCGATGTCGACCTGCGCCTTCCGCGGCGACGCGCCGGCCACCTCGTAGGCACCCCCAACCCAGTACGCATCCAGCGCAAAGGGGTAGGCCGCACCCATTTCCTGCGTCAGTACCGGAGGGGAATTGTCCACCGCGAAGGTCTGCGAGTCTGCGAACTCCGCAACCTCACCTGAGAGGTCCTGGAGCACGGCGGAAAGTTGGTAGAGCCCATCTGGCATCACGGGACGACCGGTCGAGTCTGCCAAGGCCGTATCGAGCTCTGCCGAGGCCAAGACGACACCCGGGCGGGCCGGGTCCACCTGCCACTCGGTGCTCAAAGCCGCATCATCGAGCACCCAGCTCGCATCGTCGGGGCGCCGGATCTCGAACCTGAACGTCTCCGGCGCGAACCCGAGAGCACCCTCCGCTTCCAGGTTGATCTTGGAAGCACAAGTGCGTGGGGTCTCGATGCAGTCGCCGGACAGCTCGACTCGCGTGACGCTGGGGGGAGAGCGCGTAAACCTGCGGCTCGCCGTGACCGATTCTCCGCCGCTGCTCGTCGCCCGGAGCACCACGGTCACGTAGCGCCCATCGTCAGGCGGTACCGTGTTCGGGATTTCGTAGCGCACCTCATCGAGGCCCGCCACCTGATCGGTACCTATTTCTCCGTAGGTCGACGGATCCGGCTGAACGAGAACGAACTCCGCCAGCGTATCGCTGCCGGATACGGTCGCTGTCGCATGCACGACCACCGGTGGTGCACCGAAGAGTGCATCCTCGTTCTCTGGAGACAGCCAGGTGATCTCAACGTTGGAGACGTTCCCCGCCGGGGCCCCGCAGCCCACAGCCAGTGCGCAAAACAACCCTGCCGGCAGAACACCACGAGCCCATCCGGGAATGGCCGCGTGCCACATTCGAGGTCCCCCTTTTACGACAACTGCTCGCCAGACATCTGGCGCCTCTCAACCTGCCAGGTACGGCGTCGGCGCGCTTGCCGAAGTGTCGCGGAGTGTAGCCGACCTGACCCCCTTTGTCCATGCACCCACTCGCGGCGCTTCGCTGTCCGAGACAGCCTGGATGACAACCACGCGGGTCCGCTGTTCAGCGTGCACGGGGTTCGTGGGCCGTCTGCGCCTCCTGCGGACGCCCATCGCCTGGGTGCACCGGCAGGGACTTGGCGTGGGGCTCCGCGGCGGCGGCCTCTCTGCTAGAGTCCCGCACCCGTGCCGCCACGCCGCTACCAGGCGCCTCCGGACCGCGAGGCCATCTCCATCGAGGTCGGCGAGCAGGTGATCGAGGCCTACATGGGCGAGCCGGTCGCCGCCGCGATGCTCGGCGCGGGGCTCACCGCGTTCAGCCGATCGGTGAAGTACCACCGCCCCCGCGGCGCCCCGTGCGGCGCGGGCCACTGTGCCCACTGTCTGATGCGCATCGACGGCCTGCCGAACCGGGCCGCCTGCCAAACCCCTTGCCGCCCCGGACTCCGTGCCGCCTACCAGAACGTGGTGGGCAGCGCCCGCCACGATCTCCTCGGGGTGACCGACTGGTTCTTCCCCCGTGGCATCGACCACCACGAGCTGTTCACCGGTGTGCCTCTGGTACAGGGCATGGTGCAGAAGATTGTCCGCAAGCTGGCCGGGCTGGGCACCCTCCCCGAGGCTGTCCCCGCCTCCCGGCCCATCCGACACCGGCGGACCGAGGTGCTCGTGGTGGGCGGCGGCGCCTCGGGGCTGGCGGCCTTCGAGGCGGTGCTTCAGGCCGGACGCGAGGCGGTGCTCCTCGAGGCCGCAGATACGCTGGGCGGGCGCCTTCGCAGTGTGCTCTGGGAGAGGCCGCCCGCCCTGCCCGGGCAGGTGGAGCTACAGAGCACGGCGGAGTTCCTCCACCGACCCCGCGGGACGCTCGAGGTCGTGGCCAGCACACCGGCCGGGATCGTCCGCTGGCACCCAGAGGTCGTGGTCCTCGCCACCGGCACCTATCCCTCGCCTGGCCTCTTTGCCAACAACGACCTGCCCGGCATCTTCGATGCGTACTGGGCTGCCGAGCTGATGAGCCGCTTCGGCGTCCTGCCCTGCGAGCGGCCCGTCCTGTGCGCGGGGCCGGAGCTCTCCGAACCCCTCGAGGCGCTCTTCCGTCAGGCCGGGGCAGAGATCGCGGCCACCTTGCCCCCTTCCGCGGCACTCCGCGCAGGATCGCCACGGATCCTCGAAGCCCGTGGCAGCGCGTCGGTGGAGGCCCTTCGCATCGAGGGGCCGGGCGGCACCGAGACCGTGGAGGCCGATGGGCTCGTCCTGGGCCTCCCCCGCGCCCCCGCCTTCGAGCTGGCGGTGCAGGCCGGGGCAGAGACCCGCTTCGACCCCGCTGCAGGCGGCTTCGTGGTCTGCACCGACGAGGCGGGGCAGGTGAGCCCCGGCGTCTTCGCCTGCGGCAGCCTCTGCGCCGCCGCCTCACCCGAGGCGGCGGCCGAGTCGGGCCGGCGGGTGGGACGGGCGGCCGCCGAAGCGGTGGAGGGAGGATCGCTCTGATGCCCCGGCAACCACGCATCGTCGTCTGCAGCTGTGAGGACGTCACCCTCGAGGACATCGAGCACAGCCTCGAGCGCGGCTACTGCGACATCGAATCGGTCAAGCGCTTCACCGGCTTCTCCACCGGACCTTGCCAGGGCCGGCACTGCCTCGCCCTCGTCGCCCGGATCCTCCACGCCCGCGATCCGGATGCGCCGCTGAAGCCCACCACCCCGCGCCC
>CAYYHA010000215.1:0-7496 GCA_964471535.1 uncultured Myxococcia bacterium | reverse complement strand
CCGGGGAGGAGCAGCCGTGAGGTCCCGATCGGAGCGGCTGCCCGACCGGGCGGAGGTCGTCATCGTCGGAGGGGGCATCATGGGGCTGGGCCTCGCCTACAACCTGGCCCGCCTGGGGAAGACCGATGTCGTGGTGCTCGAGCAGAGCTATCTCTGTTACGGCGCCTCGGGTCGCAACGGCGGCGGCGTCCGCGCCCAATGGTCGAGCGCGGACAACATCGAGCTGATGAAGCGTTCCATCGCCCACTGCAAGCGCTTCGCGCGGGAGATGGGCATCAACGTCTGGTTCCGCCAGGGCGGGTATCTCTTCCTCACGCGACGTCAGGAGGTCTTGGAGGCGCTCGAGGCCGCCGTCGCGCTGCAGCGGGAACACGGACTCGCCACCCGCATGCTGACGCCGCCCGAGGCTCAAGCGATCGTCCCCGAACTCGCAGACCCCGAGATCCTGGGGGCCGCCTTCAACCCCGACGATGGGATCGTCTTTCCCTGGCCCTTCGTCTGGGGCTACGCGGAGCGGGCGCAGGCACTTGGCGTGCGGATCTTCACTCACACAACCGTGGAGGGCCTGACCGTCACGGGCGGCCGGATCACCCACATTCACACGACCCGCGGCGACATCCGCCCCGATCTGACGGTCAACGCCACGGGCGCCTGGAGCCCGAGGCTCGCCCGGATGGCCGGCGTCGAGCTTCCCAACCGCCCCTACCGCCACGAGATCCTCGCCATGGAGCCGCTGAAGCCCTGGTTGCAACCGATGGTGAGTCTCCTCGACAACGGCCTCTACTTCTCGCAGTCGATGCGAGGAGAGATCGTCGGGGGCATGGGCGACCCCGACGAACCCCCGGGCCTGAACTTCGAGTCGAGCTTCGAGTTCCTGCAGCGCTTCTCCCGCGCCGCGCTCTCGCTGGTGCCCCGCCTCGCCGCCACGCGCGTCATCCGCCAGTGGGCCGGATGCTACGACGTCAGCCCCGATGGTCACCCCATCGTGGGCGAGGTGCCCGGGGTGAAGGACTTCATCCACCTGGTCGGCTTCGGGGGCCACGGCTTCATGATGGCGCCCGCGGTCACCGAGCTCTGCGCCCGCTGGATCGCGCGGGGCGAGAAGGACCCCTACTTCGACACGTACGTCGTCGATCGCTTCGCGGGCGGCAAGCCGGGCTTCCGCAGCGAGTCGATGATCATCGGCTGACCTCCGCCGTAGAGCGGGTATGCTCCACGCACCATGATCGAGAAGACACTGTCATTCATTGGCGTCGGCAACATGGGAGAGGCCATCGTGAAGGGCCTCATCGAGGCACGCGCCATCGACCCGACACGCATCCGTGCCAGTCATCCCCGAGAGGCGCGACGGGAGGCGCTCCGGAGCCGCTACGGCATCGAGGTCTTCGCCTCCAATGCCGAGGCGGCGCGGGACGCAGAGGTCGTGATCCTCTGCGTCAAACCGCAGATCCTGCTGCGCGTCCTGGACGAGGTCGGTCCCAGCCTGTCGCAGTCCACCCTGACCCTCTCCATCGCCGCCGGCGTGCCCATCGCCGCCATGGAACGGCGCCTCCACCGTGAGGCGCGCATCGTGCGCGTGATGCCCAACACCCCCTGCCTGGTCGGCGCCGGTGCGAGTGCCATCGCCCCCGGCCCCCACGCCACCGAGGAGGATCTGGCCCTGGCGGTGCGCATCTTCGAGTCGGTGGGCACGGCGATCACGTTGGAGGAGACGCTCATCGACGCGGCCACCGGCCTCTCCGGCTCCGGGCCCGCGTATGTCTTCCTGGTGATCGAAGCGCTGGCCGATGGCGGAGTGAAGGTGGGACTCTCACGGAGCCGGGCCCTGGCGCTCGCCGCACAGACGGTCTTCGGCGCGGCGAAGCTGCTCATCGAAACCGGTGAGCATCCGGGCCGCCTCAAGGATGCAGTGACCAGTCCCGGCGGAACGGCCATCGCCGGCATCCACACCCTCGAGACAGGAGGGCTGCGGCGCACCCTCATCGATGCAGTCGAGGCCGCAACGCGCCGGGCGATCGAGCTGGGGCAGAGCTACCTCGACGACGCATAGCCGGCGCCCCGGCACCCACCGATTATTCGTGGGGCCGCCCCGCCTCTGCTAGCCTGTGCCCGTGCTGAGGGTCGTCGCACGCGAGGTGTTTGCCTACACCGCCCAAGGCCTGCTCCTGCCCCGAGGGCGGGCACGGGTGCCTGCCACCCCACCGAAGCCCGGCGAGCGCACGGTGGTGCTCGTCCACGGCCACGCCTCCCATCCCGGGGCCTTCGTGGCCCTCGAGCGGGCACTGCGCCGGGCGGGGCAGGCGCGGATCGCCGCCTTCCGCTACGGCGCTACCGGAACGGTCGAGGGGCTCGCCGCCCGGCTCGATGCCTTCATCGCAGCGCACCTCGGGTCCGAGCGCCTCATCCTGGTCGGCCACAGCCTCGGGGGACTCGTGGCGCGCACCTGGCTGCAGCTCCTAGGTGGCAGCGGGCGCACCGACGCGTTCGTCACCCTCTCCACGCCCCATCGGGCGCTGCCGCTCGCCGCGCTCGCCCGGCCAGTGCCTCTGCTCCGCGAGCTTGCGCCCGCGAACCCGCTGTGGGCCCGGCTCGAGGCGAGCCGCTCGGCCCTCGCCCCACTTCGGTGCCTCACCATCGCCTCGTCGAAGGACCACTTCATCCGCCCCCCCGAGCGGGCGCACCTCGAGGGCGCAGAGGCCATCACCCTCGACGCGCACGGTCACGCCGGCCTCCTCTTCGCACCCGAGGCACACCGTCACGTGATTCGGATCCTACGAGAGACCGCCGCCAGGCAGGAGGCGTCCCCATGAAGATCACGCCGCTGGACATCCAGAAGAAGACCTTTCGCACCGCCCTGCGAGGCCTCGATCCCGACGAGGTGGACGCCTTCCTCGATCTCGTCGCCGGCGAGCTCGAGGCGGTGATCAAGGAGAACATCTCCCTGAAGGAGGAGGTGCGCCGGCAGAGCGCCCGCCTCGCCGAGTATGAGGAGCGGGAGAAGATCCTGCAGGAGACCCTGATGACCGCGCAGAAGATCACCGCGGACATCAAGGAGCAGGCGCGCAAGGAGAGCGAGATCTTCCTGGCCGACGCAAAGGTGCAGGCGGAGCGGATCGTGCAGGACGCACACCGCCGGCTCGTCGAGCTGATCGCCGACATCAACGAGCTGAAGCGGGAGCGAGCGCGCTTCCGGGCCGAGCTGCGCCACCTCATCGAGAGCCACCGGGCGGTGCTCGAGAGCTTCGATGAGGAGGTGGAGAGCAAGCCCCTCGAGCGCATCCGGGAGAACGTCGAGTTCCTGGCCCCGCAGGCGGCGAGCCGCAGCGGCACTGGGAGCGACGAGGGCTGAAGCGTGGCGCCCTGGCTGCTGGCCGATGGGGACGGTGTTGTGCTCATCCTCCACGTGCAGCCACGGGCCAAGAAGAGCCGCATCGTGGGGACGTACGGCGAGGCGCTGAAGGTGCAGCTCGCCGCGCCGCCCGTCGACGGTCGAGCGAACGAGGCGCTGCGCCGCTTCTTCGCCACGGCACTGGGGGTCAGCCGGCGGGACGTGGAGATCCTGTCCGGGCAGACCGGGCGCCACAAGCGCCTGCGCGTCCGCGGCCTCACCCCGGAGGCGGCCATCGCCGCCCTCGGTCTTTGACGCCGCTTGGCAGCGCAGCCGCCCGGGCCATACTGACCCCGATGCGCCGCTTCCTCGCCGTCGCTCTGCTCCTCGTCACTGTCCTCGTGCATCGACCCGCCGACACCGCGCCTGCGGCGGAGGGCCCGAGCGCGCGCGGGCGGCTCGTCGCCCGGACCTCGCGCTTCGTCTTCCGCGCGTCCCCGGGGGCGGAGGGGGTCGCGCGCCATCTCGCTCGCTCGGCCGAGGAGATCCGGGACCGCCTGGCCCAGGACCTCGGGGAGGACTACGACGGCATCACCGAGGTGCGGATCGGTCACGACACCGCCTCGTTCCGCGCCCTCATGCCGCCGGGGCGCAAGGCGCCCACTTGGGCGGCCGGGGTCGCCTACCCCGACCTCGACCTCATCGTGCTCGACGGGCGCGGCGCCCCGCGCAGCGCCTCGCTCGAGCAGGTCCTCGCCCACGAGGTGAGCCACATCGCGCTGGGCCGGCTGGCGCCGGGGCGCTTCCCGCGATTCTTCCTCGAGGGCATCGCCACCTACCACGCCGGCGAGTGGGACCTCGGTCGCGTCGCCCTCCTCTCCGGCGCGGTCACCCGCGACGAGCTCATCCCGCTCTCCGACCTGGTGCGCGGCTGGCCCGACCACCCGCAGGAGGTGCGCCTCGCCTACGCCGAGTCCATCGCCTTCGTTTCGTGGTTCTTCGGCACCTACGGCCGTCCGGCGATGCATCGCTTGATCCGAGGGGTGGTCGCGGGCGCGCCCTTCGAGGCGGCCCTCGAAGCGGCCACCGGAGAGCCCCTGTGGAAGCTGGAGATCGCCTGGCACGATGCCCTCAGGCTCCGCTACACCTGGGTCCCCGCCGTCGCTTCGACGGGCTTCTTCTGGGGGTTGATCTCTCTCCTCTTCCTCTACGCCTGGTGGCACCGCCGCCGGGGCGCGCGAAGGCGCCTGGCCGAGATGGAGGCCGAGGAGTCACTCCTGGCCGAGGCCGCCGCTGGCGACCTGCCCCCCCTGGAGGCCTCGGAAGAGCGCATCTCTGCAGCCGATCCAGGCGGGCCCCCTCTCCTCCACTGATCCCGCCAGCGGCCGTGCATTCCCTCTGCCCCTCCGCGCCTCTGGCACAGGGGTGGTAAGTTTGGGGGCCACATGGCGCGCTTCCTCCGACGGCGCCTTGGGCGCAAGACCGCAGTCTTTGCCGGCGCGTGCGCACTGCTCGCCGCCGGGTTGGGGCTGTGGCTCTCGGGCACCTCCCTGCGGTCATCGGACGCCCTCGTGCTCCTCTCGGCGGTGGCCGCTGCGGTGGTGGGCACCGTCGTTGCAGTGCGCATCCTGGTGCTCCGCCGCCTCGAACGCCTTGCGCGTGTGATGAAGAAGGCCGAGGCCGGGGACTTCTTGGTGCGGGCGCAGGTCGACAGCGACGACGAGATCGGGGAGCTCGCGCGTGCCTTCAACACCATGCTCGCCGAGATTACCGACATGGCCGCCACCCAGATCGACAGCGATCGGGAGCGGGAGATGATGAAGCGCGAGCTCGATCTCAAGGCGCAGCTGGCGGAGAAGAGCGAGGAGCTCTCGCAGCGGGTCCGCGAGCTGACCCTCCTCATCGAGGTGGGCCGCGAACTCTCCTCCTCCCTCGAGGTGACCGGCGTGCTCTCGCGCATCACCCAGATGGTCGGGGTGACCCTGGGCTTCAACGAGTTCGCGCTGCTGCTCTACGAGGAGGAAAACCGCGAATACGTGATCACCGAGGCCTACGGCTTCGACCCCGAGGCCGGCGTGGAGGGGCTGCGCTTTCGCGACGACGAGGGTGTGATCAGCATCGTGCACGAACGGCGCGACACGGTCCTGATCCCCGATACGACGAAGGAACCCCGATACCTCCACTACAAGGGTGCGCGAAAGGGCGAGGGCTCGCTGCTCGTCGTTCCGATGCTCTATCGCGACAAGATCATCGGCGCCCTGTCCTTCATGCGCCCCGAGGTCGACGCCTTTCGCGAGAGCGAGGTGGCGCTGCTCGAGGCGGTCGCCCGCCAGGCGGCGCTGGCGATCTCCAATGCACAGCTCTACCAGCGCACCGTCGAACTCTCCCTCACCGATCCCCTCACGGGCACCTACAACCGCCGCCACCTCGAGTCCCGCCTCGAGATGGAGGTGAACCGAGCTCGCCGCTTCGAGCATGCGCTCTCCGCCATCATGATCGACATCGATCATTTCAAGCACTACAACGACACCCACGGTCACCCGATGGGGGATCGCATCCTGCAGGAGGTGGCGCGCATCCTCGGCTCACAGTTGCGGCGCGTCGACACGCTCGCCCGCTACGGAGGCGAGGAGTTCACGGTGCTCCTGCCGCGGGTGGACAAGGCGCAAGCCCTGGAGGTGGCGGAGAAGCTGCGGCAGGCGGTCGAGGCTCAGCCCTTCCCCGGCGCCGAGGCGCAGCCTCTCGGCCGCGTGACTCTGTCGCTCGGCGTGGCGACCTTCCCCGACGATGCCGCGAGCGGGAAGGAGCTTCTCTCCCGTGCCGACGATGCCCTCTACGAGGCAAAGGCGCAAGGACGAAACCGTGTGGTCGCCTACGCGCCCGGCCTCGCTGCGGCACCACCGAGCCGCGGGACTGAGGGCGATGGCGGAAGCAAGCGGGGCCAGGACGAGGAAGCGACGGCCGAGGAGCGCGGTGCGCCACCGCCTCCGGATCGCCCGGCGGCCGCCGACGGGTAGCGGGCTGCAACCGGGCCCGTCTCCGCTCGGTGCTTCACCTCGGCGAGGGCTCCCGGTATGGTCCCGCCCGCACACCTCAACGCAGCGGGAGAGATGCCATGTCCGATGTACGCTTCGATGGGAAGGTCGCACTCGTCACCGGAGCCGGCGGGGGCCTCGGTCGCTCCCATGCCCTGCTCCTGGCCCGCCGCGGCGCGAAGGTCGTGGTCAACGACCTAGGCGGCTCGCTCACCGGCGAGGGCCAGAGCAGCACGCCCGCCGAGAAGGTCTGCGAGGAGATCCGTTCTGCCGGCGGCGAGGCCGTCCCCAACTACGACTCCGTGGCCGACTACGAGGCCGCCCAGCGGATCGTGGGCACGGCGCTCGACGCCTTCGGCCGCATCGACATCGTGATCAACAATGCGGGCATCCTGCGCGACAAGTCCTTCGCGAAGATGGAGGAGGCGGACTTCGATGCGGTGATCGCCGTCCATCTGAAGGGGGCCTTCAACGTGACCAAGGCGGCCTGGCCTCACTTCCGTGAACAGGGCTACGGCCGCGTGATCATGACCTCGAGCGCCGCGGGCCTCTACGGCAACTTCGGCCAGGCCAACTACAGTGCCGCCAAGATGGGTCTGGTCGGCCTGGGCCAGACGCTGGCGCAGGAGGGCGCGAAGTACAACATCCACACCAACATCATCGCGCCCATTGCGCGCTCGCGGATGACCGAGACCATCTTTCCTCCGGAGCTGCTCGAAAAGATCGGCCCGGAGTTGGTCTCCCCCCTCGTCGCCTGGCTCTGTTCCGAGGCCTGTGAGGCCAACGGCGAGATCTTCGAGGTGGGTGCCGGGCTCATCACCCGCAACAAGTGGGCCCGCACCGGCCCCTGGATGGCCGAGCCCGGGCAGGAGCTGACCATCGAAGCGATCCGCGCGGCGTGGGAGGCGATCATGGATCTCTCCTCGGTCCGCGTGTGCCCGAGCATCCAGGACTCGCTGAACCAGTTCGTAGCCCACGCCACCGGCCAATCCGGCTAGAGGCATGGCAGGGCGTGCCCCCGCGGGCTGGCCGGCGGGGGCCTCGCCCACCGGCCGCCCCACGGCCGAGGACGCGGCTGCAGGGCGCCCTCAGGCGGGGCCCAGCTCCGGCTAACCGCCGAGGTTCTTCAGGAC
>CAYYHA010000214.1:0-7512 GCA_964471535.1 uncultured Myxococcia bacterium | reverse complement strand
AGCCGGCCCCTCCGGCTGTGCCGCCGCCCGACGCCCCCCCTCCGGATCTGCCCGCGCCCGATGCGGCCCTCGAGTTCGATCCAGGTGCACCGGCGGCGAGCGCCGGGGGGGACCTTGAGTTCGATCCCACCGCTGGAGCCCCACCCGCGGATGATCTCGAACTCGACCTCGGTGCGGCGCCAGCCCCCTCCCCAGCACCGGAGCCTGCGGAGAGCGGTGGTCCCGATCTCGAGATCCTCGACTTCATCGACCAGGAGTACCAGGAAGCGAAGGAGGGGGGCGCGAAGGTGCGCGAGGCGGGCCCAACCCGCTACCGGGTTCGGCGCAAGAGCGGGAAGACCTTCGGCCCCTTCGACCCCGAGGTCATCGTCAGCATGCTCAAGGAGGGGCAGCTCCTTGGCAACGAGGAGGTCTCGACCGACGGTGCGAAGTGGAAGCCCATTGGCTCGGTGCCCCAGTTCGCCGAGGCGATTCAGGCGCTGATGGAAAGTGCGACTGCCGGGGCGGACCTCGGGGTGCCGGGAATCCCCGACGACATCGATCCAGACAGCGTCGATGTGGTCGCGCCGAAGGGGCGCGGCTACGGGGTCTACGGCATGGCCGGAGCCCGGGGCGTGAAGGAGGTCGAACCGAAGCGGAGCGAGACCGCGCTGGCGGCGCTCAAGCGCCGATGGCCCCTTCTCGTGGCGGCGACGCTTCTCCTCTCGATCCTTGGTACCGGCATCTACCTCGGCTTCACCCCCTATGGCTACTTTGGCTACAAGTACTTCTTCACGCCGGGGGCTGGCGGTGGCGACAAGCCCACCGCAGAACTCTTGGCACAGGCGCGCAAGGGCCTGGAGAAGGACACCTACGCCAGCTACCAAGAAGCGCTGGCGAACCTAGAAGCGGCGCTGAAGGTGAACCCCGACGACGTCGAGGCACAGTCCCTCTATGCGCAGGCCGTCTTCTACCTGGAGCGAAAGTATGGAGGCTTCGACGCGGCGTTGCGCAAGGCGGCGGCCTTCATGCGGGAGATCGAGGTCACCGCGCCCGACTACCCAGAGTTCGTGAAGGCGAAGATGGGAGAAGCCATCCTCAAGGGCGAGGAGGCCAAAGTCCGACCCGCATTGGCGCGCCTGGCGAAGACCCGGCCGGACGACCTCGAGGTGCTCTACCTCCTCGGCGAGTCGTACTTTCGCGAGGGCAACCACAAACAAGCCACGCAGTACATCGACAAGATCGTGGTGAAGAATCCGAAGAGCGCCAAGGCCTTCCATGCGCTCGCCTACCTCCACACGCTGGTGGACACCCCTGAGGCGCGGGAGACGGCGATCGCCTACTACGAGAAGGCGCTCGAGGTGGACGGAGAGCACGTGGCGTCGGCCATCGACTTGGCCCAGCTGTACCTCAGTGCCGCCGATCCGGATCTCGAGTCGGCCGGTCGGGCGCTCGACAAGATCACGCCCGAGCGCCTCGAACGGGCGGCCCCGATGGAGCAAGGGCGCTACTGGTACCTGCGGGGAATCCTGCAAGGGGAGCGGGGCCTGGTGGCCGACGCCGAGAAGAGCTTCAAGAAGGCCATCGGCCTCTATCCGAAGTCGGCCTTCGGCCGGCAGGCCTATGGCGAGTTCCTGATGAAGCGCCGCAACTACGAGGCGGCTGCGAAAGAACTCGAACAGGCGGTCGCCCTCGCACCCAACGATGCCTACACCAACGCGCTGCTCATCGAGACGCTGATTCTCGCAGGCCGCCGCCTCGATGCGAGCAAGCGGCTCGCCGCCTTCAAGAAGGCCCATCCCAACTCGCCGCTGCTCTCCTTCCTGCAGGGGCGGCTTGCCGAGATGGATGGCGAGGTGCGGGCCGCGGAGCGCGCCTACCGCGCGGCGTTGAAGAAGGACCCTGGCTTCTATCGGGCGGCGCTCGCCCTCGGCCGCCTCTTCCTACGGGAACGCGCGATCCAGGACGCGGAGGAGCCGATGCGGAAGGCGGTGGAGGCGGCGCCCACCCGGCCCGAGACCCACATCGGCCTCGGCGAGTATCTCCTCGCTGCGAACCGACCAAAGGAGGCGCTGGCCGCCTTCGAGAAGGCGATCGAGATCGATCCGCGCCACCCGGGGGGCCACCTGGGAATCGCCCGGGCGCTCGCGGCGATGGGGCAGGTGGAGGAGGCCGAGAAACGCTTCCTCGAAGCGCGTGAGCTGGGCCCGGACTATCCGGGGATGGAGTTCTACTACGGCAGCTTCCTCTACGAGCAGGGACGCCTCGAAGAGGCGGCACAGGCGCTTACGAAGGCGAAGGAACAGGATCCGAAGAACTCCATGGTGCTCGCCCGGCTCGGCGCCGTCCTCTACGACCTAGGCCGCGTCGACGAGGCGGGGACCTACCTGGGCATGGCCGCCAACCTCTCCCGGAAGATTGGCGATGCCTTCTACTACCTGGGGCTCGTCTACCGGAAACGAGGCGAACGGCGGAGTGCCGAGGAGAAGCTGAAGATCGCCCTCGACATCGAGCCAGAGAACCCCCGCTACCACTTCGCGCTGGGGGAGTTCTACCTGGAGCAGAACGACTACGAAGAGGCGCTCGCGGCGTTCGAACGCGCGGTGACCTACGACCCGAACTACGCGCAGGCCTGGGAGCGCATTGGGGACGTGCACCTCATCCTCAACCGCTATTCGAAGGCCGAAAAGGCGTACAAGAAGGCGCTCGAGCTTCATCCCGAGGGCCGCCAGGTGCTGACGAAGATCGCCGATGCCTACGTGAAAGCGGGGCAGTACAAGAAGTCCATCCCCTGGTACGAGCGGGCCCTCGCCGGCGATGCGCCGGTCGAAGAGGCCTACTACAAGCTGGCACGGGTCTACGACGATACCGGCGCGGACAAGAAGGCGGTGAAGATGTACCTCAAGGCGGTCGAGGTCGACCCCAAGAACGCAATGGCGCACTATTACCTTGGCTACGCCTTCAAGGACCTCGGGAAGAAGAAGAAGGCGATCGAGCACTTCGAGGCCTATCTGAAGTCGGGGGACGATCCCGAGTTCAAGGCCGAGGTGAAGGACGAGATCTACTACCTGAAGCATTGAGGCCGGCCGCGGCAGGTCGGCGGTCGGCTTCCCGGCGACCCGCGGCCGGGCGAAGCGGCCCTCATTCAGGCGGCTGCGCCGGCCGGGGTGGCCCTGCAGGCCTACGCCGCTGGCGCCGCCCTTGCTTCTGCTCTCGCGCCCGCCGGAGGTGCCGGCGCAGCTCCTTGGGGAACTCGTGCAAGAAGAGGAGGAGCTTCGCGCGCCTCTTGGGGTCGAGGTCGCGCAGGAGCGCCTGTGCTTCCTCCCGGCGCAGGCGGTCGAGGTCTTCCATGCCCTCGAGGATGGCGGCGATGGCCGCGTCCACCCTTTGCGCATCCGGCGCCTCGGCCCGGGCGGCCTCTCGCAGCGTCGCGAGGTGACGCCGGAGCCGTTCGTGGACTTTGCTTCGCTCGTCGTCGTAGTGCTTCATGATCCCGTTGAGGCGAAGCGCGGCCTTCTCGTCGAGGTCGAGTCGATTGGCGAGGGCGACGGCGCGCATGGTGCGCATCCGCTCCATCATCTCCTTCCTCCGCTCGGGAGGCATCTCCTCGAGCGGCTGAGCGCGAAGCGGGGCTGCCAAGAAGAGGGAGGAGAGCAGCAAGACGAAGGCGGGGACGAGGCGGTTCATGGTTCTCATCCTGGGGAAGAGGTCAGGAGCCGTGTGAGCGAGTCCGAATCCATCTCCTCGATCATCGTTTGCAGATCGAGGCCAAAGGCCATCTCACGAGAGAGGGTATCGACGACCTCGTCCGACACGGGTTGCGCGAGTTCGTCGAGGAGCGCCTCCTCGACCGAGTCGAGTGCTTCCGGGTCCGTCCACGGACTCTGTTCCCACGGCAGCGCATCGAGGGCCGGCAGGGCGTCCGCAGCGAGGGCCGACATATCGGCAGGCGCCTCTGCTCGAGGGAGCGAGGGCGGCGACTGCACGGCGCCACCCCGCCAGAAGAGGAGCAGCACCGCGGCGACTGCGAGGCCCGGCCCGAAGACAGCGGCGCCGAAGCCGAAGACGAAGCGCCGCTGCCGGCGGGCCTCGAGTGCTGCTCGGACGCGCCGGGCCATCCAGGGGCCGGGCTCGGGGCTCGGCGGAGGACGCAGCCATGCCACGTCCTCGCGAAATGCCGCCGCTTCATCACGCACTTCGGGCGGTAGGGGGCCTTGGCCCTCGGCGGCCTCCACGATGCGGGCGAGGTGCGCTCGTTCTTCCTTCTTTCTCATCGGCTCTCCTCCCACAGGGCGCGAAGCCGCCGGACCCCGTGGTAGTAGCTGACCTTCGCGCTCGATTCCGTCGTGCCCAGGATCTCGGCGATCTCCTTGAAAGGCAGCTCCGCGTGAAGACGTAGGCGCACCACCTCGCGCTGCATGCGCGGCAGCGTCTCGAGCGCGCCGCGAACCCACTCGAGGCGCTGCCAGGCATCGAGCGTGTCGTGGGGGTCCGCCGTGGGCCGCGGCGGTGCCTCCTCCACCGGCGCGCGCCGCCAGCGGAAGGCGTTGCGCCGGCGGTTCTTCGCCAGGTTCAGCGCGATGCGATAGAGCCAGCCCTTGAAGGCGCCGCCGTCCTCGAGGCGCTCGATCTTGGTGATCGCCTTGAGGAAGCACTTCTGGGTCAGGTCCTCGGCGTCCGCGGGGTTTCGGACCGAGCGGAGCATCAGGCGGTACACACCGGCCTGGTGGCGGAGGATCAGGCGCTCGAGGGCGGTACCGTCCCCGCTGCGCCAGGCTTCCACCAGCTCGGCGTCGGTGGGGGCGGGATCCGTCTCCCGATGCGTCTTGGCTCGGGGCATCACCAAGAGTATGAACCCCCGCCCGGGGAAAGGTTAATCGGTCCCCTGGCCGGCGCAGTGGGACGGGCCGCCCTTTGACACCCTGCGGCATCGCACGTACATCCGCCCCATGCTCGACGTCCGCGATCTCTTGGAGCACTACGATGCCCTCTACGCGCGGCTGAAGCGTCGCGGGGAGGAGGCCGTCTCGCTGCTGCCCCGCATTCGGGAACTGGCCGAGCGACGGCGAAGCCTCATTGCCGAGACCGAGGCGAAGCGCCACCGCCAAAAGGCGCTGGGCGAGGAGATGCCTCGGGCGGCGAAGGAGGGCGGCGAGCGGGTCGCCGCCCTGCGCGCGGAGCTGAAAGAGCTCGCCGAGGAGGTGAAGGCGGGGAAGGAGGCGCTTGGCGCAGTGCAGGCCGAGCTCGACGACCTCCTCCTGCGGGTGCCGAACCCGCCGCACGAGAGCGTGCCCGATGGGGCGGACGAGGCGGACAACGAGGTGGTCCGGGTCTGGGGCGAGAAGCCCCGCTTCGAGTTCGAGCCGAAGCCCCATTGGGAGCTGGGCGAGGCGCTGGGCATCCTCGACTTCGAGCGGGGCGCGAAGCTGTCGGGCGCCCGCTTCACCGTTCTCTGGGATGCAGGCGCACGGCTGTCCCGCGCGCTCATCGACTTCATGCTCGAGACCCATCTGGCGCGCGGCTATCGAGAGATCGCACCGCCCCTGCTGGTCAGCCGGGAGACGATGACCGGAACCGGGCAGCTCCCGAAGTTCGAGGAGGATGCGTTCAAGACCGCGACCGAGCCCGAACTCTTCTTGATTCCCACCGCCGAGGTGCCGGTGACCAATCTGCATCGGGACGAGATCCTCGAGGCCGCCTCACTCCCGCGCCGCTACACCGCCTACACACCGTGTTTCCGGGCCGAGGCGGGCAGCCACGGCCGGGACGTGCGGGGTCTCATCCGCCAGCACCAATTCGACAAGGTGGAGCTGGTGCAGCTGACGCGGCCCGAGCAGAGCTACGCCGCCCACGAAGAGATGGTGGAGGATGCCAGTCGCATCCTGGAGCTCTTGGGCCTCCACCATCGGGTCGTGAACCTCTGTGCCGGCGATCTGGGCTTCTCCGCCGCCAAGACCTACGACCTCGAGGTGTGGCTTCCCGGACAGGGGGCCTATCGGGAGATCAGCAGCGTCTCCAACTGCGAGGCCTTCCAGGCGCGGCGGATGCGGATTCGCTATCGCGAGGCCCCGAAGGAAAAACCACGCCTCCTCCACACGCTCAACGGATCGGGGCTTGCGGTGGGGCGGACGCTCATTGCCATCCTCGAGCAGTACCAAGAGGCCGATGGATCGGTGCGGGTCCCCGAGGTGCTCCGCGACCGGCTCGGCGGCCTCGAGCGGCTGTGCCCCCCCGGCGAGCGATAGCCATGCGGCGGCACGCTCGGACGCAGGTGCTCCTCTTGCTTCTGACCGGCACGGTGATGCTGGTCGGATACCTCGTCTTCCGGCGGATCTACCAGGAGACCAGCGCGCCGCTGGCGCAGGAGATCCTCCTCATGTTCCTGGGCTCCATCGTGACCGTGCTGGTCACGGCGATGCTCTTGAACCGGCAAACGGAACTCGAGCTGCAGAAGGAGGGGCGGGTTCTGCTCCTGCAGCAGAAGAACGAGATCTACCTGCAGGTCATCGAGCACATCGCCGCGATGGCACGGCATCGGGTGCTCGACGAGGTGCTCGTGCAGCGGCTTCGGGTGCTCAACCACAAGCTCGCCGTCGTGGGCTCCGCCGAGGTGGTGCAGGCCTTCAACGAGGTGCTCGACCGCCTCCTCGCGGGACTGCCCGACGATTTGAGCGACGAGGAGGCGGAGGAGATCATGCATACGGTGGCGCGGGTGACGCTGGTGATGCGCCGCGACCTCTTAGGTGAGGAGGACGTGGGGGTGCCCGTCGACATCACCGCCGCCGTGCTCTCCAATTCGCGGGACGTGGAGGAGATCGACGATCTCGAGGCGGAGGAGGCGGCCGGCCGGGGACGGGCGTCGCGGCCGGCCCCCGATCCGGCGGGTGCTTGACCCCCCAGCGCCGCCCTGGCTATAAGCGCAACCCTCGCTCGGACCCCTGGAGGAGTGGCCGAGCGGCTTAAGGCGGCTGTCTTGAAAACAGCTAGGGGCGAGAGCCCCTCGCAGGTTCGAATCCTGCCTCCTCCGCACCCAGGACCCATATGCCATCGGGAGAGGTGGCCGAGCTGGCTGAAGGCGCTCCCCTGCTAAGGGAGTATGGGGCTAAAAACTCCATCGAGGGTTCGAATCCCTCCCTCTCCGCCATCCTTCTCCACGTGCAATTCCCCGTTTCGGGCCCGTAGCTCAGCTGGATAGAGCGCCGGACTACGAATCCGTAGGTCGCAGGTTCGACTCCTGCCGGGCCCGCTGTTTTCGTTGGGGGGTCTGTTCCAGACCCCCCGCCGCCTCCGCAGGCTCGGCGCCTGCTCCGGCGTCTCCCCCCAAGGGCGCTCCTCGCTCGCCTGCCGCCTTTGGCGGCAGGACTCGCTGCGGCGGCGTTCCGCGGCGGGGCCTTGAGCCCCACCGCGGGTGCTCGTTTCGGTACAGGGGAGGTGGTGCGGGGGTAATCGGGTGCGACCTGCGCCCGCGACCTGCGCCCGCGCCTGCTCCGGCGTCTCCCCCCAAGGGCGCTCCTCGCTCGCCTGCCGCCTTTG
>CAYYHA010000213.1:0-7522 GCA_964471535.1 uncultured Myxococcia bacterium | reverse complement strand
CGGTGCCGGACACCACTCTGAAGCTGGAGCAGGTGGGGGCGGCCGAGGATCTGGTTCTGGAGAACGACGTCGACGCGACGAAGGCCAAGCTCCAGACCTTCGTCGATGCCTACAACGACGTGCTCTCTACCATCCAATCCGAGCTGGACGTCGACGAGTCGACCAACCGCGAGATCAGCCTCGCGGGGGACAGTACGATTCGGAGCCTGCAAGGGCGCTTGCAGCAAATCGTGACCTCGGTCGTCTCGGGTCTCTCGGATGTGCGCACGCTGGCCGACATCGGCATCGAGACGGGCCGGGACGGAAGCCTCTCCATCGACGAGAGCACCCTCGCCGATGCGCTCTCCCGGGATCCCCAGGCGGTGAACACCCTCTTCTCCGAGGCCACCACGGGCATCGGGAGCCTGGTGGGAGCGCTCCACGACGACTACGCAAACTCCGCCGATGGGCTTCTCGTGAACCGGAAGAAGTCGCTCAACGAAACGATCGGCCGCATCGAGGAGGACATCCGGAAGATGGAGGAGCGCCTCGACGCCTACCGGGAGTCGCTGGTGGCGCAGTTCGTCGCCATGGAGCGGACCGTCTCGGGGCTGAACTCCCTGGGCAGCTATCTCTCCACATCCCTGACCGGGAGCCTGCCGCAATGACGATCCGCGAGCACATGTTGGAGGCGGAGCGCCTCTGGTCCGCGGGTGAGATCGAGGCCGGTGCCGCGGCGGTGGAGGCGGCCGTCCAGCTCGCGGCGGCGGCGGAGGCCCAAGGCGCCTACCTGCCGCCCCAAGAGGCCCGGCAGCTCCTCGAGGTCCTCGAGCGGATACGGATGCACCTGGCGCGGGAGCGCCGCGCCCTCGATGCCCGCCTGGCCGAGGCGGGTACCGGCCGGCGAGCCCGCGCTGCCTACGGAGGGAGCCCATGAGCACGGTGGGACGGTACAAGACGGTGCAGGCGGAGACGGCCTCGCCCGAGCGCCTGATGATGCTCCTCTTCGAACGGGCCCTGGCGCACATGAAGTCGGCTCAGGAGGCCTTTGCCGCCGGCGAGGAGAGCCTCGCGCCCCGCATCGCGCTCACGAAGGCGGCGGAGATCGTCTGCGAGCTCAATCGCACCCTCGACGTCGAGGCGGCGGGTGCGCTGGGGGAGACGCTGAAGGGCGTGTACGACTTCGTGCAGGAGAAGGTGACCGTCGCGGCGCTCGAGGGTGACGCGGACGCGCTGGCAGAAGCAGCGCGGGTCTTCGAGCCGGTGGTCGAGGCGTTTCGCGAGGCGACGGGTGAGGCGGCCGCAGCGCGGCCGAGTGGCACGGGCCCGGTGCGGTGAGGCGAAGGGGGCAGCGCACACCCGATCGCATCGTCGCGGTGGGCGGCGGCAAGGGCGGCGTGGGCAAGAGCGTCGTGGCGAGCAACCTGGCGATCGCCATGGCGCAGGCGGGGCGCCGGGTGGTGCTCCTCGATGCCGATCTCGGCGCCGCGAACCTCCACACCCTCTTTGGCATCACCCGGCCGGCCCGCTGCCTTGCCGGCTTCCTCTCGCGGGCGCAGGAGAGCCTCGAGGAGGTGCGCATCCATACCGCCGTGCCCGGCCTCGATCTCATCCCCGGGGCGGGCGCCGTCCCCGGCGTGGCCAATCCCGGGTGGGGCCGGAAGCAACGCCTCCTGCGCCACATCCGGTCGCTCGATGCCGATGTGGTCGTACTCGACGTGGGTGCAGGCACCTCCTTCGACGTCGTCGATCTCTACAACGAGGCGGATCTGCGCCTGGTGGTGATGACGCCGCAGCTCACCAGCGTGCAGAACGCCTACGCCTTCACGAAGGCGGCGGTGTACCGGCTCCTCGACCGCCTCGCCGGCGAGCGGGCGCAGCTCGGCGGCTCCGAGGTGGATCGCGTCGAGGGGCGGCTGCGGGCCACCGAGGCGGCCGATCCCGCGCTGGCGGCGCGCATGCGCGCGGCGCTCTCGGGCGCTGGCTTCCGCCTCGTGGGCAACCAGACCTTCGAGCAGAAGGACGGTCGCGTGTACCACGCCCTCTCCCGGATGATCTTCGACTTCTTGTCGGTGCAGGCCCCGGTGATGGGGTGGCTGTGGGCGAGCCGCCGCATCCACGACTCGGTGAGCGGACGCATCCCACACCTGCTTGTTGCGCCGGGCGATCCCAACGAGGTCACGCTGCGCTCCATTGCGGATGCCCTGCTGCGAGAGGACGTGGCCGCCTTGCGGGCCGCCCGTGCCGCCAAGCATCCTGCGCGCGAGAGAAGCGGGGCGGCCCCGGAGACCGGCAAGGAAGCCCTCGAGATCCTGCGTGCGTACATGGCGCAGAGCGAGCGCCGGCCGGTGGACTGGACCGCCACCCTCGAGCTCGAGGACACCCCGGTAGAGGTGGCCGTCCGCGACATCTCCAGCGGGGGCGCGCGCATCAAGAGCCCGGTGCCGCTTTCGCGGGGACAGGAGGCGGCGCTGGTGCTCGACCAGGTGCCAGGCGCCCCCCGCCTGCGCATCGTGGTGCGGAACGCGCGTGAGGCCACCTGGGACTACGGGGTGGAGTTCATATCGGAGCCGGTGCCCACGCAGGACGCCACCCGCACGGCGGCCGAGGTCGATCTCCTCCATTAGCGCCGCACGAGCGCCGCCGCTGCCTGCGTGGCCCCTTGTCGCCCCTGCCGCCCCGTCGTAGGAAGCCGGCGATGGCCTTGAGTCTGGACGAGGTGCGCGCCGTCGCCCGCTTGGCGCGGCTTGCCTTGAGCGACGAGGAGGCAGAGCGCATGCGGGGAGAGCTGGCGCAGATCCTCGAGTGGATGGCCCGGCTCGATGCGGTGGACACCGAGGGCGTCCTGCCGCTCGCCCACGTCCATGCGCTGGCCTGCCCCCTGCGCGAGGACCGCGTGGAGGGGTCACTGGGGGCCGAGGCCGCCGTCGCCGGGGCGCCCGCGCGCGAAGGCACCGCATTCAGCGTCCCTCGGGTGCTGGGAGAGACGTGATGGGGGTGTCCCTTCCCTGCGGCATCACCGAGGCCCTCGCGGCGCTCGACGCCGGCGCCTTCAGCGCCGAGGCGCTGACCGAGGCCTGCCTCGAGCGCATCGCGGCGCTGGACGGATCCCTCTCGGCCTTCGTCACCGTCACCGAGGCCGAGGCACGGGCCGCCGCCCGCGAGTCCGACGCGCGGCGCCGCCGCGGCGAGGCCCGGCCCCTCGAGGGCATCCCCCTCGCCCTGAAGGACGTCTTCTGCACCCGCGGCGTCGAGACCACGGCAGGCTCGCGCATCCTCGAGGGCTACCGCCCCCCCTACGATGCGACGGTCACCGCCCGCCTCCGAGCCGCCGGCGCCGTGCTCCTCGGGAAGGTGGACCTGGACGAGTTCGCGATGGGATCTGCGGGCGTGCACGGCATCCACGGGCCCACCCGCAACCCCTGGGACCCGGCGCGGACTCCGGGTGGCAGCTCGAGCGGGAGTGCGGCGGCGGTGGCGGCGGGGATGTGCCTTGGGTCGATGGGCACCGACACGGGCGGGTCCGTGCGGCAGCCGGCGGCACTCACCGGTCTCGTCGGGCTCAAGCCCACCTACGGGCGGGTGAGTCGCTACGGCGTCGTCGCGTTCGCCTCCAGCCTCGACCAGCCGGGACCTCTGACCCGAACCGTCGAGGACGCCGCGCGCCTCCTTTCGGTCGTCGCCGGCCACGACCCCCGCGATGCGACCAGCGTCGATGCCGAGGTGGTGCCCTGGCACGAGCGGCTCGAGGGTGGGGTCGCGGGTCTGCGCATCGGCGTGCCCGAGGAGTACTTCCGCGAGGGCAGCGCGCCCGAGGTCCTCGAGAAGGTGCGGGCGGCCATCGCCTTCTTCGAGGAGGCGGGTGCGGTGGTGGAATCCGTCTCTCTCCCCCACACCGAGGTGGCTCTCGCCTGCTACTACGTGGTGGCGCCTGCCGAAGCCTCGAGCAACCTCGCCCGCTACGACGGGGTTCGCTTCGGCCATCGCGCCGAGGCGCGGAGCTTGGACGAGATGTACGTCCGCACGCGCAGCGAGGGCTTCGGGGAGGAGGTGCGCCGCCGCATCCTCCTAGGGACCTACGTCCTGTCCGCGGGCTACTACGATGCCTACTACCTGAAGGCGCAGAAGGTGCGCCGGCGGGTGAAGGAGGACTTCGACGCTGCGTTCGAGCGCGTCGATCTCCTGGTGACGCCCACTTCGCCGACCACCGCCTGGCGTCTCGACGAACGCCGGGAGGATCCCCTCTCCGCCTGGCTCGCCGACGTCTTCACGGTGCCGGCGAGTCTGGCTGGGGTCCCGGCGCTGAGCCTCCCCTGCGGCTTCGATGCCGAGGGGCTGCCCATTGGCCTGCAGCTCATCGCACCCCCCTTCGCCGAGGAGACGCTGCTGCGCGCCGCGCACACCTACGAGCGCGCCCACCGGTGGTATCGGCGCACGCCGGAGGGGCTCCCATGAGCGGCCTCGATCGGTGGGAGCCGGTAATCGGCCTCGAGGTGCACGCGCAGCTGTCCACGGCGTCCAAGATCTTCTGTGGGTGCAGCGCCGCCTTCGGGGCCGAGCCCAACGAGCACACCTGTCCGGTGTGCCTCGGCCATCCCGGCGTGCTCCCTGTGCTCAACCGGCGCGCAGTGGAGTACGCCATCCGGCTCGGCGCGGCGCTGGGGGCGAGGGTGCGCGAGGAGAGCGTCTTCGCCCGCAAGAACTACTTCTACCCCGACCTGCCCAAGGGCTATCAGATCAGCCAGTACGAGCTGCCCGTCTGCGAGGGGGGCGAGGTGCCCTTCGTGCTCGACGACGGCACGCGAAAGAGCGCACGCCTCGTGCGCATCCACCTCGAGGAGGATGCAGGGAAGAGCATCCACGCCCGGGGCCGCAAGGTCTCGTTGGTCGATCTCAATCGGGCGGGTGTGCCGCTCCTGGAGATCGTCTCCGCCCCCGAACTGCGCTCCGCCGAGGAGGCCGCCGCCTACCTGAAGAGCCTACGCAGCATCCTGCGCACCCTCGAGATCTGCGATGGCAACATGGAGGAGGGATCGCTGCGCTGCGACGCCAACGTCTCGCTGCGTCCCCGGGGCGACACGGCGCTGGGGACGCGTACCGAGATCAAGAACGTCAACTCCTTCCGCTTCGTGCAGCGGGCCATCGACTATGAGATCCGGCGCCAGGCCGCGATCCTCGCGGCGGGCGGGGAGGTGGAGCAGGAGACCCGCCTCTACGACGCCAGCCGCGACGAGACCCGCAGCATGCGCGGGAAGGAGGAGGCGCACGACTACCGGTACTTCCCGGACCCCGACCTGCCTCCGCTTCGGATCGATCCCGAGTGGGTGGCCAAGGTGCGCGCGGAGCTGCCCGAGCTGCCTCTGGCCCGCGCCGAGCGCTTCGTGCGGGACTACGGTCTGGACGATGGGAGCGCGCGTCTCATCGCTGGGGAGCGCGAGGTGGCCCGCTTCTTCGAGACGGCGGTGGCGGCCTACGACGGTCCCCCCAAGACGGTGGCCAACTGGGTGAAGAGCGAGCTGCTGCGCGAGCTGGGGGAGCGCGGAGGCGACTTGGGCGCCGTGAAGGTCCGCCCCGAGGACCTCGCTCGGCTCCTCTCGCGCATCGACGATGGGACGATCTCCGCCTCTGCGGCGAAGACCATCTTCGCGGAGCTCGCGGAGCAGGGCGGCGAGGTGGATGCGATCATCGACGCGAAGGGCTTGAAGCAGGTCAGCGAGACGGGCGCGCTCGAGTCGGTGGTCGAAGAGGTCCTGCAGGCGCACCCCGAGGAGGTCCAGCGCTACCGGTCGGGGAAGAAGAACCTCATCGGTTTCTTCATGGGGCAGGTGATGAAGGCGACCGGGGGGAAGGCGAACCCGAAGGTGGTGCGCGAGCTGCTCCTCGGCCGCCTCGAAGAGGACGCATAGCACGCGGCGGCGCGCGCACGGCGGCACGATGCGGAAGAGGCCGGAACACCTGCACCTGGTCGATGGGACCTATGAGCTCTTTCGCGCCCACTATTCGAAGCGGCCCGAGCGCCGCGCCGCCGACGGCAGGCCGGTGAAGGCCACGCTCGGGGTCGTGGCCACGCTGAAGGCGCTTCTGAAAGATGAGACGGAAGGGGTCACGCACATTGCGGTGGCCTTCGACAACCCCATCGAGTCCTTTCGCAACGATCTCTTCGACGGCTACAAGACGGGCGAGGGCATCGACCCGGACCTGCGGGCGCAGTTCGACCTGGTCGAGGAGGCCGTGGCTGCGCTGGGGATCACCGTCTGGCGTATGGGGCGCTACGAGGCCGACGACGCCCTCGCCACCGCGGCCGCCCGCTGGAAGGACGAGGTCGGGCAGGTGCGGCTGATGACCCCGGACAAGGATCTCGCCCAGTGCGTCGAGGACGGGCGCGTGGTGCTCGTGGACCGCCGGCGCGGCCGCGTCTACGACGAGGCGGCGGTGCTCGAGAAGTACGGGGTGTACCCGGAGAGCATCCCCGACTGGCTGGCTCTCGTGGGGGATCCCGCCGATGGGATTCCCGGCCTCCCGGGCTGGGGCGCGCGATCGGCGGCGGCCGTGCTCCGGTGCTACCGGCACCTCGAGGCCATCCCCGCCGATCCTGCGGCGTGGCAGGTGAAGGTGCGCGGCGCCAAGCGCCTCGCTGCGGTGCTCGAGGCGCGGCGCGAGGAGGCCCGGCTCTATCGTCGTCTCGCGACGCTGGTGACCGACGTGGACCTCGGGGTGCGTCTCGAAGACCTGCGCTACCGCGGTCCCACCGAAGCGTGGCCGGCCCTCGAGGCGCGCCTGCGCGGCGCATGAACGCCGCCCGAACGCCGCGCCGAGGGTGGCGCGGCTGCGGAGGGCGGCCGTCCCGGTGCCACCTGCGTCCGCGCTGGGGGCGCGCTTGGCGAGTGCGCGCCTGACCACGTCGGGAGGGGCCACCCGCGCCCGCGCTGAGCCCGCCCCCGTGCGTTCTCTGGCGAAGGCCCGGAATGACGCGCGTCGGCCAGGGTCACAAGGGCTGCCCCCGCGCGTGCGCTGGCGCAGGATCGCGTCGGGACGAGCCTGCCTCCGTGTCCGGGCGGATCCGGCGCTGGACCGGATCGTGTCCCTCGCGCCCCTCTTGGCCGCGTCGCGGCCGCTCGGGACCGTCCGGTCGCACGGGGCCGTCCGGTCGTGCGGGGCGCGGCCGGTGCCCTTTCCCGGGAGGCCCTGGTGTCACCCCCCGTGTGCTAGAGGTCCCACCCCCGGGGGTGGGACCCCGAAAGCGGCCCAGGGGAGGGACCGCGAACGCAGCAGCGCGGACCGCGCTTGACCGACCGGTGCGAAGCGCGGCTGCCGCCCCGGCCGCCGGCTCCTCCCGCACGAGGTCGCTCGCGCCCACCGCGTGGGGTGTGAAGGCGGGGAGGATGCCCTTTCCCGGGAGGCCCTGGTGTCACCCCCCGTGTGCTAGAGGTCCCACCCCGGGGGCGGGACCGCGAAAGCGTTCCGGCGGCGGGACCCCGGAAGCACCCCAGGCGCGGGACCCCGGAAGCACCCCAGGCGCGGGACCCCGGAAGCACCCCAAGGG
>CAYYHA010000212.1:0-7551 GCA_964471535.1 uncultured Myxococcia bacterium | reverse complement strand
AGTAGCTGCGCGGAAGCTCGAGGGTGTGCTCGGCGACGTAGTTGAGGATCATCTCGCGGGAGATGGGGGCGGTCTTGATGAGCCGCATCGCCTCCCACAGGTGGATGAGCCCGTTCTCGCGGGAGAAGCCGTTTCCGCCCAGCGTCTCGATCGCCGCGTCTACCGCCTGGATGCCGAGTTCCGCACCGAGGTACTTGGCGCAGTTGGCATAGAAGCCCGTCTCGCCGGGCGGCAGGTCGTTGTCGAGGGCCCAGGCCGCCTTGTAGGCGAGGTTGCGAACCGCCTCCTGCTTGATCTTCACCTCGGCGAGGGGGTGTTGGATGCCCTGGTAGGCGCCGATGGGGGTGTCCTTGAACACCTTCCGCTCCCGCGCGTAGTCGCAGGCGATCTGCAGGCAGTACTCGCTGATGCCGGTGGCGAGTGCGGCCGCGAGGATGCGCTCGGGATTGAGCGCCTTGAACAGCGCCATCGTGCCGCCGTTCTCGTCGCCGACCAGGTTCTCCGCGGGGACGCGGACGTCCTCGAAGAAGAGGGTGTACTGGTTCATGCCCTCGATGGCCCCCGTGGGCAAGAGATCCATGGTGATGCCGGGGGCGTCGGTGGGCACGACGAAGAGGGAGAGGCCGTAGGCCTTGGGGAGGCCTTTTTCCTCACACTCCTTCAGGGGCGTCGTCCGGGTGACGAGGAGGCAGAAGTCGGCGACGTCGAAGCCGGTGATCCAGGTCTTCGATCCGTTGATGACGTATTCGTCGCCCTCACGCCGCGCGGTGGTGGTGATCCGGAAGGTGTTGCTCCCGGCGCCGGCCTCGGTGACGGCGAAGCAGAACTTGTACTCGCCGCGGGCGATGCCGGGCAGGAACTTCTGCTTCACCTCCGGGGAGCCGCTCTTGACGATGCACATCGCATCCATGGTGGTGAGCACCATCAGCGCGTTTCCGAAGCCGAGGCTCGCCATGTCCTCGATGACGAAGACCATGGGCAAGAGGCCCAGATCCGAACCCCCGTATTCCTCGGGGATCATGCACCCCAAGAAGCCCGCCTCGGCGACCGCGTCCCAAATCTCCTGAGGAAACTTCCTCTCCTCGAGGATCGAGCGCCGTAGCTCGTCGCGCCGGTCCTCGAAGCGCCGGAAGATGTCCCGAACCGTCTGGCGGATGGCCCGCTGCTCCTCACTCAAGGAAAAGTCCATGGCTGGAGATTGACGGGAGAATCAATAGGGGTCAATGTTCCTGGGCGACAGGGGCCCGCGCCGGCCCTCGGAACGCCCGAATCCTTGGAGGCACGCCATGCGCTGGAGCAGCAGGAAGAGGCACCCGATGACCCCATCCCGCCCGAGCCGGTCGACCCCGAGGCAGCCGGCGAGGCGCCGGCCCCTCGGAAACACGGTGCGCGGGGCAGCTGTCGCCGCGGGCGCCGCGCTCCTCGTTGCGTGCGGGGCACCCAACGGCGGAGGCGGCGGGGGTGGCGGTGGCGGCGAGGCGGTGACCTACCACAAGGACGTTCGGCCGCTCCTCGAGGCGAAGTGCACCTCCTGCCATGCCGACGGCGACATTGCGCCCTTCGCCCTCGACACCTATGCGCAGGCGGTGGCGCTGAAGGACTCCATTCGCCGGGTCGTGGTCGATCGCACCATGCCGCCGTACCTGCCCGCGCCGGGGTGCAACGAGTACGTGGCGCCGAAGTGGCTGAGCGAGGAGGAGATCGCCACCATCGAGCGCTGGGTGGACGAGGGTGCGAAGGAGGGGGATCCCGCCGACTACACGCCGCCTCCGGCGCTCTCCCAAGGTCTCACACTGGACCGCGTCGACCTGACGCTGGCGATGCCGGATGCGTACACGCCGAGGCGCAGCCCCGACGACTACCACTGCTTCGTGCTCGACTGGCCGGAGACGGAGACGAAGTATGTGACCGGCTTTCGGGTGAAGCCGGGCAACCCAAAGGTGGTGCACCACGTCATCGCGTTTGGTTTTCGCCCCAAGGGCAAGCAGGCCATCTACGACCTCGACGCCGCGGAGCCGGGGCCCGGCTACACCTGCTTCGGCGATGCGGGGGGAGACTACGAGGAGATGTTCACCCTGGGTGCGTGGGCGCCGGGCGGGACCGACAAGGTGCTTCCGGAGGGCGTGGGCATCGAGGTGCCCCCAGGATCGGTGATCGTGCTGCAGGTGCACTACAACACCCTCAACGGGGTGGAGCCGGATCTCTCCAGCATCGAAATGCAGCTTTCCGGTCCCGATGAGATCGAGCGTCCCGCTGCGATCCTCTGGTGGACGAACTTCCGCTGGCCCGGGGGTGAGGGCATGAAGATTCCCGCCGGCGAGCCGGACGTGATGCACAGCTTCTCCTTCGACCCGACCCCCTACATGGACCTCATCACCGGCGGTGTGCTCCAGAGCGGTCAGCCCTTTGCGATCCTCTCGGTGAGTCATCACATGCACCAGCTGGGCACCCGGGGCTACCAGGCGATCCGCCACGGCGGTCAGGAGACGGACGAGACCTGCCTCTTGGACATCCCGCGATGGGACTTCAACTGGCAGGACAGCTACACCCTGGCTCGAGAGGCGCGCTTCGAGCCCGGCGATGAGCTGTACCTGGAGTGCCACTGGGACAACTCCCCCGCCAATCAGCCGCTGGTGGACGGCGAGAAGCCCGAGCCGCGGGACGTGGCCTGGGGCGACGGCACGCAGGACGAGATGTGCCTCGGGGTCTTCCTGGTGTCGACGCCCAAGACACCCTAGGACGGCGCGGGGCTCCCGCGTCGCCCGGCGAGTGGGGGTTGGCTTACCGCCAGAGTGCGCCGCCCTGCTGCGGCGCCGAGGCCCCCGCCCTCGACAAAGCCTCCCGGCGACCGGGTCGCCCCCCACCTACACCATCGACCGTGGGCCGAACGAGGCGTCCCGGCTGCCAGGAGGACGTGCGACACGCCTAACACGGCGGATCGGGGAAGTCCACGGACCGAGTGTTCAGGTGTCGGGGGCGGCGCATCGGTCGGGCGCCCGGGACCCACCCGCCTCGTCCGGTCGCTTCGTCCGGCCGGTCCCGTGCGCGGTGCGGGCGCGCCGCTGGGGGCCTAGAGGCGGAGGGGCACCCGGCGGCGGCCCCAGTCTCCGGGGCGCGCCTCGAAGACGCCGGCGATGCGGGTGCCGCAGTTGCGGCAGGCGCCGTGCTCGTCGAGGCGCCAGGCACCGATCTCGTACCAGTCGCGTTCGATGACTTGGGTCTTGCACGTCGGGCAGTAGGTGCTCCCGCCCTCGGGGTCGTGCACGTTGCCCGTGTAGACGTAGTGGAGACCTGCGTCCATGGCGATCCGCCGCGCCCGCGTCAGGGTCTCGGGCGGAGTGGGGGGCACGTCGAGCATGCGAAAGTCCGGGTGGAAGGCGGAGAAGTGGAGGGGCACGTCGGGTCCAAGGTGCTCCACCATCCATTCGGCGAGCCGGCGAATCTCCTCGTCCGAATCGTTCTTCCCTGGAATGAGCAGCGTGGTCACCTCGAGCCAGGTGTCCGTTTCGTTGGCCACGTACTCGAGCGTCTCGAGGACCGGCTCGAGATCCCCGGCGCAGACGTACTTGTAGAACTCCTGCGTGAAGCCCTTGAGGTCGATGTTGGCGGCGTCCATGTACCGGTAGAACTCCTGCCGGGGCTCCGGGTTGATGTAGCCAGCGGTCACGGCGACCGTCTTCAGACCCAACGCGTGTGCCGCCTTCGCGCAGTCGATGGCGTACTCCATGAAGATCACGGGGTCGTTGTAGGTGAAGGCGATGGACCGGCAGCCGGTGCGCGCCGCCGCCACCGCAATCGCCTCGGGCGTCGCCTCCTGCTGAAGCGTGTCCATGTCGCGGCTCTTCGAAATGTCCCAGTTCTGGCAGAACTTGCAGGCGAGGTTGCAGCCGGCGGTCCCAAAGGAGAGCACTGGGGTGCCGGGCAAGAAGTGGTTCAGCGGCTTCTTCTCGATGGGGTCGATGCAAAAGCCGCTGGCCCGCCCATAGGTCGTCAGGACGACGCCTTCGTCCTCCTCGCCGCGGGCGCGGACGAAGCACATTCCCCGCTGGCCGGGAAGGAGCTTGCACTCTCTCGGACACACGTCGCACTGCACGCGGCCGTCGGACAGCCGATGCCAGTACTTCGTCGGTACACCTTCGATTCGTTCTTCCATCGTCGATTCTCAATCGCCTCGTGCCGCCCCTAGGCGGCCGTGTTCCCCCAAGTGGGGTGTCGTGCTAGAGCCGGCCCCATGTCCCCGCACGCCGCGCCCTACCGAACCGCCCTCATCACCGGGGCCACCAGCGGCCTCGGTGAGGGGCTCGCCCGCCACTACGCCCGCGCCGGCACCACCGTCTACGCCACCGGCCGCCGCCGAGACCGCCTCGACGCCCTCGCCCAGGACCTTCCCGGGCAGATCGTGCCCGTGGTCATGGACGTGACCGACACCCAGCGAACCGTCACCCAGATCCGCCAAATCGATGCGGAGTGTGGGGGGCTCGACTTGGTGGTGGCCAATGCCGGTATCGGTGGTCAATGTCCTGTAGATAAGCTCACTTGGGAGCGCGTCAAGCCGGTGGTGGACACGAACGTCTCCGGCGCCCTCGCCACCCTGACGGCAGTTTTGCCAAAGATGGTCGAGCGGGGCCGCGGCCACCTCGTCGGCATCTCCTCGCTCGCCGCCTTTCGCGGGCTTCCAGGGAGCGCCGCCTACTCGGCCAGCAAGGCGGCCCTCTCCATCTTCCTCGAGAGCCTGCGCGTGGACCTGCGGAAGACCGGGGTCTCGGTCACCTGCATCTACCCGGGCTTCGTGAAGACCGAGCTGACGGCGAAGAATCGCCATCCCATGCCCTTCCTCATGGAGCTCGACGATGCGGTGCGGGAGATGGCGCGGGGCATCGATGCGCGGCGGCCCGTGGTGACCTTTCCGGCGCCACTCGCCGCGGCCGTGCGCGGGGCCTATCACCTGCCGCGCACCCTCTACGATCTGCTCGCCGCGCGCCTGCGCTAGGGGGCGGCTTCGGGCTCGATCCGCGGGCGGGCGCGGTGCCGCCGCGCCGGTGGGTGCCCAGGCGCCGGCCCGCCTGCGGGTCTCAAGGGGCCAGCGGCATCGAGAGCGGCACCTCGAGGGCCTCGGCTTCGGCGCGCAGCTCGGCGTCGAGGCGGCGCCGCTCGACCTCGAAGGCCTCGAGCGCCTCCCCCTCGAGCGCCGCGCGGTAGGTGGCCTGCACGGTGAAGGGGTCGACCACCTGCCGCCCCTTCATGAGCTGGTAGTGGAGGTGGGGCGCGGTGCTGTGGCCGGTGTTCCCCGAGTAGGCGATGAGATCGCCCTTCTTCACCCGCCGGCCCGGACGGATGCCCGGTGCCATCCGGCTCAAGTGGAGAAAGAGGGCGTCGAAGGTGTTGCCGTGGAGGTGGAGGCAGCGCCCGTTGCGGCGGGTGCGCCAGTCCACGCGGGCGATGCGCCCGTCGAAGGGGGCGTAGACGGGGGTGCCGATGGGGGCCTTGAAGTCCACCCCTTGGTGACCTCGTCCGTCGTAGAGCAGGCTGGTGATCTGCTCGTAGTCGCGAATGGGCGTGTCCGTGAGCCGCCGCTCGATCTCTCGGCCGCCGGCATCGTAGAGGCGGGCGAAGGGCGCCCCCGCAGGCTGGAAACGGTAGGCCCGGAAGGTGCGCCCGCGCAGCGTCGAGTGGAAGACCACCGCGTGCACCCTGGGCTCCTCCCCGTCGGGCAGCTCGTAGAGCACGGCGATCTCGTCTCCCCGGCGGAGATCTCGGTGCGGGAGCACCCACCAAACGAGCACCCGACCGACCACGGCGGTCAGCGGATCCGCGACGGATCGGGGCAGTCGTCTCGCCAGGGTCGCATAGAGGCTGCCGCGGATCTTGGCGCCGACGAAGTGCAGCTTCGACGACGATCCAGGTGCCCGCTCTGCCACCTGCGTGGCTGCCAGCACGGGTGCCTCGTCGCGATCCCGAGGGGCGGCCGCCGCTCTTACGGGAGGCTCTGGCGCGGACGGCGCCGTGTTCAGGCCGTCCGCCGTAGCCGCGGACGGCGCCTCGCCTGGCACCGTGGCGGTGGGCGGCGCGCCTTCTCGCGCACGGGAGGGGGCGGCCCTCTGCGCCCCTGCGCCAGCGGCTGCGGCGTCGGGCTCACGCACCTCCCGCGGGGCCGCAGGGCGCGGGTTCGCCGCCTTGGCCTCCGCCGCGGCTGCGTCCTGCCAGAGGGGCGGCAGGTAGGCCACCAGGCCCGTGACGACGGCGGAGGCGGAGAGCAGGGCGATGGCGATGCGAGCCGGCATCCTCGAACCGTCCTTATCGAAAAGTCCCCCCAGGACCAAGAATTTGCGCGCTCCTCCGCGGGGTGGATCCGCGCCCCCCCCCGGGCTCCTGGCGCCGGTCCGCCTGCGGCCACGCCCAGCGCTGGCCCCGGTCCCATAGCTCCTCAACGAGGACAAGGGGTGGAGTGCGCCTTGGGCATGGGGTAGGTTTCGCCCGTGCGTCTGTACGACCACCCGCGCTCCCCGTGGTGTCAGTGCGTTCGGCTGGTGCTGCAGGAGAAGGGGCTTGCCGTCGAGCGTCACATCGTCCTGCCCGGGCAAGAGGAGGAGGCGTGGTTCCTCGAGCTGAACCCGGCCGGCCGCATCCCCGTCCTCGAGGATGGCGATCTGCTCCTGCGCGACGCGCCGGTGATCATGGAGTACCTGGACGAGGCCTACCCGGATCGGGCGCTGATGCCCGCTTCTCCTGCGGAGCGGGCGCGGGTGCGCACCCTCGTGGCGCTCGTGGACAACGATCTCGGGCCCGCCCTGCAAGAGCTCGAGGAGGCACGCGCCGAGGGGGCACCGGACTCGGAGCTCGACGAGCTGCTGCGGGAGGTCGCCGTGGCGCTGGACCTCTTGGAAGGTGATCTCGAAACAGAAGCCTCCTGGGCGGTCGGCGGTGAGTACACCCTCGCCGATGCGGCGCTCGCCCCGTTCCTCCTAGGCCTCGTGGAGGCCGCTGGGGCGGCCGAGCTCCTCGAGCGGCGTCCTGCGATCGCTGCCTACCAGGCCCGCCTGCGAGAACGACCCTCCTCGGCGCTCGTGCTCAACGCCGGAGCCGAGTGGCAGGAAATGACTGCGAATCTCATGGGTTAGAAAGGGTGAGGGCTCGAGGGCGCAAAAGCGCCTTGCCACCGCCCTTTTTCGTTGGTATCGAAAGAACACGCGATCGATTCGCTGTGTGTCCCACCGGGGCTGCCACGGCGGATCATCTCAAGAGAGCCGTCAGGCGCCTTTCGGCATCCTCCAAGGTGTGGATTCCATCGGCGGCCGTGGCGGATGAACCAAGCGGGCTCTCCCGGCTCCTGCGCAAGCGGTGACGCCGAGGAGAGCGGGGATGACGGGATGTCAGAGGCACAGAGCCTAGGATCCAAGGTCGAGCACGCCGCGCCTGCGGCCGAGGCGCCGGAGGCGCAGTCCGCGGCGGTCGCGAAGAAGACCGCGGTGAAGAAGACCGCAGCGAAGAAGACCGCAGCGAAGAAGACCGCGGCGAAGAAGACCGCGGCGAAGAAGACCGCGGCGAAGAAGA
>CAYYHA010000211.1:0-7559 GCA_964471535.1 uncultured Myxococcia bacterium | reverse complement strand
CACGAAACGGCTCGAACGTGCCCTGGCACGTCTCGACTCCCCCGAGAAGCTCCTCCAGGCCGGAGAGCAACTCCTCGACGCCGAATCGCTGTCCCAGTTCACGAAGTTCGTCGAGGATCTCGCCCGGTAGACTCCCCCTCGACGGAAGCGTCACCGTGATATCCGGCCTGCGAAGGGGTGCGTGACCGGTGTCCCAAGGCCGGCGTTCCTTCGCTGCAATGCTCGAGGGGCTTACCGGCGAGAGCCCCCCAATGGACAGCCCACCGGGTGTTCTCGTGCCATCGGCACGGAGCGTGCCCACCTGGCCTTCCGGGTGTTGGCGGCCGGCCTGCGGCCCCTGAGCGAGGCGTGGAGGCAGGTCTACGGTCATCCACTGGTGCCGGCCGAGACCTTCGTGGAGATGTCGCGCCTTCGCGGCACCTGCTACCGCGCCGCCAACTCGATCTGCGTGCTTTACCGGGGCCCTGAGGCGCAAACAACACGATCTTGACAGCCGAGTTGCTGGGGACTATAATTACTGATACCCTGATACCCCTCTTTGCACCCTTGGTCGGGTCGAGGGTGACGGGAGTTTTCTCTCGGTGAGGACGTCCCAGGGCTAGAGAGCGACCCGAAACCGCCGACCAAGACTGCATCTGCGCGATAGCGCATGCCTCGCTCCAGGTGACCTCCGAGACCCGCGGAGGGGATGACGGTCCGGGCCGGCGAAGAAGTAGGAGCATATCTCATGCCAAAACGTTCACCCTCCAAGGCGGCGCGAGACAACCGCGCCAACCAGCTCAACCCAACGCATCCTGCGTACTATCGGGCGCGTGGTGTGTCCGCGGAAAAGGCGAAGTCTCTCGCGGCTCATGCCAAGGCGGCGCTCGACAACCACGCGAACCAGCTCAACCCCAACAACGACGCCTGCGAGCGGTCACGGGGTGGGAGAAGCCACTCGGGTTCTTCCTCCAACGCGTCCTCGAGCAAGGTCGAGTGACCCTGTCCTGACGTTCGTCGCCCCGGCGCCACGTAGGGCTGGGGCGACAGCGTCTCGTTGGAGGATGAGCTACCGAACCATGGACTACGCGCGCCCTCCGTGGCTCGTCTTCGCCAGCAGCCGCGAGGTCTACGGTCATCCTGAATCGCTGCCCGCCATCGAGGAAGCACCGCTTCTCCCCGTCGACGTCTATGGGCGTTCAAAGGTCGAAGGAGAGCGAATCGTGGAAGTCGCTCGACGCAACGGGTTGAGGGTCGCGATCGTCAGGCTGTCCAACATCTACGGAAGCACGTGCGACTACATGGACCGTGTGGTACCGGCCTTTGCCCATGCCGCCGTCCTGGAGACCGCACTTCGCGTAGACGGCCACGAGTATACCTTCGACTTCACGCACATCGACGACAACGCCGCTGGAATCGTCGCCCTCATCGACCTTCTGGCGGTAGGAGAGCCCGCGCCGCCCCCGATCCATCTCCCCACGGCCCATCCGACCAGTCTCAGGCAGCTCGCGGAATTCGCGGTGGGTCTCGCTGACACGAGATTCGCGATCGAAGAGGCTCGACCACGATCCTTCGACGTGTCCCACTTCTACGGAAACCTGGCGCATACACGCGAGGTGCTCGATTGGACGCCACGCACCGCGATAGACGAGGGCCTCGGCCGCCTGATCGAGGACTCCCGGACAGAGCTGCGTGTCCAGCACCACACGGAGGCCGCGCTGTGAAGGTGCTCCAAGTCATCCACGGCTATCCGATGCGCTACAACGCCGGCTCCGAGGTCTACACCCAGACGCTCTGCCACGGCCTCGCTGACCACCACGAGGTCCACGTATTCACGCGTGAGGAGGACTCGTTTGCACCGGACGGGCAGTTTCGTGTTGAGCGCGATGTGGAGGACGTGCGAATCTGCCTCCACCTCGTCAACAACCCGCGCAACAAGGACCGCTACCGCGACACACTGATCGATCAGCGCTTCGCCGAGGTCCTGGATCGCGTACGACCCGAAGTCGTCCATGTCCAGCACCTCAACCACCTGTCCACATCGCTGCTGGCCGAGGCCGCCGCCCGCGAGATCCCCATCGTCTACACCCTGCACGACTACTGGGTGATGTGCCCCCGTGGGCAGTTCATCCAGATGTACCCCGAGGATCCCGAGGATCTCTGGGCGGTCTGCGATGGGCAGGACGATCGCAAGTGCGCACAGCGGTGCTACGCCCGGTACTTCAGCGGAGATCCCGAAGACCACGACGCGGACATCGACTACTGGTCGGACTGGGTCGGACGCCGCATGCGCCACGTGCGCGCGATGACCGAGTTCGTCGATTTGTTCGTTGCACCGAGCCGCTACCTGCATAACCGCTACCGCGATGACTTTGGCCTCCCGGCGCGAAAGCTCGTCTACCTGGACTACGGCTTTGGCTTGTCGCGGCTCACCGGCCGGGTCCGGGTCCCGGGTGAGCCCTTCACCTTCGGCTACATCGGCACGCACATCCCGGCCAAGGGGATCCACGATCTGATCCTCGCCTTTGGTGAAGTCGCGGGTCACCCGCGGTTGCGCATTTGGGGACGCCCCCGCGGACAGGACACCGAAGCTCTGAAGGCCATCGCGCGCGGCCTTCCGTCCGGCACCGCCGAGCGAGTGGAGTGGCTGCCGGAGTACCGGAACCGGGATATCATCCGCGACGTTTTCAACCGGGTCGACGCCATCGTCGTCCCCTCCATCTGGGCAGAGAACTCTCCGCTCGTCATCCACGAAGCGCAGCAGGCGCGCGTGCCGGTGATCACTGCCGACGGCGGTGGGATGGCCGAGTACGTCCGTCACGAGGTCAACGGGCTCCTCTTCGCGCATCGCTCTCGACAGGACCTGACGAGGCAAATGCAACGGTTCGTCGACGACCCCGAGCTTGCAAGGCGGCTCGGCGCACGCGGTTACCTCTTCAGCGACTCGGGCGACGTGCCCGCCATCGAGGACCACGTGCATGAGATCGAGCGGCTGTACCGGCTCCTCCTCGAGCGGCGCGACAGCGCCCGGATCGGCGTCCGGGCAGGACCGTGGCGGGTCACGTTCGATACCAACCCCGACACATGCAACATGCACTGCATCATGTGCGAGGAGCACTCGCCCTACAGCTCGCTGCAGAAGACTCGACGCGCAGAGGGAAGGCCTCGCCGGCTGATGCCGATTGCGCTGATCCGGCGCGTTGTGGCAGAGGCCGCCTCAAACGGACTCCGAGAGATCATCCCATCCACGATGGGGGAGCCACTCCTCTACGAGCACTTCGAGGAAATCCTCGACCTGTGCTCGAAGCACGGCGTCATGTTGAACCTCACCACCAACGGGACCTTTCCACGCCTCGGAGCCCAAGCCTGGGCAGAGCGAATCGTGCCGGTGGCGTCCGACGTGAAGATCTCCTGGAACGGGGCGACGAAGGAAACCCAGGAGTCGATCATGCTCGGCTCCAACTGGGAGAAGGTGATCGCCAATGTCCGGACCTTCATCGAGGTACGCGACCGCGTGGCGGCTCACGGAGGCAATCGCTGTCGCGTGACGTTTCAGCTCACCTTCCTCGAGGCGAACGTCGGCGAGTTGCCAGACATCGTTCGGCTCGCCGTTGACCTTGGTGTCGACCGCGTGAAGGGACACCACCTGTGGGTCCACTTCGAGGCGATCAAAGACCAATCGATGCGGCGCAGCCCAGAGGCGATCCGCCGGTGGAACCGGGCGGTTCTCGCTGCACGAGTCGCTTCTGCGGAGCGCCCCCTGCCCAATGGCAAGGACATTCTGCTTGAGAACATCTTCCTGCTCGACGAGGAGGGAGCTGGCAGTGACCTGGCCCCGGGCGGACCCTGCCCATTCCTGGGTCAGGAGGCATGGGTGAGCGCCGAAGGTCGCTTTGACCCGTGCTGCGCTCCGGACGCACTGCGCCAGACGCTCGGGGAATTTGGCAACCTGCACGCACAGAGCTTGATGCAGATCTGGCACGGGGACGCCTACCGGCGACTCGTCGCAACCTATCGCAACCGCTCGCTATGCCTCGGATGCAATATGCGCAAGCCCACGGAGGTGAATCCATGATGTGGCAGGATATCGCGGTGGCGCCCTCCGGCACGCACCATATTCGCGGCGGTGTGCCCCTCTATGCCGACCGCTTCGACCAGGTGCTCAAGTTTCACGCTCCGGGACTTGCGGCTGTTCGCCGGGGCAAGGAGGCCTGGCACATTCGAGTCGATGGATCGCCGGCCTATGGCCGGCGGTTCGTCAAGACGTTCGGCTTCTATGAGGGACTGGCCGCCGTGGTGTCGCCGGACGGCTGGCACCACATCCGCACCGACGGAACGGATCTCTACCGAGAGCGCTACGAATGGTGCGGAAACTTCCAGGGAGGACGCTGTGCCGTCCGCCAACCCGGCGGGGCTTACTTCCATATCACGTCCGATGGTGAGCCAGCCTATGAAGCACGCTGGAAATATGCAGGCGACTACCGGGACGGGGTTGCCGTCGTGCAGGGGAAGGATGGGCGCTCGACCCACATCGACCTGTGCGGGGCGCTGATCCACGGCGTCTGGTTCCTAGACCTCGACGTGTTCCACAAGGGCTTCGCGAGAGCCCGCGACGACAACGGTTGGACCCACGTGGACACCAGCGGCCGGCCCGCGTACCAGCGGCGCTTCGCGGGTGTCGAGCCGTTCTACAACGGCCAAGCCAGAGTCGAGCGCTTCGATGGCGGACTCGAGGTCATCGACACGTCGGGCACGCGAGTCGTCGAGTTACGCCCCGCGCTCAGGAGCGAGTTCGCCTCGTTGTCGAGCGACCTCGTGGGTTTCTGGAGGACCTACACTGCCGTAGCCGCAGCCGAGTTGGACATCGTCGGGATGCTTCCCGAATCGACCGAGCAGATCGCGCACCGCGCCGGGCTCACGCTGAGAAGCGCCCAAATGCTGCTACGGGCAATGGGAGAAATGGGCCTCGTCACCGAGGAAGGCGATACATGGAATGCTACGGAGAAAGGAGCCTTGCTCGATCAAAGACATCCGATGTCGCTCCATTCCGCCGCCATCGAGTACGCCCGCCACATGGTCGCCCCTTGGCGAGACCTTCTGCATATCCTCGCTGGTGACCGGCTGGCGGGGAGGGATCTGTTCCAGGTGGTCGCCGACGACGCCGAGCGTGTTGAGCGCTTTCACCGGATGCTCTCCTCGTATGCCCTCCACGACTATTCCCGGATCGGCGAGGCGATCAACCTGGAGGGAGAGAAGACGCTCATCGACGCGGGTGGTGGCACGGGGATCGTAGCGGGCTTTCTCCTCCGCGCCCACCCATCGCTGCGCGTCGTCCTCATGGATCGCCCCGAGGTGCTCAGACAAGTGGCTCTGCCCACCGAACTTCTCCCGCGATTCCGCGCAGTTGCAGGGGACTTGTTTGCGCCGTGGCCAGTCCGAGGCGACGCGGTTCTCCTGGCTCGCGTCCTTCACGACTGGGACGACGACCGATGCCTTCGTATCCTGCACCACGCAAGGGCGGCTCTGGACACCGGGGGCGTGCTGTTCGTGGTTGAGATGCTCCTCGAACCGGGTGATTTCAACGGGAGTCTCTGCACCTTGCACCTGCTCGTGAACACGGGGGGGAGCGAACGCACCCTCGACGAGTACCGCGCCATGCTTGACGCCACGGGGTTCGACCTTCAGGAGCTTCGTCGGCTCGACACGTTGCCGACCGTCCTGCGAGGGGTAGCGCGATGACCCACCCTGAACGATACTCTCTCGACGACGTGGTTGATTCCCTGCCCGAGTCCCTGCGACGGACGCTTGCTCTCCTCGGCAGCCGGCGAGGCTGGACGCTCGTGGTGAGACACGCCGAGCGCGAGCACTTCCAGCATGGCACCTTCGGCAACGATGTTTCGCTGACCCCGCATGGACGGCGACAGGCATTCGATCTCGGCAAAAGGCTTCGAGGTCGGCTAGCGGGGGTGACCTCGTCACCGTTGCCACGCTGCACAGAGACCGCCCGTCTGGTTTCGGCTGGGGCGGGGCAGGATGCTGAGCCATCGACGGATCGCCTTCTCGGCGACCCTGGCCCTTTCATCGAGGACGCGGATCTGGCCAGTCGGGCGTTCCACGCTATGCCCTTGAAGGAGCTTGTAAACCGATTCCTAAACCCTGATACCACGCCAGAAGGGATGCGCCCGGCAGACGCCGGCTGCGCCGACCTGCTCGCACTGGCGAGGGCGGTCCTCCCCCGACCTGGAGAGGTTCACCTGATGATCACCCACGATATCATCCTGGCGCCCCTCCTGGCGCTGATCGCCGGGGAGCGGAATGCGGATCATCACTGGCCCGATTTCCTCGACGGTGTGGCGCTGGCGTGGGATGGCTCTGTGCTGCTGGCCGTTGTCGGGGGCGAGCTTCGGAAGATCGGGTACGCGAACTGGCGCGAGCCAGAGCCTTTCCGTCCCACGACCCTGTGGTGGCTTGTGACCGCTCGATGCGACCTCGCTTGTCACCACTGTTACCTGCGTGGTTCCTCTCTTCCATCGGGCGAGATGGATACTCCAGCTGCCCTGGATGCCGTCCGACAGGCTGCCGCTGCCGGGATCGAGAAAGTCCACCTGACCGGGGGAGAGCCCTTCCTGCGCTCCGACCTCGGGACGATCCTCGATGCCATCCGGGCCGCCGGTATGATCGTGACCGGCGTCGAGACCAACGGTGGGCATCTTGCGCCCACCGTCCTCGCTTGCTTCCGCCCCCAGGAGACCATCTTCTTCGTCAGCTTCGACGGTGCAGGCGTCCACGATGCCATCCGCGGTCGGACAGGCTCCGCCGAGAAGGTTGAGCGGGCAATCCGGGATCTCCGCCGTAGCGGCTTCCGGGTGGTCGTCCAAACCACCCTGACCGCCAAAAACGTTGCTGCGATGACGGATACCTTCAAGCTCCTTACAGATTGGTGCGTCCAGGGGTGGCGGTTGTTCCCGGTCGCTCCCATCGGCAAGGGGAGGAATCCCTGTCTGCGGCTTTCGGCGGATGCCGAGGGGCTCGTTTACTCCCGAATCCTCGACGCATGGATCGCGGCCGGGCGTCCTTTCGACCTGTGGCTTGGGAGCCTTCTCACCCATCGGAGGGAAGGCGGGGACGATCCGACTCGCCCTCCCTTCGTCTGCAATTATGCCGCCAGCACGATCACGCTCCTCCCATCGGGTCACGTCGTCCCTTGCTGCCGCTACGTGGCCTCGCCAGATTTGATGGCCGGATTCCACACCCTCGGTGAAAGGCCCCTTCGGGAGCAGCTCCATTCCTCGCTCCTCTGGCGGAAGAAGAAGCGGCCGTTCGAGAAACGTCTCGCTGCTTCGGGCAACGAAGCTTGCAAAGACTGCTCCCTCCTGGACGCCTGCGAGATGGGCTGTGAAGTCGTAGCCTGGCACGACCACGGCGATCTGAAGCACCACGATTCCCAACATTGCCGGATCATGCGGACGCTCTACGAGCGCGTGCGGTGCTGGGACCACCCCGAGAACGGCCATGCCTGAGAACCTCATGCGTAACCCCCTGAACAGATGGCATGATGATGGGGGGCGAGCGAGAGGTGA
>CAYYHA010000210.1:0-7655 GCA_964471535.1 uncultured Myxococcia bacterium | reverse complement strand
CTTGTAGTCTTCTCTCCGGCATCAGGCCCGATGGGGGCGGGCCTGATGCCGGAGATGCGGGCACCCCGCCCATCGGCAACGACGTGGCGCCGCAGCCTTTGCCCGGCGGGGGCACCACCGGCGGTCCCATCGATGGGCGGGTGAACGTGGTCGTCTTCGGCGGGGATACGGGTGCCCCCATCGAAGGGGCCTTCGTGCAGGTGAACGCCGATGGGGCGCGTGCCTCCGGGCGCACCGATGCAGGCGGCGTCTTTACCTGGCGCGTGGGGGGCCTCCTCGGACCGGTGGACGTCCACGCGGTGGCCGACGGCTACGCACTCCACTCCGTGTACGGGCTCGAGGCGGCGAACTTGAGCGTCGTGCTGCGCTCCCTGTCCCCCGAGCCCCGGCCGGGGACCGCGACCGTCTCGGGCACCATCGACCTGAGCGTGCTGCCCCAGCCCCCGTTCGGGGAGAGTCGAAGCGGCGCCGTGCTCGCCACCCTGCCCCCGGGGGGCGACGCCTCCGACCTCCCGCCCCCCGGCGACGGGTCGGTTGTCTACCGTTCCGACCTGGGCGTCGACGAGGCGTACCTGTTGACCACCCGAACCGGGCTGCAGGCGGTCTACGTGGTGGCGGGCAATGCGGACCTCGGTGGCAGCTTCGAGCCGACCCACTTCGGCATCCTGCGCGGGCTCGCGCCTTCGGCGGGGGAGCACCTGCAGGGCATGAACTTCGCCCCCGACTTGCCCCTGAGCGTACCGATACAGCTCAACGTGCCCGGGCTTCCCTCGGGGACCGAGCAGCTCGTGGCGATCCCGCTGGTGGATCTGGGTGCCGAGGGACAGGCGCCGCTGCCGCCCCTCGCGGGTGGCGGAAGCGGTGGCCAGGTGGGCAGTGCGCCGCCGCTCTCTGGCCCGCTCTCCGGCGCCCACTACGATCTGGTCGCGGTCGCCTCACGCCGGGGGACCTGCGAGGACACCCCGCTCGGTCCGAGCTGCACGGCCCTGCCCCCCGACTCGACGCGGCTCTTCGAAGGGCTCGATGCAGGTGCGGTGGCCTCGCTCAATTTGGATCTCCTGGAGCCGCCGGTGCTCTCCGTTTCCGGAGGCATGCTTCGGTTCACGCGCGGGTCCATGGTCTCGCTCGCCATCGCTCGCTTCAGTGGCGGGACCGTGGACTGGGACGTGGTGATCCTCGGCCCCGATGGGAACGCCTTCGCGCCGCCGGTCTTCGATGCGTCCGCGCCTATCGAAGCTCCGTCGGGGCATTATTCTTGGCGGCAGGACCTCCTCGTCGTCCCGGGCTTCGATGCGCTCGAAGCACGCTTCGAGGAAATCCGACCAAATCTGACCCATATTTCCGGTGACGAAACCGACGTGGACCTATGAGCGAACCCCCGACCGAGAAAGAAGCACAGTCCGGCGACGACGCGCTGGAGCAAAGCCTGGCTCCTGGGTTCCTGGTGGCCGCGCCGTCCCTCCTCGATCCCAATTTCCGGCAGACCCTGGTGCTCATGGCCGAGCACGACGAGAACGGTGCCCTGGGGTTCGTCGTGAATCGGCCCGCCCCGATCACGGTGGGCGAGATGTTGGGCTCCATCGACGAGCACCTGGCACAGGTCGCGCGGGCCTCGGGACGGGCCGAGGATCGCGTCTTCCTGGGTGGCCCGGTGCAGCAGAACGCGCTCTGGATCCTCTACGAGCGGCCGTCGGGTGAGGACGTCGAGGGGGCGCTCCCCATCGGCGAACACCTGGCGCTGGGAACGAGCCGCGCGCTCCTCGAGCGGGTGGTCGCCAAGGAGGGCCCGGCGAAGGTTCTCTTCCTCCTCGGCTATGCCGGGTGGAGCCCGCGCCAGCTCGAGCGGGAGACCGTCGAGGGGTCCTGGGTGCCGCTGGACCTGCAGGAGGACCTCGTCTTCGACGTGGCGGTGGAGAAGCGGTGGGAGGAAGCGGTGCAGCGCCTGGGCTTCTCGCCGGGTGCCTTCATCGTCAACCCCACCGGCGAGGCGTGATCGCAGCGGACCGCCGTGCCCCCTTCTCTGGGGCGGCAGCGCTTCGCTCAGGGCTCCGCGGGCGGCTCGGGCGGCGCGATCCACTCGAACCGGCCCGCCACCTTCACGGGCATCCGGGGGTTGTCGCTCTCCGAGACGCGCAGCACACAGAGCCGAGCCCGCAGCGGGCCGGTCAGCGCGAGCGGCGGGGTGACGGTCACCGAGAGCCGGTCGCCCGTGGAGACGATGGCGCCGGTTTCGAAGAGCAGTCCGCCGCCGCTCACCGAGAGGGCCTTCCCCACGAAGGGGCCGCTCCCGTCGAGACCGGAGAAGGTCATGGGGCAGCCGAGCTGCATGCGGGGCAGGCGCCGGCGCTCGCCGGACGGGGTCGCCGTATCGGAATCGGTTCGAAACATCGTTGCTCTCCTCCTGTCTCCGGCCGCCTACCTGCGGCCTCGGAGTCGACCGTAACGTGTCGAGGCCGCCCGTCCACTTTTTTGCTGGGGACCTCCTCGAGCGCCCGCTCTTTCGGGGCGCATCGGAGCGGCCGCGGGGTCGCACCGGCGCGCCACGGCTCGCCTCGGCCGGGCGCCCCGACGGCGATGCGGCGTTGACAGAGCGCCGCACCGCCGGGCATTCAGCGGCGGGAAGGCCGCTTCGATTCTCCTCCTCTCTTCAGAAGGAGCCTCTCATGTCCCTCGTCCCCGTCCACGGCGGGCTCGACGTGCCCATCGACCGAATCCTCCCCCTCTCCCGGCGAAAGGCTCTCCTGTCGGAGATGCACGAGCATCCGACCCTCCGGGTCACCGATGCCGACCTTTCGGCTGTCTATCGCTTCGCCGATGGAACCCTCTCACCCCTCGAGGGGCCGATGAACGAGGACACCTACGCCGAGGTCCTCGAGCACCGCACGCTCACCCGCGGAGGCGAGAAGTACGCATGGACGATCCCCATCTCGCTGCCCGCCACCGACGAGGAGGCCCGGCGCCTCGATCGGGGCAAGACCGCGGTGCTCGTCAGCGAAGCAGGGGAGCCCGTGGGCGTACTTACCGTCGAGTCGATCTTCGACTGGGACAAGGCGGCCTACGTGAAGAGTGTCTACGGCACCGACCGCTTCGATCATCCCGGCGGGGACATCGTCGCCAAGGACCCCCGCACGAAGCTGGTCGGGGGGAAGATCGAGGCGCTTCCTCAGCCCTTCAATCCTGAGTTCGGCGCCTACATCTACACCCCGGAAATGACGCGGGTGCTCATCGCGCAGAAGAAGTGGGAGGCGGCGCTCGCCTTCCAGACGCGAAACCCGCTGCACCGGGCACATGAGTATGCCCTCGTCTACGGCGCGGAGACCCTGACCCGCAGCGGCCTCTACACCGGCGTGGTGCTCAACCCCCTGGTGGGCCAGCTGAAGGGCGACGACGTCGACGCGGCCACGCGGATGAAGACCTACGAGAACCTCCTTCGCCATCGCCTCCTGGGCAAGGGAGACGTGGACCCCGAGCTCTGGGAGGAGGTCGGCTACGACATCAACGACGTCTTTGCGCTGGTGGGCCTCGACATCAAGATGTTCTACGGAGGGCCCGCCGAGGCGGTGATGCACGCCATCTACCGGCAGAACCACGGCTTCAGCCACATCGTGATCGGGCGCAAGCACGCCGATGCGCCCTTCCACGACGGCACCCCCATCTGGGGCGACTTCGATGCGCAGGAGATCTTCGAGGATCTGCCGGGGCGGCTTCACACCCAGCCGGTGAAGGTGGGCTTCGCCGCCTACTACGAGTCGATGGGGCGTGTGGATCTGATGGAGCGCCATCCCGACGAGAAGCCCTTCTTCATCTCGGGGACGAAGGTGCGGGAGATGCTGATGGCGGGCGAGAGGCCCGACCCTCGCATCATGCGTCCCGAGACGGCGGACATCCTGATCGAGGCCTACCGCCGGAAGAAGGCGGCGGGCTGATGGCCCCCGGCGGAATCGGCGGCAGCGGCCGGCGGGGGCACCCGTGCTTGGCATGGGCGGCGAGCCTCGGGGTGCTCCTCGCCGGGTGTGCGACGGTACCAAAGGTGGGCCCCGGCGTCCGCACGGTCTCTCCTCGCTTCCACTGGCCCGAGCGTGGCGTCGTGCGCACTTTGGCCGAGCCCAAGGAAGGGGAGGAGGGGCACAGTGTTCTCTTCTTTCGGATCCAAGGGCCGCAGGAGATCGTCGTCGCCGGCGAGTCCGGCGGCGGGCCGGTCATGGTGCCCAAGTTCGCCGAAGGCTTCGCCCACATCCGTCTCGATGCCGAGGGCCACCTGCAGGCGGTGGCACTCGACGAAGCGCTCTCGCGAGTCACCGGCGACCTAGGCGCAATGGAACGGGCCATGGGCCAGGCGCCGGACGCGGCTAAGGACGACGCCGCTTCGGGGGCCGATGCGCTCGTGGCTCGGATGCGCTCCTTCCTCGGCCGGGTCTTTCGCTTCCTCCGAGATTCGGTGGAGTACCTGTGGTGGGCCGCCGTCGACACGTGGATCGGGGTGAGCCTGGAGGAGGGCATTCCGGTGACCACGACGGTGCCCGCCCATGCGCTTCCGAAGATCCTCTCTCCGGCGGGCCGCGACGTCCCGGTGGTGGTGACCCGCCGCTTCGTCGGCTGGGTGCCGTGCGAAGCCGGGGCGGCCGAGCGCCGCTGCGTGCGTCTTCGGCTCGAGGTGGGTCTCGAGGAGGCCGTTCAGGCGGAGATCCGCGAGGCGCTGCGGAAAGAGGGGGAGGAGGGCGAGGCGCAGGCGCGCCTCTTCGAGCAGATCTGGCGGAAGGGTCTCGAGGCGGAGGTGGTCACCGATCCGCTGACGCTGCTGCCGCGAAGCCTCACGCTGAGCAACCCGGCGCAGGAGGAGGGCGGCGCGCCGGCGATCTCCCGCGTTCGCTTCGAGTACCGCGCCAGCGAGGGCGGTGAGGAAGGCGACGGGACGGGCGAGGGGGCCCCGGCGGAGGGCACGGAGAGCCCAGAGCGGTAGGGCCTGCGGGCGCTCCGAGCGGGCGGCCAGACGGAGACGGGTGAGATCTGCCGCTAGCGGGGCCGCGCGTTTCGCACGGCGCTCTGAAAGCGCCGGATTGCGCCGAGGGGATCGCCCGCTGCGAGCCGTGCCGCCCCGTCGGCGAGGGCCGCCTGGGCCGCCGCGAGGTTCCGAAGGGGGAGGCCGGACTGCACCGCATCCTCGACGTAGGCGAGGGCCACCGACTCGGCGATGCGGGCCAGACGGTCGGCATCGGGCGGTGCGAGGCCGCGGGCGGCTTTCTCCATCTCCTTCAGTGCCTTGTCCGCCTGGGCCAGGGCCAGGCGCTCCATGGCGCGTTCGAGGTGCCGTCCGCCCACCTGCCCGTAGAGCGCCTGCACCGCGCAGAGCGCCTGTCCATAGGGCTCACCGAGGGGCGCGGTGCAGAACGCGCCGACGAAGCGGATCTTCTTCTCCAGCCGCTTGGCGGCGATCTCGACCGCCCGTGCGGCATCCGCGAAGCGGCCGGCCGCAACGAGCGCCAGCGCAGCGCTCGCGGCGGCCTGGGCCCGGAGAATCTCGGCATGCGTCGGTCCCAGGACGGCCTGCGCCCGCGCCAGGAGGTCCTGGAAGATCTGGAGCGCGACCCGCGCGCCGAGCTTTTGCAGGTGGGCGGTGGCAGCGCCCTGGGCAGCTGCCTGGGCGAGTCCGTCGATGGCCTCCCGGACCTCTTCGATCGCCTTGCGCGGAGAGCCCTTGAAGAGCTTCTTCAGTCCGCTCTTCAGCTCGGGGAGCACCTCCTTCGCAAAGGTTCTTCGTGCCGCGCCTGGCAGGCTCGGGTCACTTGCCGCATGGGTGGCGATTGCACGGAAGATCGAGAGGGCGGCGAAGGCGTCCTTGCCGGCAAAGGTGTCGCCGAAGAGGTCGAGGCGTCCCGGGTGGGCGGCGGCCCCGGCAAGCTGGGTCCAGGCGAAGAGCGATGGCACCGGCACCGCAAAGGCCAGGAGCTCACCCCCGAGCCAGCTTCCCATGAGGACCTCGGTGCGCCCGTCCCCGTCGATGTCGGCGGCGAGTGCGGTGGGCATCAGGCCACCGGCACCGTGGGTGAAAGACGCTTCCGTCTGCAGGGTCTTCCCGTCGAGGAGGTGCAGCGTGTCGCGGCTCGCGGCGAGGATCTCCGGGAGCCCATCGAGGTCCGCGTCCAGCAGCGAGGGACCGGCCCAGCTCTCGGTCCCCAGCGCGCGGGAGGTGCGCAGGGTCCCCTGGGCGTCGACGAGGTAGACGGTCCCCTCGGTGGAGACGGCGACGAGCTCCGGCCGCAGGTCGCCGTCTAGGTCTGCTGCCGCCGGGCTGGACCAAGCGAAGGTGCCGGGCAGCGAGAGCGCCCACAGGTCCGCGCCCGTCGAGGTGAAGGCGGCGATCCATCCGTCGGCGAGGGTCACGACGATCTCGAGGAGCCCATCCCCGTCGAGGTCGACCAGCGCCGGCCCGCTGGCGAAGAAGGTGCTGCCCAGGTCGGTCCACAGATCCCGGCGCCAGAGAAGCGTACCGGTGGCCGCGTCGAGGGCGTAGAGGCCGCCCTGCCGGTTCCCGCCGAAGACGATCTCCTTGCGGCCGTCGCCGTCGAGGTCCTCCACCGAGGCGTGGCCGAAGAGGAGGTCGCCGTACCCCGCCCACGCGTCGTAGGACCAGAGGAGGGCGCCACTGGGGCCGTCGTACGCGGCGACGAGGCCTCCCCAGGAGACGACAACCAGGTCCAGGTCGCCGTCGCCGTCCACATCGGCGGCGGCGGGCCCCACCGTCGTCATCCCCGGATAGGAGAGCGGGCCCGTCGCCCACAGGAGCCGGCCGTCGCCGTCGAGGACGCGGCAACGACCCGCGGCTTCGAGCTCGCAGAACGCGACCTCGGCGCGGCCGTCCCCATCGAGATCGGCGAGGGTGGGAAAGCCGGCCAGCTCACCTCCCGTCTGCACCTCCCAGCGCAGCGCACCCCCGGCGTCGACGAGCGCCAGGCTGCCGACGCCGGGCACGGAACGCCCCGGGGCGTAGGTGCCGCCCCGGACCACCACCGCCGCTTCGAGGCGGCCGTCGCCATCCACGTCGCCGAGTGCGTAGCCGTCGATGGAGCCGCTCAGCGTATGGCTCCAAACCGGCGTGAGGGCCTGCGCGGCGAGGGGCAGACACAGCGCCGCAAGGGCGGTGGCGAGGGCGCGCCGCTTCATCGGCGACCCTCCCCCCGGCCGCCGGCCGGGCCGGCCAGGAGCGATGGGGGCGGAGGAGGTGGCGCGCCGGGACCGGTTGCCGGCGCGGGGCGCTCGATGGTGCCGCAGCGGGGCCCCTCAGCCGTGGGCAGGCACGAGAGCCCCGCGGCACAGTCCGCGGGACGCCGGCACGGCTGCCCGGCAAGGGCAGGTGGGGCCGGTGCGGGCGCTGCGACGGGGTGCGGCTGCGGCCGCAGGGCAACCGCCCGTGGTCCGGCGGCGGAGGCCGCGGGCGCGGGGGCCGGGGCCGACGGCGGCGGGCCGCCGCATGCAGCCCCGAGAAGGGGGACGGCAAAGAGGACAGCGACGGCGGGTAGAGGAAGGGAGGCACGAAGAGACCGGGCCCGGTGTGCGGGTCCGTGCGATGCGGCGTGTCTGTGCAAGGTGCCTCCTCCCTGCAGGCCCTTCGATCCGCCCCGGGCGCGCCAGGGCGGATCGCAGGGCCTGCAGGGAGG
>CAYYHA010000209.1:0-7658 GCA_964471535.1 uncultured Myxococcia bacterium | reverse complement strand
GCCGTAGACGGGGGCCGCCGGCGTCGTGGGCCCCTCGCTGGGCAGGGGCTCGGGAACTCGGGCCTGCGGCGAGGTCGGCGGCTCGGCGTCGAGCGTGCGGTCGTCGTACCTCGGGGCTCGGTCCCCCGCGTCGAGCTGGATCGCGAGGTTGTAGTCGCCGATCTCGATCAGATCGCCCTCCCGGATCTCGGCGCGCCCCTGCACTCGGTCCCCATTGACCTTCACGCCGTTGTAGGAGCCGAGGTCCTCGATGAACACGTGACCGTTCGAGCGACGAAGACACGCGTGGCGCCGGGAGACGTTGCGCTCCGTGAGCCGGATCGTGTTGCCTTCTTCCCGGCCGATGGAGATCTCGTCGCGGACGAAAGGAACGACCGTCTTCCGGCCCTCATCGTCCTCGATGATCAGTTTCATCCGTACTCCAGGCGTCCCTCGAACGTGCAGGGTCACGATGGTCGGGTCGGGGGGGCGGTAGGGCTCCCTGGCCCCAGATAGATACCTAGCACGGGCCAAAAGAGCGCTTCAACCAGTCATCCGGGCCCCTGCGGCAGCGAAGGCAGCCGCCAAGAGGTCTATACTCGGGGCTCGAGGGCCGATGCTGACCATCCGCACCCACGCTGGTGAGATCGAGCTCGATCTCGACGAGTTCGAACGGAGGGTCGTGCGTGGTGAGATCGCTCCGGACACGCCTGTCTGCTTCCCACTCGTGACCGGTGATGCCTGGGTTCCGGCGCGCGATCTGGAGATCTTTCGGGGCTTGTATCGCCCCGACCGCATCTACTTCATGCGGTACTTCAACCTGTCGCGCTTTCCCTGGATCACCGCCGCGTTGGTGCTCGCAAACCTCCTCGTCTTCGTGATGATGCGCCTGGAGATGGGCGCGGGAGAGGGCGCCGTCACGGCGGCGATGGTGGACTTCGGCGCCAAGGCCCGGCCGCTGATTCTGGATTTGGGTGAGACCTGGCGCTTCCTTACCGCGAACTTCGTACACCGCGATTGGGTTCACCTCCTCTTCAACCTCTTCGTCCTCTTCAACGTCGGTGGCGCACTCGACAACGCCTTTCGGCCCCTCGACTACCTCTTCATCCTCCTGGCCAGTGCGCTCGGGACGACCGTGCTCTCCTTTTTCGGATCGGCTGCGGTCTCGGCCGGCGCCTCGGGTGTGGTCTTCGGATGTTTCGGCGGCGTCATCGTCTTCGGTCTGAAGTATCGGGAGATCATCCCGCCGCGATACCGGCGCTTCTTCGGGTCGTCGGTGATCCCCTACGTCGTGGTCTTCCTGTGGATCGGCTGGATGAGCTCCAATACCGACAACTGGGGGCATCTTGGCGGACTCATCGGTGGGAGTCTTGCGACCTTTGCGCTCGAGCCCAGGCTCCTTCAGGCGGGGGTGGCCCGGCGTCGCCGCACGGTGCTGCGTGCCGCCGCGCTGCTCGCGATCGTGCTCACGGTGGTTTTCGCAGGCCGTCTGATGCGACCCCTGCTGCCCGTTCTTCGCAGTGACCGCGACGACGAGTTCGGCATCGAGATCGCCTACCCCGTCGGGTGGGGTCGCTCGATCACCGAGCTGGGCTGGCTTGGAGTCTCCAACCGGCTGCGCAGTGCCGGCCCTACCTACCTCCATGTCTTCACGGAGCAGCGGGCGGCTCCCATCGATCTCACCCGCTTGGCGGACGATTGGTTCGACCTACAGCTCCACTACCACGAGCACATGGGCCGCGTCCGCCGCGTGCGCCGCAGCCCTCCGCAGGAGACTACGGTGGCCGGAGAGCCGGCCCTCCGCTACGACGCGGCCTTCGAGCTGATGGAGGGCGAGTCGCAGGGGCGCAGCTATTTGTTACGATTGTACGTCTTCGCTCGAGGGGACCTCGGCTACACCCTGGTCTTCTTGGCGCCCGAGTCCCGCTTCGCCCGCTATGAGCCGGTCTTCGATCGCATGCTCGCCCAAGTGCGCCTCGCAGAGCCCGCCTTTCTGCGGCAGGCGCGCGCCGCCGTGCTCCTGGCCCCCACGGATCCCTCGGCCTATCTGGACCTTGGGGAAGCCTGGGCGCGGGTGGGGGAGGGGGGCCGGGCCGAGCAGGCGCTCCGCATGGCTCTACGCCTCTCGCCCGCCGAGCCCGGCGCCTACCTCGCCCTGGCGCGTCTCCTCCTGGGGGATCCCGCCCGGCGCAGCGAAGGGTTTGCCGCCGTTCAAGAGGCGCTTCGCCTGCTCCCCTATCAGGCAGAGCCGCTCGAGCTGCTCGCCGACTATTACCTCGCCGAGGGCCGCCTGGCAGACGCCCGTGCGGCCCTCGAGGCGGCACTCGAGCGCGAGCCGCGCAACGGCCTGCTGCGCGATCGCCTGCGGGAGTTGACCTCGCGCCTGCGGTGAGGAAGGACGGAGGCAGGCCCGCATCACCGGAGCGCCGGATGCCGGCGGCTCCGACCGATCCGAGGAAGACCCCCATGCAGATCGCGCGTCGCTTTCCCCTTGTAGCCCTCGCAGTCCTTCCACACCTGCTCACGGCCGCGGAGGCGAAGCCCCCGGAGTGTACCGAGATCGTCGAGAAGGCCCGTGCGCATGCCGGCATGGGCATCGACAGCGGTCTGGCCCGGATCGCGCTGACCATCCAGCCGGCGAAGGGTGCGCCGAGGCACCGCACGCTCGAGGTCAGAAGTGCCCGCGAAAAGGGCTTGGTGCGAACCCTGATTCGCTTCCTCGAGCCAGCAGACGTGGCGGGCACTGCGTTCCTCCTGCGGGAGAACGCCGATGGTCCCGACGAGCAGATCCTCTACCTCCCGGCATTGAAGCGGACCCGACGCATCGCGGGAACGCAGAGGCGCGGCTCCTTCATGGGAACGGACTTCAGCTATGCGGACCTCGAGGTGCGCTCCCTCGACGATGCCGAGTGTACCTTGGAGGGTGAGCAGTCGTACCGCGGGCAGGAGACCTACGTGGTGGTGACGCGCCCGAAAGCGCCCTCCGAGGACGACCTGTACGGCTCGGTGAAGCTGTGGATCCACAAGAAGACGTGGATTCCTCTGAAGGTGGAGTTCTACGACCGGGAGGATGGGGCGCTCTCGAAGGTCATGACCGTGAAGCGACTGAAGAAGGTGGAGGGGCATTGGCTACCCGTCGAGACAGAGATGAAGAACGTCAAGAAGGGATCGTCGACGCGTCTCGAGCTGGTGGAGGTGGAACCGGGCAAATCCTTTCCGCCGGAGACCTTCACCGAGCGGGCGCTCGAGCGCTGATTGGGCTGGCGCTGCTCCTCCTTCCGGCACGCGCCCTAGCAAGCCCTGGCGCTGTCGCGCGGGCAGCGGGCGACCCGGACTCTGCCGGGGAAGACGAGATCGTCCTCGAGGCGCCTGCGGGGGACGAGAAGGAGGGAGGGCACGAGCGCGACCGGGCCCTCGACGGCGAGGAGGGGACGGAGGAGATCGACCTTGACGCAACGCCGGAGACGGACTCCGCGCCCGGACGCTCCGAGGGAGGCGCCCTCGAGCCCGCGGAGGATGCTGCGTGGGTGGCCACCGAGCCGGCCACCGTACAGGCCTCGCTCGATGCGGGACTTTGGGTGGACACGGCGCGCGAGAGAGAGGACGTCCACCTCGCCGAAGTGCATTTGGTTGCCCGGCTTGGCCTCGAGCAGCGCCTAGGCGCCCGCGGCCGCTTGAAGCTCTCCGGATACCTCCGCCACGTGACCTTCTTCCCTGCCTCGCTCGCCGCTCCCGAACCCCATGCGATCGCCGAGGCGGAGTTGGGGGAGGCCTATGCCGGGCTCTACTTCGACAGTGTGGATCTCCGGATCGGAAATCTGCTCTTTGCCTGGGGGGCGACTCCCGGTCTGTCCCCAAGTGACGTGCTGAACCCGATGGACCTGCGTTTCGGCCTCGCCGCGGCGCTCGGCGGCACCGAGGGGAAGCGACCGGTCCCCGCGGTGGAGATGCGCCTCTTTTCGGGCGAGACCTCCCTCACGCTGGTCGTCCTGCCCCTCTTCGTTCCCAACCGGGTGGCGCTCTTCGGCTACGACTGGGGCCTGGCCGGCGCCGGCGTCTTGCTGCCCATGCCGCTGCCGGACCCGCGGGGCTTCGGGTACGACCAGACGGGCGTGGACCAGGTCCAGCCTTTCTTCCTCCACACCCGCCTGCCTCGGCCGGTGCCGGAGAACTGGCAGTTCGCTGCGCGCGCGGAGGCTCGGCTGGGTCCCGTGGACCTCGGTCTCGTCGCCCTCGACGCCTACGATCCCTTCCCCCGCCAGCGCATCGATCCCGATCTGCAGAGGATTCTCATCGCCGAGGCGGAAGGGGATACCTTGCCGCTCGATGCGGCGCTTGCGGTGGGGGAGAAGATCCAGAAGGGGGAGGCGCTCTTCGAGGCTTGGCATGTTCGGCGCCAGCTCGTGGCCGCGGATATCGAGTGGCCGGCGGGCGATCTCCTCCTCCGAGGTGACCTCGGCTACTCCCCCCTGCGCACCTTGTACGCGGTGACCGAATCGGACCTCGATCCGGGGAGGCGGAGCCTCACCTGGACCGCACAGCCCGTCCTCTCCGGGGCTGCGGGAGGCGAGTACCTCGACCTCGAGGGTCTGACCTTCGGCCTGTCCGCCTACCTCTTCGCCGCGCTGGACGTGCCCGGGGACCGCGTGCTCGTCGGGTTCGAGGATACGCGTGGCTTTCCCGCTCGGTTGCCGGCCGATGGGCGCGCCGTGCTCCTCTACGGGGCACTCGCCTACGGCCGCACCTCCTTCTTCGACGAGACGCTCGAGGTGACCGCAGCCCTGCTCTACCAGATCTCCACCGGTGGCCTCCTCATCCTGCCCACCGTGACCTATCGCGCGAGCGACCACCATCGCTTCAGCTTGAGTGCCGAGATTCTCGGCGGGCCGGAATGGGGACTCTTCGGGGCCTTCGATCACAACGACCGCGTCGGCCTCGTCTGGACGGCCGCTTTCTGACGCCGCCCGGCGTGCCCCCGCTGCCGACCGTACCGGCAGCGACAAGGGCCCGGTGGCACCTAAGGCGCCAAAACCTTCGGCGGCAGGTGGGCGCACTGCGCCTCAGTAGGCGCTGCGAAGGAAGAAGTAGATGAGCACGCCGGTGACGCTCACGTAGAGCCACACGGGCAGCGTGAAGCGGGCGAGGCGCCGGTGGCGGTCGAAGCGCCCGCGGAAGGCAAAGAAGAAGGTGGTGAGCGATAGGGGCAGCAGCCCGGCGGAGAGCACGATGTGCGTGATCAGGATGAAGAAGTAGACCGCCCGCAGCGGTCCCTGGCCCGGGTACTTCGTGTCGCCGTGGACGTAGTGGTAGGCCAGGTAACTGACAAGGAAGAGTGCCGAGACCCCAAAGGCGCTGATCATCAGGTACATGTGCGCGCGCCGCCGCCCGGAGCGGATCGCGCGCCACCCGGCGACGAGCAGGACCGTTGCGAGGCCATTGAGTCCCGCGTTGACCGCGGGAAGGAAGCTCAGGTCCACCGCCGCGGTCTCATGGCCCTGACGGATCACGAGGAGGTAGGCCAGGCCCGCGAGTGCGACGAGCGAGAAGGCCGCGACGAAGGCGTAGAAGCCACGGTCCGAGAGCCGGCGCAGGCCGGGGAGGTTGCCAAACTCACCGAGGTCTTGCATCGCCCCGAGGGCTACCACCCTCGGAGGACACGGACAACGGCGGCGCGGCCGCCCGCCGCTGTGATCCGCTTCGCATACGATCCCGTTCGCATCAGCGGCAGAGTCCAGTGGCGGGGTCGCAGGTCTGTCCGGGATCACAGAGATCCACGAGATCGCAGCGAGGCAGGCAGACCCCAGGGGCGTTCGGGGCGAAGACCAGGCAGGTGTACTCGGGCCGCTGGCAGTCTGCGGGGACGGTGCAATCGCGGAAGCAAGCGCTGTCGCCGTTCCCCAGGTCGTAGCAGGACGAGCCCTCGGCGCAGCCCCGCATCATGCAGTCGAAGGTCACGCAGTACCCATCCGGCCACTCCTGCACGCACCACGCCGGCTCACCGGCGCAGTCGCGTGGCTGCTGGCAGGGACCTCCGACCTCGGTCGTGCCGCCGCCGACGCGTGGAAGGCAGACGCCGGGTCCGACATCGTAGCGACACATGTATTGGGGCCGGCAATCGCTGTCGCTGCTGCAGCCATCGAGACAGAGCCGCATGCCGTCGCTGTCCACGCACTCCGTGCCCTCTGGGCAGCCGCCGGGACAGCCGGGAATGGCACAGTAGCCGCCAGGCAGGCGTTGGATGCAGACGGAGCGGGGATGATCGCAGTCGCGGGGGCTGCGGCAAGCGGCACCCACCTCCCCGGGTTGCGGAGGACCACCGCCGTCTGCCGTGCCCCCGTCGGAGCCCGCATCGGGGCCGCCATCGCGCCCACCGTCCCAGCCCCCATCGGGTCCTGCATCGACGGTGTCGATCCCGCCGTCGGGGCCGGCGTCGACATCGATCCAGCCATCGGGGCCAGCGTCGGAACGCCCTCCGTCCGCGTCGTCGGGGAAGACGCAGCGGCCCTCCCGGCACACGCGTGCGCCCTTGCAGTCCCCGTCGCCGTGGCAGATGCCCTCGTCGATCACCTCGAGGGGTGAGAGGGTCCCGCAGGCACCGGTGAGTGCCAGGACCAGGACCGCGCCCAGCCGCATGCGGTCGCCGGTGCGGGTGGGAGGGGCCAAGGGCTGAGCGGGTGGGGTGCGCATGGGCGGCTAAGTATAGCCGACCTCTCACGAGATCGCCTTGAGATACTCGCGGACCTCCCCCACCACGTCGAAGCCCAGCCTCGCGTAGAGGCGCCGGGGCCGGTCGTCTCGGTCGGTGAGCAGGCTGACCCAGGCCCGACCTTCCGCGAGCCCGCGTCGGACCACCTCCTGCACCAGGTGGCTCGCGACCCCGCGTCGCCGATAGGCGGGGCGCGTGGCCAGCGATTGCAAGGAGGCCCCCTCGCTGGTCAGCAGCAGCCCCACCGCACCTACGGGCACCTCGTCGTAGTAGGCGACCAGCCAGGTGAGGTCGAGGGTGCGCGCTTGCAGGTCCTCCCACAGATCCAAGGCTCGGCTGACCTCGGGCGCATACCAGGGTGCCTCGCGGCGGACGTCGTCGCGCACCTCCGCCATGGCCGCTCGGGTGGGCGCATCGGCCACCGCGCGGATCTCGATCCTGGGGTCGGGTCGGTCGAGGAGGGGTACGCGCCGGCACACCATGGTGACGAACGCCCGCTCCCCGAGCCCCAGTCGCCGCAGCGCCGAGCCCAGGCGCCCGAACAGCGCCGGATCGCTCAGGATGATCTTCACGTGTCCGCAGCCGGCCCGCGTGAGCGCCGCCTGGGCCTCCCGTGACAGCCGCTCCGCGTCGGCATCGGCGGCCACGTGGGAGACGAAGGACGCGTCCCACACCTCGGGCAGGGCGGGATGGACCACCACCTCCGCGTCACTGAGCGGCCGCCAGCGGGCCCCGGCGACGAAGGCCTGCTCCTCGGTTCGCCACACCCGTTGCGCCAGCCCCTCTGATCCCATGGAGACTGCCATCGCGCCCTTATAACAGCGATGCGCCGTGGTTTGACCCCCACCTCGGGGCGGGGCAGACTCCGCCCGCCATGGCCGGACGCGACCCCTCCCCACCCCCGAGGCTCCTTCCCCGGGCCCTCCTCGAGCACCCGTGGGTGAGATGGTGGACCTCTTTGCCCGTAGAACGG
>CAYYHA010000208.1:0-7664 GCA_964471535.1 uncultured Myxococcia bacterium | reverse complement strand
CTTCACCGTGTCCTGCGCTCCGGGCTCCGCATAGGCGGTCACCGCCTGCACCTCTCCTCCGTAGGCGGAGGCGTCGTAGGAGCGTTCCAGATCGGAGTCGATGGTCGCTCCCCGCAGGGTCAGCACCGCGGTTCGAGTATCGGGACGGGTCACCTCATAGGGCAGATCGGTCTCGCCCTCCACGGCGAGCACCACCCGTCCCACCGCGCCCGTACGCGCATAGGAGATGGCCCGAATCTTGGCGGCGTGCGCGCGACGCCGCGCCTTGCGCTGCTGCGAGGGCCTTCGGGTCTCACCGCGACCCTCCGTTGCCCGAGCGACGGCGGGCGCCGGCCGCACCGCCGGCCCCACCACGACGTCGACGCCTGCAGGCGTCCGCCGCAACGCATAGGGCGCCATCCGATCGGCGCCCTTGGGGCCATCCACCACCACGCGGACCTTGTCGGCGTGGCGACCGATGCGTACGCCGGTGACGATGCGACCGTCGAGGCGCCGGCTGTCGGCGCGCCGCGGCGCCTCACGCATGCCGTGCAGGTCGATCGCCAATCGCGGCGGATCCACCAGCTCGAGCACCTCCACGACCTCGGGGTCCCCATCTGTCGCCATGCGGATACGAACACGATCCCCGCGGCGCTCGGCGGACACCGCGAGCACCCGGTGGCCTTCGCGGCCCGGAGTTTCGAGTCGATCCACCCGCCGAGCCACCACGCCCGGCGGGAGCGCCTCCTGGCCGCCGACTCCCTCCCTCGATGGTTTGGCCTCTGCGACCGTCTCTGCCGGCTCGGTGGCCGGCTCCGCAGGCCCGGAGCCGGTGTGGGTCACCGCCTCGGCCGCAGTGGCCATTCGTTCCTCCTCGCCCGTCTGCTCCTCGGCGCCGTGGCTCTCGGCCAGGGGGCCGTCCGCCGCTCCGTTGCCACGCACGTGAATGATCACCGTCCGGCCATCGGAGCGTACGGCGTAGGGCGCATCGCGCTCGAGCACCACCATCACCCGCCCGACTTTCCGATCCGCATCGTCGAACTGCGTGGTGAGGACCGCGCGGACGTTGCCCCGTCCCACTTCGGTCAACCGCCGGAGGGCGCTCACATCACTGTTGGAGAGGTCGACCACGAGTCGCGGCGGCTGTGCCAGCTTGAACGCCGTGTACGTCGCCTCTCGGCTGCCATGGAGGCGCAACTCGATTCCGTCCTTCGTGGCCGCTACCTCAATCCGCCGCACCTCGTTCACGGCTTCGGCCGGTGCACGAGTGGACGCGCGGTCGGCCGCCACCACAGGGAGGGTGGCCGCCGCCGCCGCAAGGGCGAAGAGGGCCCGAGCGCCCAGCCGCGGGGGCCTCCACTGTCTCGCCGTCTGTCCGTCGAACTCGATTGCGTGCCTCATGGACGCTCTCTCCTGATTCACGTGTCGGCCTGTACCACTGTCGCTGGACGAACCGGCCACCGCGGGGTCCGCCTCAACCGCTCTCGCATTGACTCCGCTCACTCGAACTGCCTCTCGAAATCCCGTTCACGCTCGGTCTTGGGCAGGCACCGCTCCTGACGCACCGAACTCACGGCTCCGGTCGCGTCTCGGAGCTGTTCGGTGATCACGATGCAGTCCCGACGGATTGCGGTCACCTTCCCCCAGTTCTTCCCGATGAGGGTGCCGCGACGCACCACGTGTCCGACGCCCTCGGGATCGACCACCATGGCCATCGGGTCGGAGGTCCCGGTGATCACCGCCTGCAGCTTCAGCTGCTCGATGTCCCACCGCTGCAGTTTGGTCAGCGGACGGCGCTCACCCTTCTCGCTGCTCTCGACGACCGTCTCCTCCTTGAAGGGACTCTTGAAGGGATCGGGCTTGCCCACCGGCGAATAGACGAACTCGGGCTCCTTTTCCTCTTTTTCCTCTTTGTCCTGCTCTGGGCCCGTCTCCTCGGCAGTCGGAGCAGCCGCCGGCTTGGAAGCAGCCGCCTTCTTGGCCGCCGGGCGCGGAGGCGGCCTATCGCTGCCACAGGCGGACAAAAGTCCGAGGAGGGCAAGGGCGAAAAGAGTGACTCCCATGCGGTGCATCACTTGCGCCTCCCTTTCTTGCCCTTCTTGCCTTTCTCCCCGGCCTCGTCCCCGGCGAAGCGGAAGGTCGTGGCCAGGTACTCGGCCTTGAGGATGATCTTCTCGTTACGCGCCTTCGGACTGCCCAGCGAAATGTCAGTGACGTTCACGATTCGGCGCAGCTTGCCGACGGAATCAAGGAAGACGCCGATCTCGTGGTAGGCCCCCTCCACCTCCATCTTGATGGGAATCTTGTAGTACATGGAAGCACGCGACTCGCTCTGAGGCTCGATGCTGGTCAGGTTCAGCCCCGCCTTCTTGGCCAGCTCGGAAAGCTGGGTGAGCAGGTCGTCCATGCGCAGGTCCTCGGGCATCTCGGTCAGCGCCTCGGCCAGCTCCTGCTCGAGCAGCTCGAGCCGCCGGCGGTACTGGTTGAGATTGTTGGCGATGGCCCGCTTCTTCGTGCGCTCCTGCTCGAGCTTCGACAGCTCCCGTTGCTTCTGCTCGATCTTGTCGTACATCTCCGACACGCCGGGCCACACGAAGTAGTTGACAGCGGTCACCACGACGACGATGCCCACCACCGCACCGAGCTTCGCCCCCAGAGGAAGCCTGACGATTCTGTCGAATAGCTCTTCCATCGTCCTCCACCCCTAGGCGGCGTAATTGACCGTCCCGGCGAGCTTGAACTCGACGACCTGGGTCTTCACGTCGTTACGTTCCTTCAGGTCGGCCTTCTTGAGCTGAATATTGCTGAAGAAGGGGGAGCTCTTCAGGGCGCTGATGAACTGGGCCAGCTCCTCGTGGGACAGGGCCTGTCCCTCCATCACGAACTTGCCGTTCTTCTCTTCGAACTTCGTCAACCACAAATCTTTGGGCTTCGCCCGGGCGAGAGCATCCATCATTTTCACCGGCCCGGTCTTGCCCTTCCGCAGCTTCTCGAGGATGTCGAGCTTCTGCTGCAGGTCCTTCTGACGCTTCTCGATGTCCTGTACCTCGCCGATGATCTTCTCGAGCTCTTTGATCTCGGCCTTGACCTTCTTGACCTCGTTGTCGACCCGCGACAGCTCGCCTTCCACCTGGCGTGCCCACACATAGTTGCCTGCGACGGCCGCGATGAGCACGAAAAGCCCGATCACGAGCTGGATACGGCCCTGCTCCTTACGCTTGGCCTGCCGGACGGGAAGTAGGTTGATCCGAATCATCGTGCTCCCCTAACGCTCCGCGGTCTTGCGCAAGCCGAGGCCCACCACCACCGCGCTCATGGGTGCCACCTCGTTGATGTAGTTCGGGTCGAAACGCCGCTCGTCGATCTCGATCCCGCGAAACGGGTTCATGATCTCGACCGGGACCCCGGCGCGCTGCTCGATCGCCTTGAACAGCGCCGGAATCTTCGCGCTCCCACCCGAGAGGAAGATCTTGGAGAAGGAGGCATCGGCGCTGGTGGCGGCAAAAAAGTCCAGGGAACGCTGGATCTCACCAGCCATCTGCTCACTGACTTGCTGGATGACCCGCTCGACCTCTTGCGGCACCACGCTGTCCGCATCGGCCGCCAGCTCGCCGCCCAGCTTCAGCGCCTCCGCCTCGTCGTAGCTGACGTTGAGCTGCTTCTGGATGTCCTCGGTGACCTGATTGCCCCCCATCGAGATGTCGCGGGTGAACACGCTCATCCCGTCGGAGACCACGTTGATGTTGATGACCGAGGCTCCCACGTTCACCAGCACGAAGGTCTCACCCGCCGGGGGCGCACCGTAGGCGATCTCGTGCGCATTCTCGACGGCGAAGGCATCCACGTCCACCACGACCGGTGTCAGCCCCGCCTCCGAGATCACGCTGGTGTAGTCGGAGATCATGTCCTTCTTGGCAGCCACGAGAAGCACATCCATCTGGCCTGCCTCGTTCCCCTCGGGGCGCAGGATCTCCACGTCGATGTTCACCTCGGACATGTCGAAGGGGATGTACTGCTCGGCCTCCCACTGAATGCTCTCCTCGAGCTCGTCCCGAGTCATCACCGGCATGCTGATCTTCTTGATGATCACCGAGTGGCCGGAGACCGAGGTCGCCACCTCACGGCCTCGCTTGACCCCCTGCGCCGCCATCAGCTCCTGGATGGCGTCCACGATGGCGGTGCTGTTCATCAGCGCGCCATCGACGATGGCTTCCGGAGGCAGAGGCGCGACCCCCATGTTCTGCAGAGCCCAGCCGCGCTTGGTCTCCTTGAGCTGGATCATCTTGATGGAACTCGATCCGATGTCGAGGCCCACCACCGGCTTGCTACGCGCCATGCTCCGAAACTCCTGGTAATCAGGGGAAAATTCGCTGCGAGTATACCATGGGGCCTAAGGCCGGCAAAAAAACGACCTCAAGGGAAAAGCCGCGTCCACTCAAGGACTTAAGCGCCGCCAAGGCCACCGGTTCGAAGCTTCCCCCGCATCGATGTCCCGACGCAAGCGATGTGCCCGGTAGGGCGCCGAGTCACCCGCGACGGGCAGGAGGAGGCGACGTCGACGCGGGGGTGCCTGGGAAGGCGTCGGCCAAGGCGGCACGGCCCAGACGGGCAGCGCGCCGAAACGGACGAGGACCTAGGCGGCGCTCCCCCCGAGCTTTGGGTCGCCGCCCTCGGAGCCTTCCTCGCCCCCGTCCCGGGTGCGGCGCGCCTCGGTGCTCGGCCGGCGCCGCGACCGCGCCCGCTTCTTGGTCTCAGCGGATCGCGCCTCCGCAATCCCCTTGCCTCCGACCTCCAGCCCAGCGGGCGCCTCGGCGGCCGTGGCCTCGCGGGTCTCCGGGAAGACGAGATGCCGATCAGAGAGCTTGTAGCCAAGCGCCAGGATGATCTTCCGCTTAGTGTCCATCCGACACGGCTTCCCACTCTCCACTCGATCGATGGTCAGGGGAGAGAGGCCAGCCTTCCTTGCCAACTCGGCCTTGCTCATCAACTGGGCTTCCCGCAGGGCGCGCACGTTGTTGCCCGCGCCGCCCCGCGTACTGCGCTGCGCCGAGCTGCGGGCCGTCTCACCACCCACCGCCGACTCCTCCGTGCTCCGCCGCGCGCTGTCACGGCTCCCCCGCACGCCCCTCGAGCGCGTCTTGCGCGTCGATGGCTCCGCCCCCGCCGTCTTGGCGACGGCGGACTTACCAGGATTGCGCGACTTCGACATGGCGAGGGGCCCCGTGGGAGCTGCTTGAGCATAGGAGCCGCCCGAGCCAGGTGTCAAGGGACGGTTGAGCCTAATTAAGCATAATTGTAGCTAAAAATAGCCTCAATTCAGGGCCTTTGCCGGCAGCGTCAGGGTGAACACCGCGCCTCCCGACTGCGCATTTTTTGCGCACAGACTGCCCCCCCACTGCTCCGCGAGGCGCAGGGAGATGGCCAGCCCGAGACCGGTGCCCTCGCCCGGTGCCTTGGTGGTGAAGAAGGGCTCGAAGAGCTGTTCGAGGGCCTCCTCGGGGATGCCGGGCCCCGTGTCCGCCACCTCGAGGCACCACGTCTCGTCCTCGAGCCGGGCGGAGACTCGGAGAGTGCCCTCGCCGTCCATGGCGTCCGCCGCGTTCAGGAAGAGGTTGACGAGCACCTGCACCACGTGCCGGCGGGGCGCCCTCGCCGGGGGTGCTCCGCGGGGGAGGTCCACCTCGAAACGCACCTTCGAGAGCCGCTTCTGCGTCTCCACCAGCCGTTTCGCCTCCTCCACCGCCGCGGCGAGCTCGAAGGCCTCCGCCTCGGCCGCCGCGGGCCGAGAGAAGTCGAGGAGGTCGTGGATCGTGGCATCGATGCGGCGGGCGGCGGTGAGCGCGCCCTCGACGAGGGGGCGGTTCGCCTCGTCGTCCTTCAGACGGGTGGTCAGGATCTCGAGGTATCCGATGAGCCCGCCCAAGGGGTTTCCGATCTCGTGGGCGACGCCCGCCGAGAGGCGACCCACCGTCGCCAGCTTCTCCGAGCGGACGAGCTGCGCCTGCGCCTCGGTCAGAGACCGGTTGGCCTCCTCGAGGGCCTCGATTTTCTCTGCGACCCGGGCCCGCTCCTCGGCCAGGGCGCGGACCATCTTCTGGAAGGAGGCGCCCAGGCGGCCGAGTTGGTGGCCAGAGCCCTCCTCCCCGAACTCGAGGCGCGCCACCGCCTCGGCCCGGTCCGCCAGCGCCTCCACCGGCCGCACGACCCCACGGAAGAGCGCGGTTGCGCCCACGAGGGAGACGACGAAGAAGTCGAGGGCGAGGAAGGCGAGAAGGAGCCCCCGCGCCCGGCGGTAGGGTGCGCCGGGCGGCGGCAGGTCGGCCCAGACCGTGCCCGGACCCAAGGGCGCTGCGACACCGCTCCGTGTGGTCGGCTGGCTGCGCTCGCCCGCCGCCTGCGCTCGGAGGTAGCGCACCCCGGCGAGGCGGGCCACGGTGTGCTCGACGCACGACTCCGTCAGACGCGGGCAGGCGACCTTGACCGCCTCGACGGCGCTCACTGCTCGCGCCTGGGCCAGCGCCTCCCGCATGACCCGGTCGTAGCGGGCGAAGGTTGCCAGCGCCACGACGCCCACGAGCCCGAAGGCGATGGCGCCCACCCCGAGGAGCACGAGGACGATCTGGAAGCGCAGCCCAGGCCTCATGCGGAGAGACCCACGAAGCGGTAGATCTGGGTGAGGATCCAGTCCCCGAGGAAGGCCATCTCGAGGGCGGCAAGGGAGAGAAAGGGGCCGAAGGGCACCGCACCGGGAGGCGGCGTCCACTCGGCGTCCTCGGCAGAGGTAGCGGCCTCGGTCTCGCCCTCACCGCCGCCCGGTCCAGAGGGGACCGCCGTCACAGCGGCCTCCGCCGGAACGGCATCGGCGGTCCCGGGCGGCGTCTCGGGTGGAGGCCCCGCTGACGCGCCGGCCGCCCGGTGCCGAAGGGCGAGCGCGAGCGCACCGATGACCGAGCCCTGCACCGAGGCCAGGAAGACCACCGGCAGGAGCGCGCGCCAACCCAAGAAGGCCCCGATCATCGCCAAGAGGAAGAGGTCGCCGCCCCCCATCGCCTCCTTCTTCAGGAGCCGCTCGGCCACCACGCGCAGGATCCAGAAGCCGGCGAAGCCGGCCCCGGCACCGAGCAGCGATGGGACGAGCCCTGGAGCCCCCGGCAGCCAGGCCGTCCCCAGGCCGAGAACGATCCCCGGCCAGGTGATCCCGTGGGGGAGCAACCAGTGGTCGAGATCGATGTAGGTCAGCGCCACGAGGAGGGAGACGAAGACGAAGGTCCGCACGGCGACCGGCGACAGGCCGAAGACCGTCACGCAGGCCACCGCGAGCAGGCCGGTGATGAGTTCCACGAGCGGGTAGCGCGGGGAGATACGGGTGCGGCAGTAGGCGCAGCGGCCGCGAAGGACGATCCAACTGACGAGGGGGATGTTGTGGTACCAGGCGAGCCGCTCGTTGCAGCCGGGGCAGTGCGAGGGAGGCGCGACGATGCTCTCACCCCGGGGGACCCGCCAGATCACCACGTTGAGGAAGGAGCCCACCACCGCGCCGATGGCAAAGGCGAAGGCCGTCACGATGATGCGCAGTGTCTCGGGCACGTCGATCCTTTCCCCACGCGTCTTTCCGCCCCTCTGCCCCTACCCTCCCGGCTCCCTCCAACGCAAGCGCGCGACGGCCGTCCGGGCGGGCCCACCCG
>CAYYHA010000207.1:0-7723 GCA_964471535.1 uncultured Myxococcia bacterium | reverse complement strand
GTGGGCGGACGGCTGCAGATCACCTTCCGCGAGGAGATTGGAACGCCCACCGAGACGGTCTGCGTCTGGGTCGCCGACGGCGTGCGGGTCTCGCATCTGGTGGAGCTGCCACCGGAGAACGTCGCGGAGATGAGCCTCACCTTCGCCCTGGAGCACCTGGGCGATCGGAAGATCGAGCGGGTCCGGGTCGCCGACCGTGCGCTGGCCGAGGCCGCCGAAGCGCTCCTCCCCGACGTGCCCCGGGTCCTCGGTGAGACCCCGGAGGTGGAGGCGGTCCGGGAGGAGGTCGACCGGTACTTCAATCCACCCCCCATCGAGCCCCGCCCCTACCCGGTCGATGCCGTCGGGGAGGCGGTGGTCCGGCGCTTCTTCGAGGCGGTGCAGACGCTGACCGGGGCGGTGGACCTCGACCGGGGCCGGGGCCGCCAGTGGTTCTTCGCCCTGTGGGCCCCCCAGTGGGGCCTCGAAGAGGCGCTGGTCGCGCTCCACCCCGAGGAGGAAGACGAGGCCATCGCCACCCTGCACCTTCCCGCCGACGGGCCGGAGAGCAAGTCACTCCCCATCGCTGTCTCGCTCCACCTGCGTCCCCTTCCCGGTTTCCCCGAGGCGGTCCGAGCAGAGATCGCCCACCACGGCTGGCCGGTGGGGCGGGCCGGGGCGCCGTGGTTGTCGATTGGCCTCCCCGATGGCACCACCCGAGACCCCACGCCAGGCGACTACGAGTGCATGCGCGCGGCCCTCCTCGCCGTCGCCGCCCTCTTCGAGCGCCACGGGGATCACCTCGCGCGGTGGGCATCGGCTCCCTTCCTCGCCGAACGCGTGACCTTGCCCGACACACCGGGGCCCGGCATCGTCATTGCCAGCCGACACCGCGACCACTTCTACGCCGGCCCCTACCTCGCCGCGACGCGCCCCCAGGAGAACCATCCCCTGGACGCGCTCGCCGCGCGCCTCGAGCTCATCCCGCCCTGGCGCATCGACATGCGCCTCCTCGGATGCCTCGCCCTCCCCTCCCCAAACCTGCCCCGCGAAGCCATCGCCCGGCGCATCCTGGCGGAGGGAAGCGGCCCAAGCACCTTGGGCGACCAGCGCCGCCTCCTCCGACGCCTCGACACGCTGATTCGCGACGTGCAGACGGGGGAAATCGTCTGCTCCGAGATGCCGCTGCCCGAGCCGCTCGGCGCCGAGGCGGCGCGGGCCTACGCAAGGCGCCGGCGCGAGGAGATCGAAGCCTTCCACCAGGGCGCGCAAGAGGCCCTCGGCCACGTGGTACCGGGGCGCCTCGAGCCCTTCTTCGAAGCGCTCCGGCAGCTCCGGGCGGAGGCCGAGGACTACGAGCGCACCGGTGCGCCCGAGGACGCTCTCGACGGATTGCTACTTCGCCTGCGCCTCTTGGGTCTCACCGATCGGATCACCCAGCTCATCCTCGATCTCCTCTGCGAGGCGGAGGAACTGCGCCAGGAGGTGGAGGTGCGCACGCCGGTGCGCGTCGGTGCCAAGGTCGGCCGGAACGCCCCCTGCCCCTGCGGCAGCGGCAAGAAGTTCAAGAAGTGCTGCGGCCACCCGGCCCGGGTCCATTGAGGTGGAGCGGTCTGCGTAGGCCAAGCGGCGATCCCTCTGCCGCCGATTCGCCGCCACCGCCGAGAAGGCAGCCCTGTTGGGCTCAGAGACGCACGCCAGGACCGGTGACGTCACCCCGTCCAGTGATTTGAGCGGTAACATCTTAACCGGGCTGTCGTCTCCCGGTCGGCAGACCTTGCCGCGGCAACCCACGAGAGAGGAGGGAAGGAACGATGCTGCGTCTCCGGTGGTGTGTACTCACCTGCTCGATCCTTCTACTCGGAGGGATGCTCTCCGGCTGCCCCGACGCGGTCACCGGCCCACAGCCAGAGATCGACCCGCCTGCAGCGGGTCAGGACCTGCCAGTGCAGCCGGGACTCGTCTGCCGGGACCAGCTCACCACCGAGGTGAAGGTGCGGGGCAAGGGCTTCTCTCCCCTGCCCGTGGGTATCCCGGAGGATCCCGAGGCCGCACTTCCCGCTCTGACGCTGCGGCGGCGCTCGGACCTGGCCGGCGGGGAGGCGGAGGCCTTCTCCCTCACCTACTCGGGCCGGCCCGACGGACCCAACGCGGAGAAGCTCTCCTGGCAAAGCCCGTCGGAGATGACCTTCGTCGTGGACCAGGCCCTCGAGGGGCCGGAGGACGGCCGATTGGCCCCGGGCCTCTTCGACGTGGAGGTGAAAAACCCCAACACCGCACAGGGACAGACGCCCGGCGCGCTCGCGGTGCTCCCGCGCCCCGCCTTCGATGGCGACCCCAGCCCCGGCATCCTCTGCCTCGCCGAAGGGGCCCGCGCGCTCGTCCTCACCGGCTCGACCTTCCTGCGGGAAGGGGAGACAGCGCCGGTGCTCCAGACGGGCGATAGCCGCTTCGAGGATCCCCAGCTCGACGGCTGCACCAAAATCCCCCACGAGGGGATCGACGCAGCGCTGTGCACCTCGGCGACCTTCACCTTGGCACAGGATGCGCTCGCGCCCGGCCTCCACGACCTGGTCCTCGCCAATCCGGGCAGCGCCGGCTGCCAGACCGAGGAGACGCTGCAAGTGCGCATCGTCGCACCCCCCACCCTCGACCGGGTCGAGCCGGCCCTCCTCTGTGTCGACGAGGGGGACCGGCCGGTCACCGTCTACGGTGAGGGCTTCCTCGAGATCGACGGCGCCCTCCCGGCGGTCACGGTGGGCGGCGAAGCGGTCCCGGTGACCGCCGCGGGCGGCTGCACCGAGCTCCAGACGCAGGGCCACACGGTCCGAAGCTGCACCGAGCTTTCCGTCACCGTACCCCAGGCGATGGTCACCGCTGTGAGCGAGCCGGAGCTGACAGTGACCAACCCCGACCCCGCAGGCTGCTCGGGCAGCGCGAGCGCCGTCATCGCGCTCGTGCCCCCGCCGGTGATCACCGATGTGCAGCCGCCGGCCGCCTGCAACACCGACGGACCGCAGACCCTGGTCCTCACCGGCACCGGCTTCCTCACCGTGGACGGGACGGTGCCCACCGTCACCCTCGACGGGACGCCGCTCGACCCCTCGGCGGTGGTGCCCTCGGACTGCACCGCTTCGACCCTCGCCGGCATCCCGGTGGAGCAGTGCACCACCCTCTCGATCACCTTCGTGGGATCCGACCAGACCCCGCCGGAGGTCGGCGTCGCCGTGGAAAACCCGGCCCCGGCGGGGTGCACCTCCACCTGGTCGGAGCCCATCCCGCTGGTCGATCCCCCCACCGTCGACGCGGTGGAGCCGGCGCTGGTGTGCACCGACGACGGCGACCGCAGCCTCATCGTCCGCGGGACGGGCTTCTTGCGCATCGGTGGCGCCGATCCCGAGGTGCAGATCGGTGGCGTCCCGGTCTCCGTCGATGCGGTCGCCGGCTGCGCCCCGGACACCATCGGAAGCCTCTCGGTGGAGCGCTGCACCGAGATCACCGTGACCGCAGCGGCAGGGTCCTTGAGCCCCGGCGAGCCGGAGGTAGTGGTCACCAACCCACCCCCCGTCGCGTGCGCCGGCGCGTCGACGACGGTCCTCGACGTCCCCCCCACGCTCACCCTCACCGGGGCCGTCCCCGGTGGCTTCTGCAGCGTGGGCGGGGACCAGACCCTGGAGATTCGGGGCACCGGCCTGCTCCGCATCGATGGGAACACCCCCAGCGTCCTGCTCGCGGGCAATCCCTACCCGGTCACCGCGATGGTGGATTGTACGCCGCTCGACGTCGCCGGGCTCACCGTGGAGAGCTGCGACGGCATCCAGGTCTTCGTCGCCTCGGGCAGCCTCACCCAGAGCGACGTCCCGGTGACGGTGACCAATCCCGACCCGAGCGGGTGCGGCGAGAGTGCGACCGGCATCCTCTCGGTGTTCACGCCCCCCACCCTCACCCAGGTCTCGCCGGCGGCGGTCTGCGAGAACGTGGACTACACCCTCACCCTCACCGGCACGGATATCGCGCCCGGCGCGACCGTGGCACTCGTCGATCCCCAGAGCGGCACCACCTACGACGCCGACTCGGTCACCGTGACGGGCAGCACCCGGGCCGACGCCACCTGGCTGGCCGGATCGGTGCCCCCGGGGAGCTACGACCTCACGCTCGACAACGGCGGCGGCTGTGAGGACACCGTCGCCGGCGTGGTCGACGTCAAGCCCGAGCCCTTCGTCTTCTTCGTCGACCCACCGGTGCTGTACAACGGGGCGTCCTTCCAGGTCACCGTCTACATCTCGGGTCTGGATGCGCCCACCAGCGCCGTCGAGCTCATCGACGCCCAGGGCACGGTGACGCCGCTCGTCGCCAGCTCGGCGCCGGGGCAGTTCAACCGGATCTTCGCCGAGGTGCCCGCCGGGCTGCCGGCCGGGGCCTACGACGTGCGGGTGACCAGCGATGTCGGCTGCGTGGGCACGCTCCCCGCCGGACTGACCCTCACCGACACCCTCACGGTGGCCGTCGACTCCATCGACCCCGCCTACGTCTCCCCCACCCGCCGCACCGCGGTGACCATCCGGGCCACCGATCCCGTTCCCATGGGCCAGGTCGGCTTCGTGGACACGCCCCGCGCCTACCTCTCGCCGAACCCGCCGCAGCCGGGGGTCTTCGCCACGGCGCTGCGGGCCGTGGTCTTCCAGGACGACAAGACCCTCTCGGCGGTGGTCCCGGCGAACATGTCCCCAGGGGTCTACGACCTGGTCGTGGTCAACCCCGATGGGACGGTCGGGCTCCTCACCGGCGGCCTCACCGTGACCTCCGCCGAGCCGCCGCGAATCACGGCGGTGCAGCCAGCCTCCCTCGACAACAACACGCCGCAGACCGCCACCGTGCTGGGCGAGCACTTCGACACCTCCGGGGTCACCGTGGACATGCACTGCCGTGAACCGGACGGCACCGAATCCACGGTCGCCGCAACGGTCCTCGCCGCAACGCTCACCGACAGCTCGGTGGACGCCATCTTCCCCACCGATCTCTATCCCACCGGGACGGTGTGTCTGGTGATCCTCACCAACTCGGACGGCGCCTCGTTCACCTACTCGGCCATCTCCCTCAAGAACCCGGCCCAGAACCTCTTCCCCTGGACGGCGGCGCCCCCCATGACCACCCCCCGCCAGGGGCACGCCTTGGTGGCTGCCCGGCCCACCGACACCAGCCGCTTCGTCTACGCCATCGGCGGGGACGATGGCAGCTCGGTCCATGCCTCGGTGGAAGCCTCGCAGGTAGGGGTCTTCGGCAACATGGGCGCCTTCCGGCAGGAGCGACACGCCCTGCCGGAGCCCCGCACCTTCCTGGGTGCGGCGCGCATCGGCCGCTTCATCTACGCCGTGGGCGGATCCGATGGCACGGCCGCCGCCGACAGCACCTACCGGGCTCAGATCCTCGATCCCTTGGACACGCCCGAGATCGTCGACCTCTCCCTGTCGCTCGACTCGGACGTCAGCGGCCTCGGAGCGGGCCGGTGGTTCTACCGGGTCTCCGCCCTCTTCCCCGCCTCCGACCCGGCCAACCCTGGCGGCGAATCGCTGCCAGGTGAAACGCTGGTGGTGCAGATTCCCGCCGTCTCCGGGGTGGAGCTGACCCTGCAGTGGGATCCCATCCCCGGCGCCGCGGGCTACCGCATCTACCGGACGCCGGGACCGGACCTAGGCGCCGATGCGGTGGAGCTGCTCGCCGAGGTGAGCGGCGGCGGGGCGGTCACCTACACCGACGACGGAACGGTGGCCACCGACCCTGCGGTCACCCCGCTGCCCCCCGGCTCCCTGGGGGTGTGGCACGCGGTCGACCTCCTGCCGGCAGCCCGTGAGGCCCACGCGGTGGTCGCCGCCCCCGACCCCGCCACCCCGAACCTGTGGCACCTCTATGCCCTCGGCGGCCGCGACGCGGGCGGGTACCTGGACTCCTATGCCTATCTCTCGGTGACCATCCACCCGCCGGCGCAGCCCAAGGCGAGCGAGACCCACACCCTGTCCGGGTGGAGCACGGGCACCGGCACCTTGCAAAACAGCAGGGCCTATGTCGGCGCCTGGCTGGTCGACGAGGTGGACCTTCCACCCGTCGGCGCAGGCAACCACTGGATCTACGTGGGCCCCGGCGAAGGTCCCTTGGGAGCGACCGGCGCCGTGGACGCAGCACAGGTGCCCGCCGGCGGGGACATCCCTGCCTTCACCGCGGTGAACCGCAGCGTGTCCAACGACCGCCGCGGCGCCGGCTATGGCGACGGCAGCGGCTTCCTCTACCTCTTCGGCGGCGGCACCGGCGGCTCGGACAGCGGCGTCTCCGCAGAGATGTGCACCTCGACCGGTTCCGGTTGCTCCAGCGTACCGCCGGACCTCGAGCCCGACGCCTGGAACAGCCTCGGCATCTCCATGTCCGAGCCGCGGGTGTACTGCGCCGCCGCTCAGGAGAGCGCCTTCTTCTTCGTCTCCGGCGGCTACAACGGCGTCGCCGTCACCGCCTCCGTCGATCGCACCGTCCAGTGAGGTCCGCCATGCGTCGCCTGAAGACCCTGCTCGTCCTTGCACTCCTCGTCGGACCCTGGCCCGCACTCGCCGAGACCGAGGGCGGCCCCCTGGTGGGCCTGCGCCTCGGCGGCAGCTTCGGCCAGCCCTTCGGTCCCTTTGGCGCGGCCTTCTCCCCGGAGCTGGAGGTCGGCTACGGCTTCGGGCCCATGACCCTCTTCGCCTCGGGGCACTACAGCGCCCCCACCGCCGAGGGGGAGCTCGCCGCCGACCCGCGGCTCCCCGAGCCGAGCACCACCACCTATCGCCTGACCCGCCAGACCCTGGCGGTGACCCTCGGGATCCTCTACCGGCTCGACATCGGCTCGGAGCGGATCTTCCCCTATGCCTCGGCGGGGCCGCGGCTCTTCCTCACCCGCACCCTCGTGGAGGCCGAGGCGGGTGGTCAGGACTTCGGCAAGAACGAGGAGACGGCGAGCGACGTGGGGCTTTCGGTCGCCGCCGGTACCGAGTACGCCCTGGGCCCGGGCCACCTCCTCGCCGAGCTGCAGCTCGCCTGGGCGGCGGTGGACGGCCTGGTCCTCCAGGCAACGAACGCCGGTGCCCTGAACCTCTTCCTCGGCTACCGCCTGCGCTTCTAGCGACGGGGCCTAGGCGGGGCCCGCCCTCGCCGCAGCGCCGCGGCGGGCGGCGCCACCGCGAACCTCTGCGTGCGTGCCGGCGCCTGCGCGGGGCGCCAAGGCGCGGCGCCCCCGAGCGGTGCGCCACGCGTCAGTCGGGCCGGCCCGGCCCCCCAGGCGCCGCCGGTCCGTGATCGGCATCCTTGCGGTAGGGCGCGGCGGGGTCCGACTGGCCCTTGCCACCCTCGTTCCGCCCCCGTCCGGACGCGCTGCGTCCCCGTCCGAGACCCTCCTGCCCCGGCACCTCGGGCAGCGCGCTCCCCGCCGACTCGCCGGGGAGGAGCCCCTGCCGCTGCGCCTCGTCGGGCCCGAGGCCCGCGGCCTCGCCCAGGCGGCTGCCCGCATCCGCCGCGACCTGCGCCCCGGCGAGTGCCGGCGCCAGGGCGGCTGCGAGCAGCGCTGCAACGACGGTGCTCTGCGGACGGGGTGCCATGCTCCAGTTCCTCTCTGCCTTCAAACAGGGACGAGGCCCGGGGCCGCACGTTACCCCGCCGCCCCGGGCCTGACGTGCCCGGCTGGCCGGAACCGCCCCCCCGCCGCGCGCGACCGTTCGGACCC
>CAYYHA010000206.1:0-7740 GCA_964471535.1 uncultured Myxococcia bacterium | reverse complement strand
GGCAGGGGGTGCTGGGTCGGGGGGGTGGCAGGGGGCGGGGGGGCGGCGACGGTGCGGGCGGGACGGTGGGCGGCGGGCGTACCCGGGACTCGAGCTGGACGGCCCGGTGCGGTGGGCGGGTGCGGCGCGCGTGCGCCGCCGGTGGCCCCTGGGCGCCCGGCCCCTGCCCTCTTGCGTGCCGGCGCCGCGCTGTCAAGGCTGGGCAGGCCTGCGGGGGGGCCGGGCCGAGTGTCCGACCCCCGTGCTATACGGATCCCGCCCTTGGGCGGGGGTGTCGATTCCCCCCAGTGGCCCGTGCGCCCTCGCTGGAACCCGGGCCGAATGTCCGACCCCCGTGCTATACGGATCCCGCCCTTGGGCGGGGGTGTCGATTCGGCCCGGCGCCCCTTGTGCCGACGGGGTACGCCGGAGAAAAGGGATCCGTGAGCCCCTCCGGCGCCGGCCCCGCCCCCTTGGGCATCGTCCTCCTCGGCCACGGCTCCCGCTCCCCCGAGTGGAGCGCGCCGCTGCGCGCCATCGCCACCGAAGTCGAGGCCCGCGGGATCGCCGTGCGCCTCGCCTTCCTCGAACTCGAAGCCCCCTCGCTCGAGGCCGCCTGCGCCTCGCTCGCCGCCGCCGGGGCCCGAGAGGTGACCATCGTCCCCCTCTTCTTGGGGCGGGGACGCCACCTGGCCGAAGACCTCCCCCGCCGCCTCGAAGCGCTGGCCGCCGCGCATCCGAAGGTCCGCTTCGATGCGCTCCCCCCCATCGGGGACCTGCCGCAGGTGCAGCGCGCGCTCGCCGAGGGCATCCTCCGCGCCGTAGGCGAACGCGGAGGCACGTGAGGCTCCCCGCATCCGCCCCCACGGTCTCGTCGATGCGCCGGCGGCGGCTGCGCACCTACGGGTGCACGAGGGCCAGCACCTCCGATTCGGGCCGCAGGTAGCGCTCGGCGACCTCCCGGACTGTCGCGGCGTCCACGGCTCCGATGGCCTCGGCGTAGTGCCGGTGGGCGGTGGGCCCGAGCCCATAGCAGGTGTCGAAGGCCACCGCGGCGGCGCGGGCGCTCATCCGCTGCAGACCGATCTCGTGCAGGCCGCTCAAGTTCCGTTTGGCCCCCTCGAGCTCCTCGGCCCCGATGGCCTCCTCGCGCACCCGCGCCACGTGCTCGCGCAGGCCGGCGATCGCCTCGTCGATCTTCTCGGGCGCACAGGCGATGTACAGCGCGAAGTAGCCGGGATCGAGGGCCTCGATGCTCATGGCGCTCACCGTGTAGGCGAGGGAGCGCCGGTCCCGCAGGTCGACGAAGAGGCGGCCGCTCTGCCCCCCCAAGACGTTGGCGAGCACCTCGAGGGCGTGGCGGTCGGGATCGGAGAGGCTGACCCCCGGATAGCCCAGGACGATGTGCGCCTGTGCCTTCTCGAGGGTGCGCTCGGCGCGCCGCGGCGCCTCCGGTGGTGCCTCGAGCTCGGGCTCGGGGAGCGCCGCCGAGGGGCCGGCCCGCCCGAAGAGCGCTTCCGCCCGCTCCACGACGTGCCCGGGCTCCACGTCACCCACGACAGCGAGGGTCAGGCTCGACGGGCGGTAGTGCGCGTGATGGAAGTCGCGCAAGAGCTGCGGCGTCATCTCGGCGAGAGAGGCCTCGCTCCCCCGAACGTCCATGCGGTAGGGATGCCGCCGCCAGTAGGTCTGGTGGAAGAGATCGAAGGCGACCGCCGCCGCATGGTCCTCCTTTGCCTTCAGCTCCTCGATCTGCCGGGCCCGCTCCACCTCGAACTCCTCCTTGGGGAACGCCGGCGCGTCGAGACACTCGGCGAAGAGCTCGAAGCCGGCTTCGAAGTGGCGGGAGAGCAGCTCGGCACCGAGGCCATAGCTGTTTCGACCGCTGACGCCCGAGAGCGATGCGGCCCAGGTATCGAGGGCCTCGGCGATCTCCTCCGCCGAGCGGCCCTCCGTCCCCCGGGAGAGGAGCCGCGCCATCAGCGCGTGCAGACCCGCGTTCTCCTCCGTCTCGGCGCGCAGGCCGCCCTTCCACACCGCCCGCAGCGCCACCACGGGCACGCTGTGATCCGGTTGCACGAGGAGCGTGGTGCCGCCCGGCAGCTCGAAGGACTCGATGGGCGGCGGCGCGTGGGTGCGGGCCGGAGCGGCCTTCGCTGCGCCGGCACGCGCATGGGCGTTGGCAAGGCGCTCCATCTCCGCTTCGTCGAGGCCCGCGGACTCGGGGGCAAGCGCCACGGCGGAGAGCTTGGCGACCTGCAGGTAGCGCTGGGCCACCCGCAAGAGCTCGGGGGCCGCCACCTGCCGCACCCGCCGGTAGTAGGCGTCCTCGAAGGCCGCCGAACCGGTCACCGTCTCGTAGAAGCCCAGCTTGCGGGCCATCCCCTGCACCGTCTCGCGCTGGTACACCGCCTCGCTCTCGATGATGTTCTTCGCCTTCTCCAGCTCGGCCTCCTCCACCTCCTCGCTGCAGACGCGGAAGACGACCTCCAGGAGCGCCGCATAGGCCTCGCCCAGGCGGGCCAGCGGCGCCTGCGCGCTGACGATGAAGAGGCCGGGATCCCGCGCCGCATAGAGGTAGCCCACCGCGTCGTTGGTGATCCCCCGGCGCGTCACCCAGCGGTTGAGACGGGCGCTCTCCCCCTGCCCCAGGATCACCGAGAGCAGATCGAGGGCGGCGATGTCGTCGTGGCAGACCTCGGGCACGTGCCAGCCCAGCTCCAGGTAGCCCTCCCGCACCCCGTCGCAGACGCGGCGCACCCGCAGCGCCTCCTGCGGCGGCTCGGCGGGCCGGCGCCGCGGCGCTGCCTCGCGCCGCGCCCACCCGCCGAAGTACGCCTCGACGGATGGAAGGAGGGCCTCCTCGTCGAAGTCCCCCACCGCCACCAAAGTCACGTTGTCGGGGCGGTAGTGGCGCCGGTAGAAGGCCAGAACGTCGTCGCGGGTAAAGCCCCGCACCGTCTCCTCGTAGCCGATGACCGGCCGCCGGTAGGGATGCTTCACATAGGCGAGGTCGAAGAGCTCCCGGGCGGCCCGCCGGGCCGGGCTGTCGTAGGTGCGACGGATCTCCTCGAGGATCACCTCCTGCTCCCGGCGGAGCTCCTCCGGGTCGAAGGCGCTGTGCTGCAGGACGTCGGCGAGGATGTCCAGGCCCACCTCGAGGTCCCGACTGGGGAGCACCAGGTGGTAGACGGTCTGATCGAAGCTGGTCCAGGCATTGATGTCGCCGCCGGCCGCCTCCACCTCCCGGGCGATCTCCCCCACGCCCCGGCGCTCGGTGCCCTTGAAGAGCATGTGCTCGTGCACGTGCGCCAACCCCGCCTCCTCGTCGCGCTCGTCGGCGCTGCCGACGTCCACCCAGGCTTGGAGGGCGACGGCACGGGAGGCATGGTTCTCTTGGACGAGGACTTTCAGGCCGTTGTCGAGGAGGTGACGCACCTGGCCCATATAGGCGGTGCCGTGCCTTTGGGCCAGCCTCGAGTCGTCCGTGCCCGCTGCGGCGGCGCCCACCCACTGCTCGGAAGCACCCCGGCCCGGAGTTGTCCGACCCCGGGGCCCATGGCATGCTCCGGGGGACGAGGGGCCATGGTTCGTGCCCCGAATGCGGCCATGCCCAGCGTCCTACTCATCGAGAGCGATACCGCCTTCGCGTCCGCGGTCACCTCGGTCTTCGAACCGGCCGGCTGGGAGGTCCGGAGCGTCCGAGATGGGACCTCGGGCCTCGAGCAGGCCAAGGCCACCCGCCCCGACGCCATCGTGCTCTCGGTGGAGCTGCCCGAGATCTCCGGCTTTACCGTCTGCAGCCGCCTGCGGCGCAACGAGGAGCTGGCCAAGATCCCCCTCATCCTCATCTCCGCCGAGCAGACCCCCGAGAGCTTCGAGCAGCACAAGAAGAACAAGGCGCGCGCCGACGACTACCTCATCAAGCCCTTCGACGCCCACACCCTCCTCGAACGGGTGCAGGCCCTCACCGGGCGAAACGGCGCCCCGCCGCCCCGCCCTGCGCGCGCGGGCGGGCCGCCGCCCCCGCCGGGGCAGGGGGGCTCCTCGGCGCCCGCGGCGGGGGCGGAGGTGGTAAGCCTCGCCGAGGTGGCCGGCGACCTCGACCTGCACTTCGAGGCGGCCAGCGAGCCGTTGACCACGCCGCGGCGCGGACCGCCGCCCCTGAAGAAGCACGAGACCCCCGCCGAGACCCTCGACCCCTTCGCCGCCTCGGGCCCGGAGGCGCGCATCCCCTCGGGCGCCTCCCCAGAGGAGAAGGTGCAGGCGCTGCGCGAGCGGGTCAAGCAGCTCGAGACCCTCGTCGGGCGGGCCCGTGAGGCCTGGGCGCTCGCGGTCACGCAGCTCTCGGAGCTGCGGGGCACGGTGGAGGCCTACCAGGCGCACATCGAATCCCTCGAGCAGGAGATCGCCGAGCGCGACGCGGCGCAGGATCGCCTCGAGGCGGCGCTGATGGAGGCACGCGGCGAGCTCTCCTTCAAGGAGGAGGAGCTCACCGAGCACATCGCCACCATCGCCCAGCTCGAGACGGAGATCGTGGAGAAGGGCAAGGCCCACGCCGAGGCGATGGAGGCGGCCGAGCAGGCGCGCCGGGATCTCTCGGAGATCGTCAACGAGACGATCCAGGCGCGCGAGGCGGAGGCCAAGGAGTGGGCGGCACGCGTCGCCGAGGCCGAGGCGAAGGTGGCCGAGCTGAGCGAGGCGGTGGAGGAGGCGGAGAGTCAAAAGGCGGCGGCGATCCGCGCCGCCCACGCCGACGCCGAACGGCAGGTGCGCGAGGCCGAGGAGCGGGCGTCGGCGGCCATCGAGGAGGCACGGGCCGAAGCCGAGGCGAAGCTCGCCGAGCTCCGGGGCGAGCTCGAGGCGGTACAGGCGCACACCGAGCAGGTCCTCGCGGAGAAGGACGCGGAGATCGAAGAGATCCAGGCCCGGGCGAAAGCAGAGGTGGCAGCGGCCAAAGAGGCGGCGGCGCAGGAGGTCGAGGCGGCCCGGCAGGCGGCCGCATCGGAACTCGCAGCCGCGAGGCAGGCCGCGGCTGCCGAACTCGAGGCGCTTCGCGAGACGCTCACCGCCGAGCACGGCGCCGCCCTCGAGGCATTGCAGCAGGAGCTAGAGCAGGCCCGGGCGGCGGCAGCGGCCGCCGAAGAGGAGGCGCAGGCCCGGATCGCCGCCCTCGAAGAGGAGAGCGCGGCGCGCCTCGCCGCGGTGCAGGCCGAGGCGGAGGCCCGGCTGCAGGAAGCACGGGAGCAGGCCGAGCAGGCCCGCGCCGAGGCCCAGACGGAGAAGGAGGAGGCCCTCGCCGCCGCCGGCGCCGAGAAGATGGCGCTCGAGGGACAGCTCGGCGAGGCCCAGGCGGCGCTGCAGGCGGCCCAGAGTGAGGCGGAGACGCTGCGCGAAACGCTCGCGGCGGCCGAGCAGGACCTCGAGACGCTCCGTGAGGAGCGAGAGCGCCTCGCCGAGGGGCAGGCCGCCGCCGAGTCGCGCATCGCCGCCCTCGAGGAGGAGCTCGGCCAGGTGCGTGAGGCGATGGCCGCGCGCGAGGCGGAGCTCGAGACGCTTCGCACGATGGTCTCGGAGCGGGAGATGGAGATCGCCGAGGCCAAGGGTGAGGCGGACGCCCGGGAAGCAGAGCTGGAGGCGCTGCGCGCCGAGCTGGCCTCGCTGCAGGAGGCGCTCGAGGACGCCCGCGCGCAGGCCGACAAGGCCGAGGCCGATGCCGAGACGACCGTCGAGTCCCTCAAGGAGGAGATCTCGCGCGCCCACCAAGAGCTCCGCCAGCAGCGGGAGGAGCTGGCCAAGGAGAAGAAGCTCCGCGAGGAGGCACTCGAGAAGATCAAGGTCTACCGGGACGAGATCAAGGCGACGCGCGACCAGCTCAAGCGCGCCCTCGAGGACAAGGAGTCGGGGCAGGACGAGCTGGCGGCGCAGATCGCCAAGCTCACCCGCGACGTGATGGAGCGCGAGAAGCGGCTCTCCCGCATGGCGGGCGAGCTGGAGAAGATGCAGCAGATGCACGCCAACGAGGTGGCGGCACTGCGGGCGCAGCTCGCCGACCCCGAGACGACCCTGCCGGGCACCGGCGGGCCGGACGTCGCTGCACTGAAGGCCCGCATTGCGGCTCTCGAAGCCGAGGTGGAGGACCTCACCGAGGAGAACGAGTTCCTCAACGAGGAAGTCGCCCGGCTCTCCTCCCGTGAATAGGCCGGCGCCCAAGATGCGTGCGGGCGTCTACGTGCACTTCCCGTGGTGCCTCGCCCGCTGCCCCTACTGCGATTTCGCGACTGCGGTCTGGGACGAGATCCCCCACGCCCGCTACGCCAAGGCCGTGATCGCCGAGCTGGAGCGACGCTTGGGGACACAGGACCTCTCCGGTCGCACCTTTGTGAGTGTCTACTTCGGCGGAGGAACACCCAGCCTCTGGGAACCGAGGTGGCTCGCGCGGGTGCTCGATGCGATCGCCGCCCGCCTCCCCCTCGAGGCCACCGCAGAGATCACCCTCGAGGCCAACCCAGGGCAGGTGGTGGAAGGGCGCCTCGCCGATCTGCGGGCAGCGGGGATCAACCGCGTGTCCTTCGGCACTCAGAGCTTCAGCGACGCGGGCCTTGCCGCCCTTGGCCGCTGGCACCGCGCAACGGACAGTGCCCGAGCCCCCGAGGTGGCACGGGCGGCGGGCATCGAGAACGTCTCCGTCGATCTCATCTACGCCTTCCCCGGGCAGACCCCCGAAGCTGCGACCGAGGACGCGCGCCGGGCCGCGGCGACGGGCGCCTCGCACGTGAGCACCTACTGCCTCACCCTCGAGGCTCGGGTGCCGATGGCTCGGGAGGTCGCGGCGGGACGGGTGCGCCTGCCCGATGAGGAGGCGGCCCTCGCCATCGAGGCAGCCCTCTTCTCGGAGCTCGCCGCAGCCGGCTTCGAGCGCTACGAGATCTCCAACCACGCGCGGGAGGGGCGCCGTGCGATACACAACAGTCTCTACTGGTCGGGGGGCGAGTACTTGGGGCTCGGCGCTTCTGCCTCGGGCTTCCTCCGGGAGGGCGCGGTGGGCCGGCGCTGGCGAAACCATCCGTCGGCGGCGCAGTACCTCGAGCGGGTGGAGCGCGGCCTCGACCCCGCCGCCGAGGTGGAGCGCCTCGAGGCGGAGACGCTGCTGCGGGAACGGCTCTTCCTGGGCCTGCGCACCCGAGAGGGCGTCGACCTGGCCGAAGCGGCGAGGTGGGCGGGCACCGAGATTCCGGCGGAGATCCATCGCAGCCTCGCCGGGCTGCAGCGCCTGGGGCTGCTCACCGCTGGCGGCACGCGCCTTCGCCCCACCGAGCGTGGCTTTCGCTTCAACGACGAGATCGCACGCCGCCTCGTCTGAGAGCCGCCGGCGGCGGCGGGGCGGCCTCGCGCTCCTGTGATGGGCGCCGGCGGCCCGGAGCCCCCGTTCGCCCCTGGACAAGCGGGGCCGCATCGGCTCTCACTGGGCGCCATGCGACCCCCAGCCCGGCTCCGGCGACTCCTCCTCCTCTCGCTGCTCGCGTTGGTGCGCCCGGCCCTGGCGGAGCCTCGCCTGGCCCGCGGCGAGGACGCGATGGTGGCCACCGCCCACCCGGAGGCGACGCGGGCGGGCCTCGAGGTGCTCCGCGCCGGGGGCAACGCGGTGGACGCGGCGGTGGCGGCGACCTTCGCCCTCTCGGTGGTCGAGCCCTTCTCGGGGGGGATCGGGGGCGGCGGCTTCCTGCTCGTCCACCGCGCCCTCGAGGGGGAGACGGTGGC
>CAYYHA010000205.1:0-7822 GCA_964471535.1 uncultured Myxococcia bacterium | reverse complement strand
GTCGTCGGCGGCGATGGGGTTCAAGGAGGCCGGCTCGTAGTAGGCACGGATGACGGCCCGCCCGCCTTCTCTGGGTGGGCCCGCGAGCACCGAGGGCGGAAGCCGTCCTTCGAGCCAGGCCTTGGCGTCCTCGGTCGCCGTCGAAGCGGGCGGCGGCGGCGCGGCCTCCGCTGCGGTGGCCGGATCCCGCGCTCCATCGGAGTCGGCGTGGGAGCGCCCCCCGGAGCGGGGACAGGCTGCGAGCAGGAGCGAGGCGGAGATCCATAGGAGGCGGCGGGCCATGGCCTCCCCGTGTATAAAGGGCACGTGCTTCTCTTGCGAGCCCCGCGTGTCCACGACGGCAGTCTCCACGACCCCCTCTGCAATGGCGGGGTGCGCATCGAAGGGGGGCGCATCGCCGCGGTGGGCCCCTTCGAGCGGGTGGAGCGCCGCGGCGCCCAAGTCATCGAGTGCGAGGGGGTGCTCCTCCCCGGCCTCGTCGATGCCCACGTGCACCTGTGCCTCGATGGCGGCTCCGACCCCGGGCGCCGGGTGCAGGAGGCATCGCCGGTCGAGGTCACGCTCGATGCCCTCCGTGCCCTCGAGCGTCACCTGAGCGCGGGCGTGACCACGGTGCGGGACCTGGGCGGCGTGCACGGCATTGCCGTGGAACTCGGGCGACTCATCGATGCGGGCCGGCTCCTAGGGCCGCACGTCGTGGCAGCGGGGCGGCTCGTATGCATCACCGGCGGCCACGGCCACTTCATCGGCCGGGAGGCGGATGGCCCGGATCAGGTAACCCATGCGGTCCGAGACGAGATCAAGCACGGCGCCCAGTGCGTGAAGATCGTCGCAACCGGCGGCATGATGACGCCGGGTGTGGAGCCTGGCGCCCAGCAGATGAGCGAGGCAGAGATCGCAGCGGCGGTGGCCGTCGCCCGAGCGGCGGGACTCCGCATCGCGTCCCACGCCCAGGGCACACAAGGGATCGTCGCGTCGCTGGTGGCGGGCGTCGACACCATCGAACACGGTATCTGGCTCGACGAACAGGCGCTGGGCCTCCTCGGCAGCAGCGAGACCGCCCTGGTCCCCACCTTCAATGCGGCCCGAGGCATCCTCGCCGGCCGCGGACGGGGGGTCCCCGAGTTCATCGTCGAGAAGATGGAGCGCGCTGCTGCCGATCACGTGGCCTCGTTCGAGGCCGCCGTGGAGGCCGACGCACACATCGTCGCTGGCACCGACGGGGGCACGCCGCTGAACCCCCATGGTGGGCTCGCCACCGAGGTCGCGGCGATGGTGGAGCATGGCCTGCCGGTGGCAGAGGCGGTGCACGTGTGCACCGGCGCTGCCGCAGCGGCACTCGGCCTCACCGACCGGGGGCGCATCGAGGTCGGCTGCTGGGCCGATCTCGTCGAAGTGGAGGGGGATCCCACCGAAGACGTCGGGGCGCTGGGCCGTGTGCGGAGGGTGTTCAAGGAAGGTCGCCTCGTCCCGCGCTCGGAGTCGGCTGCAGACGACCGCCTCGGTCGCCTCACCCGCCGCGTCGCTCCCCACGAGGTTTGACCTGTCACGCGCTCTGCGCGCATAGGTAGGCGCCATGAGAGCGGCCTACTTCGAAGCGCATGGAGGGCGGGAGGTTCTGAAGGTCGGCGAGCTCCCGACGCCCGAGCCAGGACCGGGCGAGGTGCGGGTCCGCACCGTGGCCTTCGCCCTCAATCACCTCGACGTCTGGGTGCGAAGGGGGTGGAAGGGGCTCGAGCTCACCCTGCCGCACATCGGCGGCTCCGACGGCGCCGGTGTCGTCGACGCGGTGGGCCCGGGTGTGAGCGCCTGGAAGCCCGGGGACGAGGTGGTGCTCTCCGCCGGTTACTTCTGCACCCGCTGCCGCGCCTGCCTCGAGGGGAAGGAGAACCTCTGCGAGTCCTTCCACCTCTTCGGCGAGCACCGCAACGGCACCGGCGCCGAGTACTTCGTCGTCCCCGAGCGCAACCTGCTCAAGAAGCCCGAGGGGCTCTCGTGGGAGGAGGCCGCGGCCATCGGGGTGACCTTCCTCACCGCCTGGCACATGCTCGTCACCCGGGCGCGCCTCCGGCTGGACGAGACCGTGCTCGTGCAGGGGGCGAGCGCCGGTGTCGGTGTCGCCGCCATCCAGATCGCCAAGCTCCATGGGGCACGTGTCATCGCGCTGACCAGCAGCGAGGAGAAGGCGGCGCGCGCCCGGGACCTGGGCGCCGACGAGGTGGTGAACTACCGCACCGAGGATGCAAAGGCCCGCCTGCGGTCCCTTGCCCCCAAGGGAGTCGACATCGTCTTCGAACACGTGGGTGAGGCGACCTGGGAACTCTCGGTCAAGGCGCTGCGCAAGGGCGGTCGTCTGGTGACCTGTGGTGCCACCACCGGGCCCCACGGCCACACCGACCTGCGGCTCCTGTTCACGAAGCAGATCGACATCCTTGGTTCGACAATGGGCACCCGCGCGGAGCTCGACCGGGTCTTGTATTGGGCCGGACACAAGCGTATCGTTCCCATCGTCGACCGAGTGCTCCCGATAGACGAGATCGCCGAAGGGCACCGTCTGCTCGAGGAGGCCGAGCACTTCGGAAAGATAGTCGTTCGACCCTGAATTCTCGCAAAGGAAGCAAAGCCGTCATGACCTACATCGTCACCGAGCCGTGCATCGGCACGAAGGATACGGCCTGCGTGGCCGTCTGCCCCGTCGACTGCTTCTACGACATCGGCGAGATGCTGGTGATCTGTCCCGACGAGTGCATCGACTGCGGCGCCTGCGAGCCCGAGTGCCCCGTGGAAGCCATCTTCGAGGAGTCGGCGGTCCCCGAGGACCAGCAGCGCTTCATCGAGATCAACTACAAGGCCTTCGAGGGCGGCAACAAGCCTCCGGTGGCAACCCCCAAGGAGTAGCGCATGGGCTCGCGCGGGCGGCAATGCCGCCGGCGCTTCGAGGCGAAAGCCTCTGTTCCAGAGCCCGCCTGCGAGCCCGGGGTGTCGCATGGGCACTGCGTCGCGAGCGCAGTGCCGAGGGATGCGCCGCTTCGTGAGGGGACCGACCTACCGTCCCGTGAAGCGAGGTGCCCGCTTCTCGGCGAATGCGGCCAGTCCTTCGCGCGCGTCCTCGCTCTCGAAGAGGCGCTGTTGAAGCTCGCGCTCGAGTGCGAGACCCTGCTCCAACCCGACCTCGGCGCCGGTCTGCACCGCGCGCTTGATGTGCCCCACCGCCTTTGCCGCGTGGCTCGGTGGGCACAGCGACTTCGCGTAGTCGACCACCTGCCCCAAGAAGTCGTCAGCCGACGCCGCTTCGAAGCGCTTGTTGACGAGCCCGAGGGCGAGCGCCGTCTCTTGATCGAAGTTCTCACCCTCGGCCATCAGCTCGATGGCCTTCGCCTTCCCCACCACACGGGCGAGCCGCTGCGTGCCACCGGTTCCGGGGAGCACCCCAAGCTTCACCTCGGGTAGGCCCAGCTTTCCGCCGCCCGCGCGCACGATTCGCAGATCGCAGGCGAGTGCGATCTCCAGCCCCCCGCCCACGCAGTGCCCGTTGATCGCTGCGATCACGATCTTCGGCGTCTGCTCCAGCCGGAGCATCGTCTCGTTGGCATGCAGGCAGAAGTAGTACTTGTAGGTGGGATCCGAGGATTGCAGCATCCCAATGTCGGCTCCGGCGCAGAAGAACTTCTCACCAAGGCCGGTGACGACGAGGGCGTGCACCTCGGGATCGAAGCGGGCCGCGAGGATGGCCTCGTCGAGCTGCCGCATCATCTCGTAGCTGTAGGTGTTCGCCGGCGGATTGCAGAGGGTGATCACCGCCACCGGGCCGTCTTTCTCCGTCTCCACCAGTCGTGTCGTCATCGTCGTTCCCCTCTCGCGCGAGATACCGGCACAGGCCTGGGCGCGGGCCCTCAGCCGAGGTCCACCCAGACGCTCTTCGTCTCCAGGTAACCATCGAGGGCTTCGGCACCGAGGTCCCGACCGAAGCCGGACTCTTTGAAGCCGCCGAAGGGCAGATCCGGGTCGTAGAGGTTGTAGGTGTTCACCCACACCGTTCCGGCCTGCAGGGCCGCCGCCACCCGGTGGGCGCGCGCCACGTCTCGGGTGTGCACGGCGGCCGCGAGGCCGTAGGGGTTGTCGTTTGCGAGCGCGATGGCCTCCGCCTCGTCCTCGAAGGGCACGATGGCCAGCACCGGGCCGAAGATCTCCTCCCGTGCGATCCGCATCTCGTTCTTCACCTCGCCGAAGACGGTGGGCTGCACGTAGAACCCGCGTCCTCCCACGTCGGCCCGCGCGCCGCCGGCGAGGAGCTTGGCGCCCTCGGCCTTGCCCGCTTCGATGTAGGAGAGGACCTTCTCGAGCTGCGTGCGGGAGACGACGGGACCCATTCGTGTGTCCTTGGCCGTCGGGTCCCCCACCTTCAACGATGCGGCCTTCTCCGCCACCTTCTCGGCCACCTCGTCGTAGCGGGAGCGGTGGACGAGGAGGCGCGACCCGGCGGCACACACCTCACCCTTGTTGTAGAAGATGCCGGTGAGGGCGGCTCGAATCGCGCCCTTGGGGTCGGCGTCCTCGAAGACGATGTTGGCGCTCTTGCCGCCGAGTTCGAGGCTGATGCGCTTCATCGTCTCCGCAGCGCCCTGCATCAGCCGTCGCCCCACCGCCGTCGAGCCGGTAAACGCGATCTTGTCCACGAGGGGCGAGTCGACGAGCGCCTGCCCCGCCTCGGCGCCAGGACCTGGGACGACGTTGAGGACCCCGTCGGGCAGGCCGGCCTCCTGGGCGATCTCGGCCAGGGCCAGGGCGGTCAGGGGCGTCAGCTCCGAGGGCTTGAGGACGACCGTGCAGCCGGCAGCCAGCGCCGGCGCCACCTTCCAGGTGGCCATCAGGAGGGGAAAGTTCCACGGCACGATGGCGCCGACGACGCCCACCGGCTGGCGCAGGGTGTAGAGGAAGGCGCCTGGTTTGTTGGTGCGCGTCGTGCCGTGGATCTTCGTGGCCCAGCCGGCGTAGTAGCGGAAGAGCTCGGCCGCAAAGGGGATCTCGATCTTCCCCGAGTCGAAGAGCGTCTTACCCGTATCCTTCGTCTCCAGCGCCGCGAGTGCACCGAGGCGGGCCTCGATGCCCTCGGCGATCTTCCACAGCACGCGGGCCCGCTTTCCCGCATCCAGGCCGCTCCAGCGGCCGTCGTCGAAGGCACGGCGCGCCGCAGCCACCGCGCGCTCGGCGTCGGCGCGGGAGGCCTTGGCCACCCGGGCGATGACCTCCTCGGTCGCAGGGTCGATGTCCTCGAGGGTCGCACCCCCCTCCGCGTCCACCCACTCTCCGTCGATGAACAGCTGCGTCCGGCGGATCTCGCTCACGGCTGTACCTCCTTCGGCCGAGCGGGCCTGCTCGGCCCCGCTCGGGGCGGCAGACGGTAGACCGCAGCCCCCCAAGGGGTCAACGGGCCGGCTGCCGCGGCCTTACGAAGCTTGCCGCCCCATGGCGGGTGCCGTGTCCGTCTCTGTTAGGATGCATGCACCCATGGGAGGAGCCCGATGAGAGCGCTTCGGTGGTTGGCGCCCGCTTTGGCGGCCTGTGTGCTTGGATGTCCCGTCGCTGAGACCGGCCTGCCCGATGGCGGGACCGGCGGGGGGCTCGACGGCGGAGGTGGCGACGGCGGGCCCCCGGTGACCTGGTACCGGGACGTCTTGCCCATCGTGCAGACCGAGTGCCAGACCTGTCACACGACGGGAGGCATCGGGCCCTTCTCGCTCGACCGCTACGAGGACGCGGTGCCGTTTGCCGCCTCGATGGCGTCGGCGGTGGAACGGGGCGTCATGCCCCCTTGGCTGCCGGCGCCCGGATGCGGCAGCTTCCGGCGCGAGCGGCGCATCGATGCAGACGCGATCGCCGTCTTCCGCGCCTGGGCCGAGCAGGGAGCGCCCGAGGGCGACCCCGCCGATGCACCGCCGCCCCCTGAGGACCTGCCCGGTCTCGACTGGGTGGACGCAGAGTTGGATGCCGGCGTCGACTACACGCCCAATGCGCAGTCGAAGCGTGACGACTACCACTGTCTGGTGGTCGATCCCGGTCTCACCGTCCCGGCCGACGTCATCGGCCTCGATGTGGTCCCCGGGGTGGCTGCCATGGTGCACCACGTGGTCCTCTTCATCGTCGACCGCGAGGCCGCACAAAAGAAGGACGCCGAGACGCCCGGGCCGGGGTGGACCTGCTACGGCGACTCGGGGGTGAACGGAAGCTTCGAGGTGCTCGGGGTCTGGGTGCCGGGCCAACCCGCCATCGAGTACCCCGCCGGCACGGGCATCCGCCTCGAGCCCAACGAGGTCATCGCGATGCAGGTGCACTACAACTTCGATGCCACCGATCCCGTGCCCGATCGCACCCGCCTGAAGCTGCAGTTCGCGAAGACGCCGGTGTCGAAGCCGGCACAGCTCCCCATCGTGCTCAACTTCGGCTTCGCCATCCCTTCAGGCGCCGAGGGCTACACGTATGCCTTCGATCAGGACACCGGCAACACCCCCTTGCGGCTGTGGGGGGTCCTGCCGCACATGCACCAGCTCGGCCGCTCCATTCGGATTCAGGCCGAGCTGCCCGGCGGCGAGGAGCTGTGCCTCATCGACATTCCCCGCTGGGACTTCAACTGGCAGCAGCTCTACATGTACGACACCGACGTCGGCATCGAGCTTCCCCCCCACTCGAAGGTGCGGATCGAGTGCACCTGGGACAATCCGACCGATCGCATCGTCACCTTTGGGGAAGGGACGCACGACGAGATGTGCCTCGCCTTCTTCTATGTGACGCAGTAGGCCGCCGGCTTGCCGCCGTCCGCGGGTGGATGCGAGAGCCGCAGCGAAGCCACCCCCAAAGGGGCGCCACTGCGCTACAATAGAAAAAGGACCCGATACGGCACCGTCGCGCGTGTGTGGTGGCCTCCCGTTTTCGCGCAGACGGTCGGGCATCGGGCCCGATGCGTAGGCTGTGCAAGGCGCAGGCCACGCCTAAGTCCGCGTTTTCGCAAGGGTGTGGAGCGGCGACCCGGGGTCTTCGCTCCCCAGGGTCGCGGGGGCTGGCGGCCCCGCCCCCGGCGCTGCTAAAGGTGCGCCGATGCAGGCGAGTACCGCAGGCTACTATCGGGATCCCACGATCTGTGGCGACACCCTCGTCTTCGTGAGCGAAGACGACCTCTTCGCCGTCTCTGCCGGCGGGGGCATCGCCCGCCGGCTCACCGCTTCCCTCGGGGCGTGCCGCGGCCCTCGGCTCTCGCCCGACGGCGCCTGGATTGCCTTCACCAGCACCGACGAGGGGGGCAGTGAGGTGTGGCTGATGCCGGGCGGTGGCGGCGAGGTACGCCGCCTCACCTACCTCGGCGACGCGTGCGAGGTCATCGGCTGGAGCGAGGCCGGTCGGGTCCGCTTCGTCTCCGCGGCGGGGCAGCCCTTCCGACACCGTGCGTGGATCCACGAGATCGGAATCGACGAGGTGCAGCCCCAGCGGCTCGACCTGGGACCCGCGCTGTCGCTTGCGACCGGAGGACCCGGCGGTGCGGTGGTGCTCGGTCGAAACACGAAGGATCCGGCACGCTGGAAGCGATACCGCGGGGGGACCGCGGGCGTGCTGTGGATCGATCCCACGGGGGAGGGTGCCTTTCGCCGGATGGACGAACTCGAGGGAAACCTCACCCGCCCGATGTGGGTGGGCGAGCGCCTCTACTTCATCAGCGACTGCGAAGGGGTGGGCAACCTCTACTCGGTGGCCATCGAGGCGGGGCGGGCGGTCGACCTCACCCGCCACACCCACCACGAGGACTTCTACGTGCGCGGTGCGAGCACCGATG
>CAYYHA010000204.1:0-7830 GCA_964471535.1 uncultured Myxococcia bacterium | reverse complement strand
TCTCTGATTGACACCCATAGCACCACGAAACGAACGTCCCGTCGTCCTCACCGGCTCGATGGGGGCCGGGAAGAGCACGCTGGCACCTCTGCTCGCCCGCGTGCTCGGCACCGCGGCCTACGACACCGACCGTGAGGTCGAAGCCATGTCCGGATGCAGCGTTCGCAAGATCTTCGAACGCGACGGTGAGGAGACCTTCCGTCGCCGCGAACTCGAGGTATTTCGTGGCCTGCTGGCTCGAAATGGCGCTCCGGTGGTCGCCACGGGAGGAGGCACGGTCGCCTCGGACGAGGCCTGGGAGGTGCTCGCCGATGCCGGGGCCACGACCGTGTGGCTCGACGCGCCGGCAGAGGTACTCGCGGCACGGACGGGAGGCAGCGAACGGCCCTTGCTGGGCGCGGTTTCATCGGAGGAACGAACCGCGCGCCTGCAGGGGCTCCTCCGAGCACGCGGCCGCTGGTATCGACGCTGCGACCTCCGCTTCGAGACAACGGTGCCGCCAGAGGCGCTCGCCGAACGCGTGGTAGAGCGAGTGCTCGCCTTCGAGCGTACCACCGTGGCGGTGCGCCTGCCGGCCGAGGGCTACCGTGTCCACGTCGAGCCCTCGTACGGAGGCCTGGGCGATGCGCTCGCGCGGCGTCTTCCGCCGGCGGGCGCAGCGGCGCAGGTGGCCCTCATTGTCGATCCCAACGCCGCAGAGCACGCCGCCGGCGCCGAGGCGGCACTGCAAGGCGCTGGCTACGCGGTTCGCCGCTTCACGATGCCCGGCCAGGAGGAAGCCAAGTCCCTCGAGACGGTCCGCCAGTTGATCGACGCCCTGCTCGCGGCAGGGATGCAGCGTGGATCGCCGGTGATCTCCCTCGGGGGCGGCGTCACCGGCGACGTCGCCGGGTTCGTCGCTGCGGTCCTTCATCGAGGCGTGCCTGTGGTCCACCTGCCCACCACGCTGCTGGCCATGGTCGATGCCGCGGTGGGTGGCAAGACCGGTGTGAATCATCCAACCGGAAAGAACCTCATCGGTGCCTTCCACCAGCCCCGGCTCGTTTGGGCGGCGCTCGACAGTCTGCGTACGCTCCCGGACCGAGAGTTCCGCGCCGGCTTGGCGGAGGTGGTCAAGTACGCGTGGATCGAGACGGGAACCGAGCTGCTCGCCGACCTAGAGCGGCAACGGGACGCCATCCTGCGTCGCGATCCGGCCTGCCTACAAGCACTCGTCCGGCGCTGTGTCGCACTGAAGGCGCAGGTGGTGGAGGCCGACGCCGGCGAAAAGGGGCTTCGGCGGATCCTGAACTTGGGCCACACGCTCGGTCATGCCCTGGAAGCCGAGTCGGGCTACGGCCGGCTCCTCCACGGCGAGGCGGTGGCGATGGGGCTCGTCGCGGCAGCCCGGCTGGCGGTGGCGCTCGGTCGTGCGCGGTCCGGCTTCCCGGAGAGGGTTGCGGCCCTCCTCGAGGGCTTCGGGCTGCCCACCGTCCCGCCGGCAGGAATTTTGAATCGAGCGGTGGATCGTGTCCTCATGGACAAGAAGGCAGCGGGTCGGCGGGTCGCATTCGTGGTGCCGCGGGAGCAGGGAGGCTGCGAGATCGTGGATCTCGAGCCCGAAGAATTGAGACAATACATCGAGACCGAGCGAGGAGAAGGAAGATGAAAGAGCTGACGAAGCTGTTGGTCGCGGCCGCCTTGGCGTCCCTCTTGGGCTGCGGCGTGTCGGACGAGAGCATGGTGGTGCTCGTCGGTGCCATCGCCTGGCAGGTGGACCCCAACGCGGCGACCATGAGCACCACCTGCACCGCCGATCCGAACTCGGCGGAGCTGGCGGCCTCCGGGCTCCTGGATGTCAACTACTTCGGCGGCCCGGATCAGGTGCCGGCCTTCCGGCAGAAGTTCAAGATCACCAACCAGCTGCCTCAGAGAGGCACCACCGACTTCAGCCTGGAGACCAACGCGTATGTGATGGAGCGCGCCGTTATCTCCTACAGCGGTCTCGACGAGACCAGTGACGCGATCCTCTCCAACCTGTCGACGGAGGTGGCGCTCGGGACTACCATCGCGCCGCAGCAGACCGGTGGGCTGGCCCTCACACTCGTTCCTCGCAACATCGCCCAGGTGATGCGGGATCAGCTCGTGCCGAACCCCGGCGACATTCGCACGGTGATTGCGAACGTTCAGATTCAAGGACACACCGTGGGCCAGGAGCCAGTGGACTCGAGCGTTCTCTCGTGGCCCTTGGACGTGTGCAACGACTGCAAGGCGCGGCTGTGCACGCCGGCCTGCGACTGCTCCCATTTCTAGGCTCGGCCGGGCCGTCAGCCCTTCGGGAGGCATCCCGCGGGCCGCCGGGCCTGTCTCGCCCGCTTCGGGCGAGCAGAGGCGGGGGGAGCGGATCTCTTGGGTGGACGCCGGCAGTCCGATGGGCGCCGGCGCACGCTGCCGACTTGACTTGGGCTGGGGGGGCCGGTAATCCACCGAGCGGTTCGTTGGGCCGGCTCGCGCTCGCCGAGCCGGCCCCGTCGTCTAGGGTGGCGCCAAATCGCCGGATCTGCGTGTTCGAGTGACCTCGCCGGGAGCGAGGGAGGCCCGTATCGGAGGAGCCGGATCGGCCATGGGGTTTCGTGAACATCTGGAGGGCATGCTCCAGCAAGTCGACGGTGCCGTGGCGGCGAGCCTGATGGGCTTCGACGGCATTGCCATCGATACCGTCGAGGCCGGCGGGGCGCCCGCGTCCGACGTGGACATCCACACCATGCTCGTCGAGTACTCGGCGATCCTCGGGCAGATCCGGCAGGCTGCGGAGGTCCTGGAGTCGGGACGCGTGGTCGAGCTGGCGGTGAACACCGAAAAGGTGAACACCGTGCTTCGACTGATCACCGACGAGTACTTCGTGGTTCTCGCGCTCGCACCACAGGGCAACTTCGGGAAGGCCCGATACGTCCTGCGTGTGACGGCACCGAAGCTCGCCGGGGAACTCTAGAGCCCGCCACCGACGTGAAGGTCCTGGTTCTCCATGGTCCGAACCTCAACCTCCTCGGGTCGCGGAACCCGGCGCTCTACGGGAGCGAGACCCTCGAGGAGATCGATGCTCGCTTGCAGGAGGTGGCCCGCGCCCGCGGTGTGGCCCTCGAGACGCGCCAGACGAACCTCGAAGGCGAGTTGGTCACCTGGCTTCAGTCCGGGGAGCATGACGCCGTGGTGATCAATCCAGGGGGCTACGCCCACAGCAGCGTCGCGATCCGAGACGCCATGGAGATCTGCCGGCAACGCGGCACGCCGGTGGTGGAGGTCCATCTCTCCAACGTCCACGATCGTGAAGCGTTCCGGCAGCGTCTGATCACCGCGGGGCGAGCCTCCGGCGTGATTGCCGGGTTCGGTCCGCTGTCGTACGAACTCGGCCTCGAGGCGGCGATTCGTCTCGCCGCTACGCCCGGTCCCCAAACAGCCCGAAGAGAAGGAGCCTGAGAACCCATGCTGTCCACCACCGATTTCCGGAAGAACCTCAAGCTGATGATCGACGGTCAGCCGTGCGTCATCATCGACTTCCAGCACGTCAAGCCGGGGAAGGGCGGCGCCTTCGTGCGCACGAAGTGGCGCAATCTCATCACGGGCAACGTACAGGAGAGGAACTTCCGCTCCGGCGAGAAGTTCGAGAAGCCCGACCTCGAAGAGAAGACCATGGAGTACCTCTACAACGAGGGCGACAAGTACTACTTCATGGACACGAGCACCTACGAGCAGACGTTCGTCACCAAGGACACGCTCGGAAACGCGGTCAACTTCCTGAAGGAGAACATCCAGGCCGACATCCTCTTCTTCGAAGGGAAGGTGATCGGCGTAGATCTTCCCAACACCGTAGAGCTGAAGGTGGTCAAGTGCGATCCGGCGGTGAAGGGGGACACCGTGACGGGGGCGACGAAGCCCGCCACCCTCGAGACCGGCTACACCGTGAACGTGCCGCTCTTCATCAACGAGGGGGACGTGCTGAAGATCGACACTCGCACCGGTGAGTACCTGGAGCGGGTGGGGTAGCGGCGATGGATCCCAAGAAGCTGGAGGAGATCGTCTCCATCCTCGAGGGGACCGACATCTCCTTCCTGGAGTGGAGGAGCGGGGAGGAGCGGTGGACGATCCGGAGAGGGCCCGAATCCCCACAGATCGTCTCTGCCCCGGTGGTGCAAGCGGCGCAGCCCGTGGCCGCGGCGCCGCCGCCGGCTGCAGCGGGGCTAGCGTCTGCGGCACGGGATGGGGAAGCACCGTCCGATGCACCACGGGCCGGGGTCGTGCAGGTCACCTCTCCCTTCGTCGGCACCTTCTACCGAGCGCCGTCGCCCGAGAGCCCCCCCTTCGTAGAGGTGGGCCAGACCGTCTCCCCTGGTGACACCCTGTGCATCATCGAGGCGATGAAGCTCATGAACGAGATCGAGGCCGAGGTCTCTGGCCGCATCGTCGCGATCCTCAAGGAGAACGGTCAGGCGGTCGAGTTCGGAGAGGTCCTCTTCGAGATCGAGCCCACCGGATGATCACCAAGATTCTCATTGCCAACCGCGGCGAGATTGCCATGCGGATCGTGCGGGCGGCGCGTGAGCTGGGCATCCGCACCGTCGCCGTGCACTCCACCGCCGACGCCGAGGCCCCGCACGTGCGCTTCGCCGACGAGTCGGTGTGCATCGGTCCGCCTCCGGCCAAGGACAGCTACCTCAACATCCCCGCGCTCATGTCGGCGGCGGAGATCACCGGTGCGGATGCCGTGCATCCCGGCTACGGCTTCCTCTCGGAGAACGCCGAGTTCGCCGAGGTGGTCACCTCGTGTGGCCTCACCTGGATCGGCCCCCCGCCGGAGGTGATCCGCCTGATGGGCAACAAGGTCGAGGCCCGCCGGGCCATGGCCGAGGCGGGGTTGCCGCTCCTTCCCGGCTCGGAGGGGCCCCTGGCCTCCGTGGAGGAGGCGAGGGCACTGGCGGAGAGGATCGGGCTGCCCGTCATTCTCAAAGCGGCCGCGGGTGGCGGCGGCAGGGGCATGAAGATCGTCCGCCACCTCGACGAGGTGGCACCGGCCTTCCAAACGGCCAGTGCCGAGGCGAAGGCGGCGTTCGGCAGCGGGGAGATGTACCTCGAGCGCTTCGTCGAGCGGCCGCGGCACATCGAGATTCAGGTCATCGGCGACCAGCACGGCAACCTCATCCATCTCGGCGAGCGCGAGTGCTCGGTTCAGCGCCGCCATCAGAAGCTGGTCGAGGAGGCGCCCTCCCCGGCGCTCTCCCCGAAGCAGCGTCGGCAGATGGGCGAGCGCACCGTCGAGGCGCTGCGCAAGGTCGGCTACAGCTCGGTGGGGACGGTGGAGTTCCTGCTCGACGAGAAGGGCCGCTACTACTTCATGGAGACCAACACCCGCATCCAGGTGGAACACCCAGTGACCGAGATGGTGACGGGGCTCGATCTCGTGCGCGAGCAGATCCGGCTGGCCCGAGGTGAAGCCCTGGGTCGGCGGCAGAAGGACGTCACCTTTCGGGGGCACGCCATCGAGGCACGGATCAACGCCGAGGACCCCGAGACCTGGGCCCCGTCGCCCGGCACCATCAGCGGATTCCACATGCCTGGGGGGTTCGGTGTCCGAGTCGATTGCGCCATCTACGAGCAGTACCGGGTCCTTCCCTACTACGATTCGCTGCTCGCCAAGCTGGTGGTCTACGCCGAGAATCGGGAGGTGGCGCTCGCCCGGCTGCGGCGGGCGCTCGACGAGTTCGTCGTCGAAGGCATCAAGACCAACATTGCCTTCCACCGCCGGCTCCTCGACCATCCCGGCTTTGTGGAGGGGCGCTACGACACGCGAACCGTCGAAGAGGTGCTCGGCAGCCAGGCGGCCGAAGCCGCCTGAAGCGGCTCGGCGGCCGCGGCCACCTCCTCGATATTACTAGGGAAAGCGGTCCCGACCCGCAGCGGGGCGGATCCTTGACGGCCCTTCCGCGATTGCACTACCGTGAGAACTCGACGGTCGGCGCCTGCCCGATCCAGTCGCGGCTGGATGGTTGGGTGCCAAAGGGTTGAAATCCTTTGCCTTTCGGCGCAGCATCGAGGCTGCGTCCCCTCTCCGCTTCCTCAACTTGCTTCGAGTGGCCCGCAGTACCGCGACGTTGGGTCCGTTGACTGGGCATGGATAAAAACAAGGCCATCCAGAATGCCCAGAAGTACGTTCAGAAGGGCCAGCTCGACAAGGCGATCCGCGAGTACCAAAAGGTCATCGAGGCGGATCCGAAGGATGTCCGGACGCGCCTGAAGATCGGGGATCTGCAGGCCAAGAAGGGGGACACCGCGGCCGCGGTGCAGACCTACCTGGCCGTTGCGGAGGCCTACAGCCAGCAGGGCTTCTTCCTCAAGGCGGTCGCGGTCTACAAGCAGATCCTCAAGCTCAACCCCAACCAGGTCGACGTCAACCTGAAGCTGGCGGAGCTGTACCACCAGCTGGGGCTCATGTCGGATGCCATGGCCCAGTACCAGCTCGTGGCCAACTACTACGAGCAGACGGGCAATACAGCGGCGAGCTTCGAGACGCTCAAGCGCATGCTCGACCTCGACCCGGACAATGTGGCGAGCCGCATCAAGCTCGCGGAGATGTACTCCCGCGAGAATATGAAGGCGGAGGCCATCGAGCAGTTCCAGCTGGCCGCCGATTACCTGAAGGAGCACAACCGCATCGACGATTACATCAAGGTCGTCGAGCGCCTCATCTACCACGATCCCGCCAACATTCCTCTGACCCGCGATCTCGCCAACATCTACCTGACGAAGGGCGATACGAAGCGGGCGCTCGCCAAGCTGCAGGTCTGCTTCAAGGCGAATCCCCAGGACACGGAGACGCTCTACCTCCTCGCTCGCGCGTTCCAGGACCTGGGCCAGATCAACAAGACCCTCTCCGTGTACAAGGAGATGGCCAAGATCTATGGCGATCAGGGGGATATCGACCAGCAGCGGGCCATGTGGAAGAAGGTCCTGGAGCTGGCACCGGGGGATCCCGATGCGCAAGCGGCGCTTGGCCAGCGCCCCGAGGCAGCCGCCGTGCCGAGCGCCGGGCCGCCACCCGGTGCCATGGCGCCAGCGGCGGGGCCTCCCCCGGGCGTCGGTGCCCGCATGGCTGCGGCGCCCGCTCCACCGGCTGCAACGGCCGCTCCGGCGGCGCCCGCCGCGGCTGGGGGCGCCGACGTGGCGAAGCTGCTCACCGAGACCGACGTCTACGTGAAGTACGGTCTCCACGACAAGGCGATCGAGCATCTCAAGAAGGTCTTCGCCATCGATCCCAAGAACTTGGCCGCCCACGAGAAGGCCAAGGAGATCTTCTTGCAGGCCGGGAACCTGGAGGCAGCGGGGCAAGAGCTCGTCACCCTGATCCAACTGGTGAAGGACAGCGATCCCGAACGGGCCCGGACCTTCCTGGGCGAGCTTTGGTCCACGGCGCCCCATCTGCCCGAGGTCGAAGGGTTCGTGCAGGAGCTCGGCCTGCCCGAAGGCGCCGGGGCACAGGAGCAGGTTTCGTTCCTCGATCCCGCTGTACCTGCCTCCGATGAAGAGGTGGTCATCGCGGCCGAAGAGGACGAGGTCCTCGTCGCCGACACCGACGACTTTGGGGACGAGTTCGTCGTCGATGCCGGTGACGACGCGTTCCTCATCGAGGACGATGCCGGGGATACGGCCGCGGCCACCGCCGATCCCTTCGTGGTGGATACCGGCGTTTCGGCAGCAGCGGCGGATATCGAGCTGGATGAAGGCTCGGATGGAGCCTTCGTGATCGCCGACGACGGGCTGGAAATCGAGGTCGACGGGGGGACCGAGGTGACCCAGGAG
>CAYYHA010000203.1:0-7832 GCA_964471535.1 uncultured Myxococcia bacterium | reverse complement strand
CCTCGTGGGGCAGGGCTTCCGGCAGCTTGCGACGACCTTCCGGCATGCGCGCCTGCTCCGCCAAACCTTCCTCTTCCTCGTCGCCTACTGGCTGTACATCGACGGCGTCGATACCGTGGTGCGCATGGCGGTGGACTACGGCCTCTCCCTGGGCCTGCCCGAATCGACCCCCATCATCGCCCTCTTGGTGGTGCAGTTCGTCGGCTTCCCGGCGGCGCTCGCCTTCGGCCCCCTCGGCGAGCGGTGGGGGGCGCGGCGTGCGATCTACGGTGCCATCGCCGTCTACGCCCTGGTCGCTGCCTGGGCTTACTTCATGGACTCGACGTGGGAGTTCTATGCGCTGGCCGTCCTCATCGGGCTGGTGCAGGGGGGCATCCAGTCGCTCTCGCGATCCCTCTATGCGCGCCTCGTTCCCGCCGACAAGAGCGCCGAGTTCTTCGGCCTCTACAACATGCTGGGCAAGTTCGCGGCGGTGCTCGGCCCGCTGCTCATGGGCGTGGTGGGGCTGCTCTCGGGGAGCCCGCGCCTGGGCATCCTCTCCCTCCTCGTGCTCTTCGCCGCCGGCGCCTGGGTGCTCTCCAAGGTCGACGTGGCGGCGGGAATGCAAGAGGCCGCGCGCCACACGGGCCCGCACGGCGGCGGGGGCGCGGCAGATGAAACGGGGTTCGAGCCTCTCGCCTAGGCTCCGGCGGCCGGCGCGTCGTCGCCGGAGGGCGCATCCCGCCAGGGCGGCGGATCGAAGAGCTCTACCAAGAAGTCGACGAAGGCGCGGACCTTGGCGGAGAGGTGCCGGGAGGTGGGCCAGACCGCGTGCACGGCGCCGAAGGGACCGGTCCACGCCGGGAGGACCCGGACGAGCCGGCCTGCGGCCAGGTCCGCGGCGGCCATGAACTCCGGGACGAGCACCACCCCCGCATCGGCGCGGGCGGCGCGCAGCAGGGCCTCCCCGCTGTTGGCCCGGAGCTGCCCGCGCACGGCGACGCGCACCTCCTCGCCCGTGGCATCGTGGAGCCGCCAGCCGGTCGTGCGCTGGTAGGCGTAGCGAAGGCACGCGTGGCCGGCGAGATCCCGGGGGTGGCTCGGCACACCGGCGGCCTGAAGATAGGCGGGGGAGGCGACGAGAATGAGGCGCATCTCCGCCAGCCGCCGCGCCACCAGGCTCGAATCGTCGAGGGTTCCGATGCGCACGGCGACGTCGTAGCCCTCGGTGACGAGATCCACGTACCAGTCGTTGAGGACGAGGTCGATCTCGAGTTCGGGGCAGGCGGCGAGGAGCCGCGGCAGGGCGGGGGCGAGGTAGCGGGTCCCGAAGCTCACCGGCCCGTTGACGCGTAGCAGTCCCCGCGGCGTCGACTGCAGGCGCGTCACCGCCTGCTCCGCCTCCTCGGCCTCGGCGACGATGCGCCGGCACCGCTCGTAGAAGGCCGCGCCCACGTCGGTGGGCACCACGCGGCGCGTGGTCCGCTGCAGGAGACGGGCGCCCAGCCGGTCTTCGAGGCGCGCGACCTGCTTGCTCACCGTGGACTTCGCCAGCCCCAGCGCCTCGGCCGCTCGGGTGAAGCTCCCCGTCTCCACGACCCGCGCGAACACGGCCATTCGAGCGAGATCACTGGGGTCGAGGCCGAGCGTTTCCATTTGGAAACGATGATGCGACGAACGCGCCCTTTTGTCGACCGTGGAAGCGTCTACGCTGCCCCCATCGGCCGCTCGGGTGGGCGCAGCCAGGCCGTGCCGCAGACGCCCGTGGCGGTCGATCGAAGTATCCGCCGCCGTAGACCGAGGAGTTGGCGGCCTAAGTATCAGGGGCCCGTGTCAGGGGCCGAGAGGTCCGTGAGCAACGAGCCGCCGGCCGCAGCGCCGACGGCCGAGATGCCGAAGGAGGCTGTCATGCGAGGTGAGTCTGCGATGCGAGGGTGGCTGGGTGCCGCCATGTTCTTGACCACGTTGGGGATCGCCCCGGGGGCGCGGGCACAGACCCAGACCTGGGTGGCCGACCCTGCGCACAGCGCCGTGCACTTCGAGATCCAGCACATGATGATCTCCACCGTGCGCGGGGAGTTCCGTAACTTCGAGGCCACCCTCGAGCTCGACGAGAAGCGGATCAAGAACTCGAAGGTGACGGCGAAGATCGACGTTGGTTCCATCGACACCCGGGTGGAAAAGCGCGACGCGCACCTGAAGAGCCCCGACTTCTTCGACGTCGCGAAGTATCCCTCCATCACCTTCGAGTCGACGAAGGTGCGCCGGGTCGGGAAGAAGCGCCTGAAGGTCACCGGCAACCTGACCATTCGGGGCGTAACGAAGCCGGTCACCCTCGACGTGCGGATGCTCGGCGTCCAGAAGAACCCCTTCACCAAGACCCCCACCCGGGGCTTCCATGCGGAGGCGACGATCAACCGGGAGGACTTCGGCCTCACCTGGAACCAGGCCCTGGAGACCGGTGGGGTGCTGGTGGGCAAGAAGGTGAAGATCCTCATCGACGCCGAGTTCGTACCCAAGCCCGAGGAGCAGGCCGCGGCCTCGGACGGCGACGCCAAGGGCGAGGCGAAGGGGGACGCCCAAGACAAGACGGGCGCAGGGGCTAAGAAGGAGTAGGCCCCGACTTCGACTTCGCCTGCACGAGCCGCTTCCGGATGCGGCCGAAGGCGATCTCGACCACCCCCGGCCGTGGCACCGCCTGCACCACGCCTCGGCCGAAGGTGGGGTGGTCCACTGAGTCACCGACTCCGTAGCGCTCGGTGGCCCGATACGGCCGGGGCGGCGTGCCGTTCGGCGGCACGAGCGCGGGCGCCGAGGCGGCGTCGCCCCCCCGCCGGCCCCCGGTACGCCGCGCGCGGCCGGTCCGGGTGCGCGCCCTGGGGCCTGCCCCGGCATCGGGCCCCTTCGACGGACGGTAGCGGTGCTGCGCCCCGCACTGCTTGCACTGCACCTTCAGGATTCGCGCGCCGTCCATCGCGACCACCACGTGCCAGACGTCCCCACAGCGCCGGCACAGACTCTCGATGTCGCTTCCGATGCGAGGCTCGCCCAGGGCATCCATGGGCGCGTGCTACCACGGCCGGCGCCGCGAGGCGATGCCGTGCGGCAGATCGCTGCACCACCGGTTGCACGACGGCGGATCGCGGTACGGCGGATCGCCGCGGTGCCGGCCGGTGCCGCCCCCGGGGTCCGCAGCCACCTGTGCGCCCTGCCGGCGTCCTGCCTCGAGGCGCACCGTCTGCTATGCTGCACGGCGAGAGGTCGCGTTCCCGTTTCCCACCCGATGCAGCAGCTCCTGCGCCCTGCGCCCAGGTTCACCCGGCGGCCTTCCGCCGTGCCGCCCCCGACGCCTGTGCCCCTGCGCCCTCGCCGGGCCGGGCTGCTTCGGCTCCTCTGCGTTGCCGCGGCCAACGCAGCGCTTCTTTGTGCCTGCAACAACACCGGGCAGAACATCAACACGGAGCTGCCGGGCCGACTCTGTGAGACGAACGCCGACTGCATCTCGGACTTCGTCTGCGTACAGGGGGGCTGTGTCCCACCCTGCAACGCGGTCACGCCCTGTCCCGAAGGGAGCGAGTGCAAGGGTGGCGTGTGCCTGGCCTTCGGGGGCGAGTGCGACTTCGACTTCGACTGCCCCCTCGGTCGCTACTGCGACAAGGGACGCTGCCGGCCCATTCCGGCGGAGCGGCCGGCCCCCCTCTGCGAGCCCTGCACCGGGCGCACCGGCGAGTGCGGCCCCAACGTGAACAACCTCTGCCTGCGCAGCCCGGGCACCGGGGCGCGCTTCTGCGGCCTCGACTGCTCGGAGGTGCCCTGTCCCACCGGCTACGAGTGCAAGGAGATCCGGGAGGGGATCCGATCCTTCGGCTTCAACTGTGTGCCTCGCAATGGCTCGCCCTGTCCCGAAGGCACACCGGTCGAGCCAGCCAGCTGCCTGCAGGACGGCGACTGCGACGTGGGCTACCTGTGCCAGGACGGCGTCTGCACCGCCGGTGCGGGGCCCGAGTGCACCGTGGATGGGGAGTGCGGAAGTGGTTACGCCTGTGTCGACGGGACCTGTCTCCCTGAAGGGGGCACATGCACCGCGGACGCCGAGTGTGGCGCGGGCTACGTGTGCCAGGAGGAGACCTGCGCGCCCTGCGACCTGGGCGGCGATACCTGGGAGGGCTTCGCCAACCCCTTCTTGCAGCAGTACTGCACCGGCTGTCACGCCGGCTATGCCAGCTACGATGCGGTGGTGGCGAGCAAGAACCTCATCCTCTCGAGCACCGTGGACGCGCCCTACACGATGCCCAAGGATCCGCCCTACCCTTCGGAGGCGGACCGGGCGCGCCTCGGACTCTGGCTGCGCTGCGGCGCGCCCCAGTAGGTAGCCTCCGTCGCGGCTGGCTTCGGCCGCGCCGGCGTTGGTGGCGGCCTATGAGCCTAGCGCCCCGGGGGCGCTCGGCGCTCTGCGAAGTCGATCACCTTGGCGGCCAGGTCGACGCCAGAGAGCCGGGCGATCTCCTGCACGCCGGTGGGGCTGGTCACGTTCACCTCGGTGAGGCGGCCCCCGATCACGTCGATGCCCACGAAGTAGAGGCCGTCGCGCTCGAGCGCCGGGGCGAGGGCGGCTGCGATCTCCCGGTCGCGCCGCGTGATCTCGGCGGCGACGGTCTTCGCTCCGACGTGGATGTTGCCCCGATGGTCTCCTGCGCCCGGTACGCGCAGCACCGCTCCGACGGGTTCACCCTCGAGGAGGATGATCCGCTTGTCACCCTCCTTCGCCTCCGGCAGGTACTCCTGTGCCACGATGAGATCGCGCCCGTCCCGGGTGCTCGTCTCGATCAGAGCACCGCGGTTGGGGTCCTCCCGCCGCACGATGAAGACGCCGTACCCGCCCATCAGATCGACAGGCTTGATCACCATGGTGCCGCCACAGTCGTCTAGGAACGACTCGAGACGCTTGGGGTCGCGCGTCACGAGGGTGCGCGGGGTCAACTCGGGAAAGTGCAGGGTGTAGAGCTTCTCACTCGCCGCGCGAATGCCAGCGGGCTCGTTGATGATGAGCGTCTTCGAGCGATCCACCACGTCGAGGAGCCAGGTGAGCTTCACATACTCCATGTCGAAGGGCGGATCGGTGCGTACGAAGACGACTCGGTGCTCCTCGATGGGCCCCTCGTGGGCCTCGCCCAGATCGAAGTGTGCCGGCGGATCCCGGTCCGTGACCTGGCAGGCGAGCCACCGGCAGTGGGTGCGCCCGCCCTGGTACCAGATCCACTCGCGCCGGGTGTGGGCGATGCGGTGGCCCCGGGCCTGCGCCTCGCGCATGAAGGCGAAGGTGGTGTCGCGCTTCGGATGGATCCGCTCGGGTCCATCCATGATGAAGAGCATGGGAATCATGACGGCGCCGGTGCTCCCGCGGCCTCGCCAGGCGGCGGTGGCAGCGCCCCCACCTTCCTGAGATCGGTGTAGAGCAGCGTGCCGCCGACGACGCCCACCGGCTCGAACATGAAGTTCAAGACCGGCACCATCAGGATGAGGAAGACCGCAGCCCCGAATCCGATGGCGAGGCTCATGTTGCTGCGGACCAGTCCCAGGAGCAGATCGAGGTCATAACGGCGGCGGCTCATGGGGATGTGCAGCTTGTCCACCGCCAGCCACACCACCGTCCACAGCCACGAGACGACCGGGTAGACCACAGCGCCAACCACTGGAATCAGGAGGAGGAGGAGCAATACGGCGTGCCCTCCCAGCAGGATGGCGATCTTCACCACCTCCTCGATCAGCACCCGCCCCGTATCCCGGGCGAGGGTGGAGAGCTTCAGCTTCTCGTCCACGGATTCGAGGTAGATGGCTTCCGTCCGCTCGGAGAGAGCGTCGAGGAGTGGGGCGGCGACGAGGCCCGGGAGGGTGACCGCGCCGACCACGAAGGACAGGGCGAAGACGAGCGCGAGCAGCGGGTACCAGAGGATCTGCAGGTACCATTCCTCCGGCTTCGCCCAGATGAGCTGGGTCAGGTCGTCGGCGTAACCGACGAGCACGACGAAGAGAATGACCAGGAGGACCAGCGCGATGAGCGAAGGAAGGATGGCGAAGGTGAGGAGCCGGCCGTGACGGAAGAGGGCCCGAAAGCCGCGGAAGGGGTAGGCGAAGCCCTGCAGGAGGCGCCGCAGCGGCCCCCCGGCTCGGGGGTCGGCGCCGGCGACCAGCGCAGTGCGTTCGGTGGCGGCGCCCCGCGGGGCGACGGCCCCCGGAGCCGCGGAGGGCGGCACGCCGCCGCTGTCGCTGTGCGTGGGCACGGTGCGGTCAGTTATCACTGTGTCTTCCTCTCCGGCAACCGGCGTGCCCGGAGCGAATCGCCCGGGCGTCTTCCGCCGGGGATGGGGGGCATGGGAAGGTGCGGCCATGTCGCTGGACGTCCGTGACGAAGACGCCCCCCCCATCGAGGACGTCGACGCGCTCGTCTCGATCTTCCGCGAGGCCGAGGTTCCCCCCGATGCGACACGGGTGGGAATGGAGCACGAGAAGTTCGGGCTGCTCACCGAGGACCTCCGACCTCTGCCCTACTCGGGTCCGGTGAGCATCGAGGCGGTCTTCCGCATCCTGGTGGAGCGCTTCGGTTTCGAGCCCTACTACGAAGGGGAGAAGGTCGTCGCCCTCACCCACGACGGCACCCACGTCTCCCTGGAACCGGGTGGACAGCTCGAGCTCTCGGGGGCGGTCCTGGCGGACAACCATGAGACCTGCCGGGAGCTGACCCTCCACCGGGAGCTGGTGCACGCGGTGGGCGAGGAGCTGGGCATCGTATGGCTGGGGCTCGGTCATACCCCCTTTGCTCGGCGGGACGAGATCGCCTGGGTGCCCAAGGCCCGCTACGCGATCATGCGCCGCTACCTGCCGACGCGGGGCCGGCGCGCGCTCGACATGATGCTGCGCACCGGCACGGTGCAGGCGAACTTCGACTACTGCAGCGAGCGGGACATGGCTCGGAAGATGCGCGTCGCCATGGGTGCTGCGCCCATCGTCGCCGCACTCTACGCCAACAGCCCCCTGGTCGAGGGCCGGCTCAGCGGTTGGGCGAGTGAGCGGCAGCGCATCTGGCGGGAGGTGGATCCGGATCGCACGGGCCTCTTGGACTTCGTCTTCCGGGAGGACTTCGGCTACCGCGACTGGGTGGAGTGGGCCCTCGACGTGCCAATGTTCTTCATCCGCCGCGGGGGTCGCTACCTCGATGTGGTGACCGGCATGCCGTTTCGGCGCTTCCTCGAGGAGGGTGCGGCGGGCCACCGGGCCAGCCTCACCGACTGGCACGACCACCTCACCACCCTCTTTCCCGAGGCGCGTCTGAAGGGTTTCATCGAGGTGCGCAGCGCCGACTGCTGCGACCGGGAGATGAACTGCGCCCTGCCGGCGCTGTGGAAGGGCCTCCTCTACAGCGAGGAGGCCCTGGACGCGGCATGGGCGCTCGTGCAGGAGTGGACGATGGAACAGCGGCGCCGCGCTCTCCTTGCGGCGGCAAAGGACGGTCTCTCGGCGCGCTTTCCCCATGGGCCTGCCCATGAGTACGCCGAGGCGCTGGTGGCGATTTCGCGCCGAGGGCTTGCCCGGCAGGCTCGGCTCGACGCCAACGGCCGCGACGAGACCCACTACCTCGATCCCCTCGAGGCGGTGGTGCGGCGGCGCCGGGCCCCCGGGCAGCAGCTCGCCGAAGCCTGGAACGACGGCCTCGCCCACGACCCCAGAAAGCTGGTCGAGGCCTGTCGCTTCTAGGGGCCCTCGGCCCCAGGTGCCTCCACCGCACCGCGACCTCGCCCCGGACCCGGCCTCGGCCGCGTACTGCGGGCGGCCGGCTCCCCAGAGCGTCCCGCCCC